>JBEDUI010000107.1:0-12656 GCA_040414495.1 Mycobacteriales bacterium
AGGTTGCAGCTCGTCGAGCTGCCAAAGGAATTGCCAATTCCGCGCGAACGACGTGCAAGCTTTGATGCATTTCGCTCCCCCTGATGCGCTCCGCGGCAGGGGGACGGTATCGACATTTCTTGTAGTAGGCGGGGCCGCGAGGCGAACCTTTGGTTAAGGACACAAGTCGCTCAAGTGCGCGCCCATCCTTCGATCGGCTGACGCATCATCCACACCGCCGCCCGTGTGCCCACATAGGCAGTCATGCCTGGTCAGCTGGCGGAGGGATCTTCAGATTGCACTAAGGCTGATATCTTTCAATTCGATCAGAGCCGGGTGCGGCTGGGCGAAGTTGTAGTCTTCGCGAACAAGAACGAAATCCATGAATTGTCTAACCTGGCGCCTTTCATGGATAATCTCAAAATGGTCTGTTCGTCAATACCCGCCGCCCCTGGCTTGGGCCCAAATCCCCAATCCCTGGCTCAGGTCCCGGAGTTATTGATCGCTGTCCAGAGTCAAACCGATGTCCGGCAGGGCGCGTTCTCCAGCTCTGTAATACCAGAATTCGGTATCCACACCATCATGATCGAAGAGTATGTCCTGCTTCACTCTCTTGATCCTTTTCCGGGCGTCATCTGCGCTGTTGCCGCGGGGTACGGCGTAGGCAACGATAGGAGACCTCAGCGTTCGCTGGGCTCACGGACTTCAGCGAGGACGAACAATGACCGATCCCCAGCGTGACTCAACAGCCGAAGTCAGAGCTGTCGCTGACGAACTGCTGTCTGTTGTCTCCCGGCTGTATCGACTTAACCCGGCCATCGCCGCTGCCGACGCGCAGGCCCTCCGCCAGTTCCGCCGCAGCCAGCGGTTGCTGACCCCTTGGTTGGACTCGGTGAACTGGTTCTCGAACGGCCTCGAAGTTTTGCATCAAGAAGGCGAAGACCGCGCGTAGCGCACTAATGGACCGAGCCAAACCTGCTGGGATTATTGAGACTGATCGCCAGAGGATGCATCGGATGAGACCTGGCGGTCGTAATGGGCAATGATGACGCCTTTGGTGGTCGCGATGCTGTCGGTGAGCGTGAATTCGGTCAGCGGCGCTGGGGCGTCGAATAGGCGTGCGCCGGTGCCGAGGGTTAACGGGTAAATCAGCAGGGTGTAGTGGTCGATCAGGCCGGCGGCGTGCAGGCTACGCACGAGCGATGCGCTGCCGATGATTGACAGGTCCTTGCCAGGTTGTGCCTTCAATTTGGCGACAGCCGCGGTTCCGCGTAGCAGCACCGAATTCTGCCAGCCGTCGGCGTCGGCGAGAGTGGTCGAGGCGACGTATTTCGTGGCCGCGTTCATGTGCGTGGTGAATGGGTTACCGTCCTCGCGTCGGCCCCAGGTCGTAATGAAGTCCTGCCAGGTACGCCGGCCGAAAAGCATGTCCCCGGGCCGGCGCATGCCCTTGCCCATTTCCTGGGCCATGATTTCGTCCTGATATTTGATGCCCCACCCACCGTGTGTGAAGCCGTCGCGGGTGTCCTCGTCGGGACGGCCGAGGCCCTGCACGACGCCGTCCAGCGTGACGCTCATGGTGACTCTGATTGAATGCATCGAACGCATATCCCTTTCGCCCGGGTGGGCCGTATCGGTAGGCCCGTCACCTCCTACACGATCGGCGAGCACCCGGATCGACAGTCGACCAGCCGCTACTGGGGCATCAACTGCTGAGTATCAGGACGGAACTGATCGATCGCGGCCCAACCCGTACGTACCGGACCGTGTGACTGACTGCACGCATGAGTCGAGCCACCGCACGGCCGGGCCGTGAGCGGGTCAGGCTAAAATGTGCTTTGGAAAGTTGCGGATTTTCAACGACGAGCGTCCCGACTCGAGGTCCCGATCGACTTGCCCGAACCTGGCTGTGCCCTGCGCCGACTGCCATGTCGGCCCGTACGGAGAGAGACCTCACCGCACCAGGACCAGCATTACAGAAGGGCTAAATCGGATGCCGTTGTTGGATGAGAAGCTGCACGCGATCTACGAGGACGTACTGCGTCGGAACGCTGGCGAGACTGAGTTTCACCAGGCCACCCACGAGGTGCTGGACAGCCTGGGGCCCGTGATCGCCAAGCACCCGGAGTACGCCGACGCGGCGATCATCCAGCGGCTGTGCGAGCCGGAGCGGCAGATCATCTTCCGAGTGCCCTGGGTCGACGACGCCGGGGCGGTGCAGATCAACCGGGGGTTCCGCGTGGAGTTCAACTCCGCGCTCGGCCCGTACAAGGGCGGGCTGCGCTTCCACCCGTCGGTATATCTGGGAATCGTGAAGTTCCTGGGTTTCGAGCAGATCTTCAAGAACGCGCTGACCGGCATGCCGATCGGCGGAGGCAAGGGCGGGTCCGACTTCGACCCGAAGGGTCGCTCGGACGCCGAGGTGATGCGCTTCTGTCAGTCGTTCATGACCGAGCTGTATCGGCACATCGGTGAGCACACCGACGTGCCGGCCGGGGACATCGGTGTCGGTGGCCGGGAGATCGGCTACCTGTTCGGCCAGTACAAGCGGATCACCAACCGCTACGAGTCCGGGGTGCTGACCGGTAAGGGCCTGAGCTGGGGTGGGTCGCAGGTCCGTACCGAGGCCACCGGGTACGGCACGGTGTTCTTTGTCGAGTCGATGCTCGCCACGCAGGGGGAAGATTTCAGCGGCAAGCGAGTTGTGGTGTCCGGGTCGGGCAACGTCGCGCTGTACGCGATCGAGAAGGTGCACGAGCTCGGTGGCCGCGTAGTCGCCTGCTCGGACTCCTCGGGATACGTGGTCGACGAGAAGGGCATCGACCTGGACCTGCTCAAGACGGTCAAAGAGGTGCAGCGCGGCCGGATCGCCGACTACGCCGCCGCGCGGGGCGCCGACGTCCAGCTGCAGACCAGCGGCTCGATCTGGCAGGTGCCGTGCGACATTGCGCTGCCGTGCGCGACCCAGAACGAGCTGAACGGCGCCGACGCGACCAACCTGATCCACAACGGATGCCGCATTGTGGCTGAAGGCGCGAACATGCCGACCACCCCGGATGCGGTCAAGCTGCTGGCCGAGGCTGGTGTGCTGTTCGCGCCCGGCAAGGCCGCCAACGCCGGTGGTGTGGCGACCAGTGCGCTGGAGATGCAGCAGAATGCCTCGCGCGACTCGTGGAGTTTCGAGCACACGGAGACGCGACTGGCCGAGATCATGAGCGCTATCCACGACCGCTGCTTGGCCACCGCCGACGAGTACGGACGGCCGGGCGACTACCTCAGTGGGGCGAACATCGCCGGATTCACCCAGGTCGCCGACGCCATGCTCGCACTCGGCTTGGTCTAAAGCTTGGGATCACCGGTACGGCGAATTGCAGACCCAGCCCACCTTCGATGGCTCGCTGGTCCTGATCATTTCACGACCCTGATTTCGAACTAAGCCAAATCCTTTCGGCATAAGCGTTCGTGCGGCCCTGCACGTATTGCCGTAAAACCGGCTGATTACTTTGCGGGTGTGCTCTACAGTGCTCGCAACACCCTTCGGAATAGATCGAGGTGGTTCAGATGACCCCGACCGTGCTTCGGTCTGACGCGCCAGCTGCGGCCGAGAGGCCGTCCCGCTAAATCTCTGCGGTGGCTTATAGCTGCGCGCGGACGCCGATGCTCCTGCCTGCGACTCCTGCAGGCGATCGTCGATGTCCGCCCTGGGCTTGACGTGGCATTGCTTAGCCACGGGCCCGCGCACCGGCTGGAGCCACCTTGTTCTCGTCAGTTCTCGATTTCGTATTTCGGTATCGCAGTCATGCCCGGCTGCTACGCCAGGTAGCGCCGGGATGGAGCATCGTCAGCCTTTTCGCCACGCTCGTCGGCGCCGGCTCGTCGATCATGGGAATGGTCGCTACCGGCCAACTGATCGGCGCGCTCTACGCGGTTTTCGCGCACCACACTGGTACCGGGACGATGTGGGCCTGGTTCGCGGTATTCGCCGCCGCCACTGTGCTCGGGCAGTTGCAGCAGGCCGTGTTGTCAATGTCGAATCCGCGGATTTGGGCGCGCTACCGGGTGCGGATCAACGATCTCATCGTCGAGGCCGGCCTGCATTCGCAGAGCCTCGCCCCGCTGGACACCGAATTCGCCGGCGATCTGGAAAACATTGCGATCAGCAGTCGGCATTGGTTGTTCCGATTCGGCCTCACCGGTACGTGGCAGATGCTCCAGATCCGGCTGATCGGACTCGGCTCGGTGATCGTGCTGGCGGGTTGGCGCTGGTGGGTGCCGTTCGTTGTCGCGGCCGCGTTCCTGCTGTCCTCTCGGGCGATGTCGCATTGGATCGAGGATCTACTCGATGCTTTATTCGGCAATTCGCCTCCGATGGGTCGGCAGCGGGCCGACTATCTCGCCAAAATCATGGTTTCGACCTGGGCGGCAAAAGAAGTCCGGCTGTTCGGCATGGTCAGCTGGCTCGGCGAGCGCTATCGGGTGCTCTGGACGCAGGCGGCCGGCCGGATGTGGCGCGGGTCGAACCGCAGATTGAGGCCCACTTTCCTTGGTGTCGCCGTGCTGCTCGTGGTCCTGGGCGGCGCGCTTGCGTTGCTGGCCCACGATGCGTATCGCGGGCGGGTCGGTGCGTCGTCGCTGACGACGTACGTACTCGCGCTGCTCGCCCTGGATGCCTTCGGAATGCAGCCCGATGCACAATCCGGCCTGCTGCGAATCGCCGGCATGCTGAAACAGCTAGGTGGGACGCGGACACAACTCGGCCTACCGCCGCTGAGTAACGCGCCGGAGCCACCCGCGCGTCATCCGCTCGAATGCGTTGCCGACATTGAATTCGACGACGTCACCTTCACCTATCCCACCCGGTCTGAGCCCACGTTGCGTCGGCTGAACCTGTACATCCCGGCTGGGCAGTCGATCGCGATTGTGGGAGTCAACGGCGCCGGAAAATCGACATTGATCAAACTGCTGGCTGGGTTGTACGAAACAGATAGCGGAACCGTGCACGTCGCGGGCAAGGACGCATTCAGCGATGCTGCCGTTCGCGGTGCTGTTGCGGTGATCTTCCAGGATTTTGTGCATTATCCGCTGTCGCTGCGGGACAACGTCGGCTTCGGAGCGCTCGAATGCCGATCGGACACGGCATTTTTGGAACGAGCCATGACGGACGCGGCGGCGTCGGACGTACTGGCGCGACTCGACCGCGATTGGGATACCGTGCTGTCGCCGCAATATGCCGGCGGCACGGACCTTTCCGGCGGGCAATGGCAGCGGGTCGCGCTCGCCCGGGCGCTCGCGGCAGTGGGCGCGGGTGCGCGGATTCTCGTGCTCGATGAGCCGACCGCCGCGCTCGACGTACGCGGCGAGGCAGAGCTATTCGACCGGTTCCTCGAGGTCACGCACGGCGTTACGACAGTGCTGGTCAGTCACCGACTCGCGACCGTTCGCCGGGCCGAGCGAATTGTCGTTCTCGATGGCGCCGCCGGGCGAATTACCGAGGACGGAACCCACGAGGAATTACTCGCCCGTGGCGGCGAGTACGCCACGATGTTCGCCTTGCAGGCCAAGCGGTTCGCCCAGGCCGGAACGGGGGAGTCGTGATGAGGACCGTTCGCGCGCTGTGGCTGGTCATCGTCACTACTGTTCGGGTTGCTCCGCTGCAGAGCCTGTTATGTCTGGCCGAGACGGCGGGCAGCGCATTGCGCGCGCTGAACCCCTTGTTCTATGGGCTCTTCGCGGTCGGTGCCGTACATCACGATGCGACTCAACTGCTGGTCGCCGTAATCGGCCTGATCGGTACGACCGCTATTCAGATGGCGCTGTCCGTACTCGGGAATAACGCCAGACTCCGGCAAATGAACACGATCGGCTTTGTTTTCTCGCACCGGATCGCGACGATCATGGGTTCGATCGAAACCCTGGATCACCAGGAATCCCCGGAGCTGCTGGACAAGCTGCAGATGTTCCGGGACTACTCCGGCGCAATAGGTGGTGGATTGAACGCGCTGCTGGGGCTGCTCAATACCTGCGCGTGGGCGGCAACCTCGCTCGCCGTCGCGCTCACCGCGGATTGGCGGCTGATCATCCTTGTCGTGCTCGGTATTCCGCGGATCCTGCTGACCGGTCGAACGGTAGGTTGGGACAAGGAGGTCGAGGAGCAGGGGAGCCCGCACAGCCGGCGCGTCAACGAGCTCGTCGACATGAGTCGCGGGCTCGATGCCGGCGCGGAGATCCGGGTATTCGGGTTGCAGCAGGAATTACGGAGAATCATTCGCGAATCGACATGGCGCTGGCAGCTTCCGACCATCCGGTACGCGCGCAACTACATGCTGCTGGATCTGATCAACGGGCTGGTGTATTTCGGCGCCGCGGTCGGAATTCTCGGCTGGATGCTCGAGGACGCCATTCATGGCCGGATCGGTGTGCAGACGTTCACAATCGCGATTACCGCGCTCGCCACGTTGCAGAGCGTCAGCGGCAATATCGTCGGCGCGGTGAAATGGGCCGGGGATGCCGTTCGCAGCGCGACCCGGTTCGTATGGCTGCAGGATTACGCCGAGGACGTGCACCGCCGCTATTCCGGAGTACATCAGCCGCCCGCGATCCTTCGGCAAGGAATTCGGTTGGAGAATGTCAGCTATCGCTACAATGACGCCGATTCCGACGCGATCAGCGGCGTCACACTCGACCTCCCGGCCGGGACCGTTGTCGCGTTCGTCGGTGAAAATGGCGCCGGAAAGTCCACGCTGGTGAAATTACTGACCGGAATGTACGCGCCGACCTCCGGCCGAATTCTCATCGACGGTGTCGACCTGGCCGAAATCGACCTGACTGAATGGCGAACCCGGTGCTCGGGTGCATTCCAGGATCACGCCAATTTCGAATTCACCGCGGGCGAATCTGTGGGCGTGGGGGAACTCCAGCGGATCGACAGCGAGCCGGACGTGCTCCGGGCGTTGCATGCCGGCGCGAGCGATGATGTCCTGGACTCGCTGCCGGACGGGCTTGCGACGCAGTTGGGTACCCGATGGCCCGATGGCGTCGAATTGTCCGGTGGTCAATGGCAGCGGCTCGCGATCGCGCGCGGGATGATGCGTGCCGCGCCGCTCATTCTCGCGCTCGACGAGCCGACCTCCGCGCTCGATGCGACAACAGAGCACGCGCTGTTCGAGCGCTACGCGGCGGCAGCCCACGACGCCGCGGTCACATTGCTGATCACACACCGCTTTTCCACCGTGGCCGCTGCGGACCTCGTCGTCGTGCTCGAGCAGGGCCGCATCACTGAGATCGGCCCGCACAAGATCCTCATAGCCAAAGGCGGAACCTACGCGGAACTCTACAAACTCCACGCTCGTGGATACTCCTGAGCAGCACCGCAGCGTCCGCCCTGTTATCTAAAGGTCCAGGACGAGCCGCGGTGTTTTGGATCGGCCAACGCAAATCATCATCGTTTCGTTGGATTCGCGCTCGCTCTCGGTGAGGAAGTCATCGTGATGCTCGGGCACGCCGTCCAGGACGGTGGTCTCACACGTCCCGCAATAGCCGTCCTGGCAGGAGTAAGCGACGTCGGGCAGAACCTCGCGTACGGCACCGAGAATCGACTGTCCGGATGAGACAGTGAGAACGTGGCCGGTTCGATGTAACTCGACCTCGAAACTAGATGGTGAGCGATCGACCGGGCGCACTCGCTCGGACGGTGCCGTGAAGTGTTCCGTGTGCAGGTTGCGGTCCAACGAAAGTGCGGCGCAGCTTGCCTCGCAGTGAGTGATCATGCCTGGTGGGCCGCAGCAGTAGATTGCCGTTTCGGGTGTGGCCACCCCGAGAATGGATGGCAGATCAAGCAGCCCGTACTCGGATTCATCGACGATGTGCACTGCGCCGTCGAGAGCCTTCAGTTCGTCGACAAACGCCATCGACTGATGCGACCGGCCGCCGTAGAACAGCTGCCAGGGTTTGCCGGCTGCGGCAAGTTCGCGGGCCATGGCGAGAATCGGCGTCACCCCTATCCCACCCGCCAATAGGAGATAATTGTCCGCGTCCACGAGCGGGAATTGATTGCGCGGCCCACGAATCGACAGCGTGTCACCGGGCCTGAGCTTGTCATGAACCTCAGCCGAACCGCCCCGTCCGTTTGCCTCGCGCAGGACCGCGACCCGATAGGTGTCGTCGTCGATCGGACCGCACAGCGAATACTGACGAATGGCGCCCGACGGAAGCCGGATATCGATGTGTGCCCCGGGCTGCCAATCCGGAAGCGCTAAGCCATTTGCCGCGGCGATGTGCAACGAGACGACCTCCGCTGCTTCTTGCCTACGTTGCGTGACGACCACGTCGTAGAACCCATCGGCGGTCACTGCACTGCTCCCAATTGGCTATAGCATTGCTGGATGACATTCAGCATCGGTGTATGGCAGCTACAATAGGATGGATAAGCGGCGGCGTCAACAAGCGCTCATTTGGCGGCAACTTTTCCAGTATTCGGAATTCTCGGCCGTAACAGCACGGCGGATAGGGCAGAAACCGTGACTGAAGTGGCTCTGAGAACTGGCCGAACAGTGCGCCGCTTTCGGCCAACGGCGAGCGGCTTTCCCGAGATTTGCTCGCTTTGGGTGGCGTGCGGAACCCGCTTGACCGCCTCTGAGACCGCTGTTATATTGCAGCAACGATTTCCGTATGGCTGTAGCTGCACGCCTGGGGTAAGCGGCTGGCTGCGGATGCCGTCCGCATTTGAAAGGACGTTCAGATGAAGGACAAACCGTTTACGCGTCAGGTGTATCGCCTGGCGGGTGCGACGGCCTCGATCGCTTTGTTGAGCGGCGTGGTTGTGGCGTGCAGCGGCGGGTCGGGCCAGACCGCATCTACCTCAGGCGGTACAGATCCCACGAGCCTGACCATTGCCGAGCCTGGCTCGCCCACAACGATGAATCCGGAAAAGCTTGATAACGGCGGCGGCGACACGGACTTCGCTTCGCTCGCCTATGACCCGCTCATTCGCTACACGCCGCAGGGCAAATGGGTGCCGGACCTTGCGACGTCGTGGAAGGCCAGCGACGGGAATAAGACCTTCACAGTGCAAATCCGGCCGAATGTACAGTTCAGCGATGGCGCAACGATGACGTCGCAAGATGTCGCCGACACCATCAAAGCTGAGATGAACTCGGGCACCACGTGTGCAACGTATATCGGCGCGATGACGTCGGTTGAGGCGAGCGATTCGCACACTGTGGTCATGAAGTTCTCCTCACCGGTGGCGGACCTGCCGGCCTCGTTCGACCAGAACGGGATGTGCGGCGACATCGTTGGTAAGAAGACGACCGGCACCACAACCGATGGCACTGGGCCGTACATGCTGGATGCCTCGCGGACGGTCACGGGAAGTACATACGTCTACGTGCAAAATCCGCATTACTGGAACAAGACGCTCAAGCGTTATAAGACTGTGACGCTGAAAGTCATTGCCAACGCCAACGCCGCGTTCAATGCGCTCCGGGACGGCCAGGTCGACCTGGTTACCGGCGATTCGACCGAGGTGTCCGCGGCAAAGTCCGCCGGTATGGACGTGCACGCGGTGGCATCCACCTGGCAGGCATTGTGGCTGACCGATTTCGGCGGCAAACTGGTCAAGCCGTTGGCTAATCAAAAGGTCCGGCAGGCGATCGCATATGCGATCGACCGACCCACCATCGCCAAGGCCCTGTTCAACGACTATGCGACGGCAAACGACGAAACGCAGATCAAGGGCTATCAGGGCTACGCGCCGGGATACGAAAAGTACTACAACTACAATCCTGGTAAGGCGAAGAAGCTCCTCGCTGAGGCGGGTTATGCCAATGGCTTCACCCTGCCGATGATCGCCAGTCGGGATATGGGTTTCGACCCGGTGGTTCAGGCTATTGCCAGCCAGCTCGAAAAGGTCAAAATCAAGGTCAAGATCAAGGAAGATCCAACGCACAACGAGGCTGTCGTCGACTTGTTCAACGGCAAGTATCCCTCATTCGTGTGGGGCTACGGCGCGCAGCCGATGCCGCAGATGGCGACCGCGGTCTTCGGCCCGAAGGCATTGTTCAATCCGTTCCACAATCCGCAGCCGTACGTCACCGCGAAGATCAACAAGGCCAATAGTCTCAATGGCGCCGCCGCCGAGAAGTTGTATCAGGATGTAGAGATCTACAGCCTGAAGCAGGCCTGGACGATCGGCCTGTTCGATGTGGACGCGATCACGTTTGTTCGACCCGGAAAGATCGGGAACCTGCAGCTTGGCCCGAAGTATCCGGGCGGTCAGTTGGGTTTGGAAGTCGGGTACTACTCGCCGCCGGCGCAGTGATCGAGACGAATATCGGCAGTAGCGAGAGGAGTGTGATGCCATGATCGTGCTCATTCGACGTCGGGTCGTGCAGGCTATCCCCTTGCTACTGCTGATATCGTCCCTGACCTTCGTACTCGTATCGTTGATCCCAGGCAGCGTCGCCGCCGCGCTCTACGGATTGTCCGCAACTCCTGAGCAGCAGGCGGAGATCAGCAAGAAACTGGGCCTGGCCAATCCGCTGTATGTGCAGTACTGGGATTGGCTCAAAGATGCGGTGCACGCCAATCTTGGCAATTCGCTGCTGAACCAGCAGCCGGTGATTTCGCTGCTGAACCAGCGGGTTGGCGTCACGTTGACTCTGACCATCGCGACGATAATCGTGGTGACAATCGTCGGCGTAGGTCTCGGTATCTACACCAGCCTCCGGCCGGGAATCCTTGCGCGCATCATCGACCGCGTCTCATGGCTGGGACATTCGATCCCTAATTTCTGGCTGGGACTTGTCCTGGTGACCGTGTTTTCACTGACGCTGCGGTGGCTGCCGTCCGAGGGATACGTCCCGTTCGCGGTGTCACCGGCACGGTGGCTGGAGTCTTTGATTCTGCCGGTTATTGCGTTGGCAATCACGCCGCTGGCCGTCGTGATACGACAGACGCGCACCGCGCTGGTGCGTGAGTTGAGCAGCGATTATGTGCGCACGTTGCGGGCCGCGGGAGTCAGCGAGCTATCGCTGGTTCTCCGGCACGCCTTGAAGAACGCCGCCGTGCCGGTGGTTACGGTGCTCGGTTTGGACTTTATCGCCCTGCTCGGTGGCACGGTCGTGGTCGAAACCGTATTCGTCCTGCCGGGTATTGGCAGTCTGGCTGCCTCGTCCGTGCCGACCCATGACCTGCCGGTCATCGAAGGCATTGTCGTCTATTACACGTTCATTGTCATCGTAGTCAACCTGGTACTCGATATTTTGTACGGTTGGCTGGACCCGAAGGTGCGGATCTCATGAGGAACGCCGCCCTCAACATTCGGCGGGAGCTTCTGCGGCGTCCGTTCGTTTGTGTCGCGATTGCCTATCTCGTACTGCTGATACTCGCCTGCATATTCGCGTCGCAGGTCGCCCCGCACGGCCCTCAATTCCAGGATTTGAAGAGCGTCAACAAGCTTCCGAGCGGCTCTCATCTGCTGGGCACCGACAATCTTGGCCGGGATGTGCTCAGCCGGCTGCTGTTCGGTGGCCGGGTGACTCTCCTGCTTGCGGCGGAGGCGGTCGCGACATTCGTCGTTATCGGCGCGCCAATCGGTCTCATCGCCGGCTATTTCGGCGGCCGAACTGGTCGAATCATCATGTGGATCAGCGACCTGCTGCTGTCGTTGCCCGCGCTGATCATTCTCCTCGTCGTGGCCGCGGTATTTTCCAGCCGGCTGGCGTTGATGATCAGCCTCGGGGTAATGGCCTCGCCGGGACTTGTGCGGGTGACGCGGGCCGCGACGTTGTCCGTCCGAGCCCGGTTGTACGTCAAGGCGGCCGAAGTGGTGGGCCTGTCGCGGACCCGGGTGATCATCCGGCACGTGCTGCCCGCGGTCTTGGGGCCGGTCCTCGTGCAGATCACCGTATTCACGGCCGCTGCTGTCGTTATCGAAGCGGCAATGGGATATCTCGATCTCGACGTCAAACCCCCGGCGCCGAGCTGGGGCTCGATGATCGCGGACGCCGCGCAGATCATCAATCAGAACGCGTGGTTGGTCGTCCCGTCGGGCTGCGCCATTGTACTGACCTGTGTGGCCCTGGGCGTTGTAGGTGACGCGATTCGAGAAATCTCCACGAATCGTTCGACCGTGCGCGAGAGCGACGACATTCCAGCGGATTCAGGTACGGGAGTTTCGACCGAAGCCTATTCCGCAGCGCCCGTTCGCGACGCCGAGCTGCTGGAGCCGGCTCCTGACAGCGTGCTGCTGTCCGTTCGTGATCTCTCGGTGAGCCTATCCAAGGACGGCGGCGGCATCACGCTCGTCGATCACGTGAGTTTCGATGTCCGCCCCGGTGAATGTCTGGGAATTGTCGGCGAAAGCGGCTGCGGCAAGACGATGATGGCGTTGGCGATCCTGGGCCTGCTACCGCCCGGTGTCGCTGTCTCAGGCGGACTAATTCGATTCGACGGCAAAGATCTACGGACAGCGACGATGCAACAGCGTCGTGAGCTGCGTGGCCGCGAGATTGCGTTTATTTCCCAGGAACCGATGCTCGCTCTGGACCCAGGTGTGACCGTAGGCAGTCAGCTGCGCGAGGTCGTTCGACGCAATCAGGGTATCGGTCGTAAAGCTGGCGATGAGCAGGTGCTTGCGCTGCTTGCCCAGGTGCAGCTGCCGAATCCGGAGCAGGTCA
>JBEDUI010000108.1:0-7639 GCA_040414495.1 Mycobacteriales bacterium
CGTCGTCGTGACGTGAGGGTGCGGTCGCACGGTTGGGCGTCGTCGTGACGTGAGGGTGCGGTCGCACGGTTGGGCGTCGTCGTGACGTGAGGGTGCGGTCGCAATGTTGAGCGTCGCCGGTTTTGCACCGAGCGTGACAGGAGGGCGGTTTTCGTACCGAAGAATCAACCGCTATGTCACGTTCGCTGCAAAAAGGTCGGGGGCAACTTAGGTCCCGGAAACTGAGGTTGGCCGCCAAAGAGCGGTTCGGCGATTCCTTGGTTGGCCGCAAAGAGCGGTTCGGCGATTCCTTGGTTGGCCGCAAAAAGCGGCTCGGCGATTCCTGAGGTTGGCCGCAAAAAGCGGCTCGGCGACTGCTTAGGTCGGCCGCAAAAGCATGTCCGCCTAGGGCCGAACGGGATCAAGCAGCGTCGATGATCGTGAACCGCTCAACCAGCCGACCGTCAGCAAGTCCGGCCTCCCGGGCGCCCTGCGCCGACCAGCCCCGCAGCCGATCTTCCAGACCCTCGACGTGACCGACCTGGCTTACGTGTTCGCGCAGCGCCGACACCTTGCGGTCGAACGTCGCCGTGATATCGACGTACCGATCCGACTCGCGCCCGCCGTTGATCCACAGCTCGTTCACCGTCCAGGCCTCCAGGCCCTCGTCGGACAGTAATTCCGGATGCGCGAACGGGTTGCGGGCATCGGGATAGACCGCGTCGATGGCCGCGGCGCCAGCCGCCCGGTGATCCGGATGCGCCCGAGCCAGCGAGACGAAATCCCATTCTGGCGACTGGCACAGCACGCGTTGCGGCCGAACCCGGCGGATCTGCCGGGAAATCGCCTTGCGCAGCTCGTGGGTGACGTACAGCGCGCCATCAGGAAATCCGAGGAACGTCACGTCCCGCACCCCGACCGCGGCCGCGGCAGCCCGCTGTTCCTTCTGCCGCAGCGTCGTCATTTCCTCTCGCGGGGTGTCGTCGAAGCCGCCAGCGTCCCCGCTGGTGACCATGCAGTACGCGACTTCGATGCCGGCGTCGGTCCAGGTCGCGATGGTCCCGGCCGCGCCGAAGTCGACATCGTCCGGATGCGCCATCACCACCAGCGCGCGTTCGATGCCGTCCGGACCCGGGGCTTCGGTGCTGCTCACCGGCCGATCGTAATCATCGGGCGCCGCGGACCGCAGACGTGGCCCGCAACCGGCCATGTCACTGAATCACAGCGAACCGCGGCAGGTGCGCAGTACGGCGTCAGCCAACGACGTGCCCGGCGCACCCAGCGCCTGGGCGTATGTCTGCAGGATCGTGCGTTCGCGGCCCAGTTCCAGCCGCATGCCGCCGCGCGCAAGACGGTGCTCCTGCACTTGGCGGGACAGTTCGGCGCGTCGGGTCACCAGCTCGATGATCTGCGCGTCCAGCTCGTCGATCTGGTCGCGCAGGCCGGGAATCACGTCGTCGGATGCGGGGACGGTCATGGCTTCTCCAAAAACGATGGGGCCACCGCCGACCGGCATACAAAAGCCCCGGTCTTTGGCGGCCGGGGCTGTCGGGGTCTGGGATCAGACGCTGACGGGCACCGGGACGCGGTACCCGTAGAAAAATCGGTACGTGCAGGTCTGATTCACAGCTGAGATTCTGCCACACGGCCCGCGTCCGGCGCACTGTCAGGCCCGCGCCGTATGGTGGCTGACACGATGAGCGCGTTATTCGAGATCTCCCAATCTGACATGACTCAAGCGAGTGAAGAGGAAGCGCCGGAGCGGCGATCGTCGCGTATCGATCCGGCCAAGCTGCTGGGTGGATTGAACGCCGCGCAGCGCCAGGCGGTCGAGCACACCGGCGGTCCGCTGTTGATCGTCGCGGGCGCCGGCTCGGGCAAGACCAGGGTGCTGACGTACCGGATCGCGTACCTACTGTCCGCGCGGGGCGTCCAGCCAGGCCAGATCTGCGCGATCACGTTCACCAACAAGGCGGCCGGCGAGATGCGCGAACGGGTCGCCGAGCTCGTCGGCGGCCGGGCCCGGGCCATGTGGGTGTCAACGTTCCACTCGATGTGTGTGCGGATCCTGCGCGCCGAGGCCAAGACGCTCGGGCTGCGCACCACGTTCTCGATCTACGACGCCGACGACTCCCGCCGGCTGATCGGCCTGGTCGTCCGCGACCTGGACCTGGATTCCAAGCGGTTCCCGCCGCGCAGCTTGGCCGCGCAGATCAGCAACCTGAAGAACGAACTGGTCGACCCCGACACCTGGGCGGCGCGGGCCAGCACCAGCATGGAAAAGGTCATCGCCGAGGTCTATTCGCTCTACCAGCAGCGGTTGCGGCAGGCCAACGCGCTGGACTTCGACGACCTGATCATGAGCACGGTCAGCCTGCTGCAGGCGTTTCCGGCGGTGGCCGAGCACTACCGGCGGCGGTTCCGGCACGTGCTGGTCGACGAGTACCAGGACACCAACCACGCGCAGTACGTACTGGTCCGGGAGTTGGTCGGCACCCGCGACCGGCGCACCGTCGACGGCGACCTGCTCTCCGGCTCCGAGCCGGCCGATGAGGCCGTGCCACCGGCCGAACTGTGTGTGGTGGGTGATGCCGACCAGTCGATCTACGCGTTCCGCGGCGCCACGATCCGTAACATCATCGAGTTCGAGCGCGACTATCCAAACGCGACGACCGTGCTGCTGGAACAGAACTACCGCTCCACCCAAACGATTCTGTCGGCCGCCAACGCGGTCATCGCCCGCAACACCGGCCGCCGGCCGAAGAACCTGTGGTCCGAGGCCGGCGACGGTGAACCGGCCCGTGGCTACGTGGCCGACAACGAACACGACGAGGCGGCCTGGGTGGCCGGGGAGATCGACCGGCTCTCGGATTCCGAGGGGATCGAGCCGGGCGACGTCGCGGTGTTCTATCGCACCAACGCTCAATCACGGGTGTTCGAGGAAATCTTCATCCGGGTCGGGTTGCCGTACCGGGTGGTCGGCGGTGTGCGGTTCTACGAACGGCGCGAGGTCCGCGACCTGATCGCGTACCTGAAGGTCATCGCCAACCCGACCGACGTGGTGAGCCTGCGCCGGATCATCAACACCCCGCGCCGCGGCATCGGTGACCGGGCCCAGGCCTGCATCGAGGCGTTCGCCGACCGGGAGCGGATCTCGTTCGCCGAGGCGATGGAACGGGCGGCCGAGGCGCCGGGGATCAATCCGCGTTCGGTCAAGGCGGTCGAGGGCTTCGTCGCCTTGATGACCGAGCTGCGCGGGGTTGCCGCTGGCGACGATGGCGGGCCGTCGGTCGTGATGGAGGCGATCCTGGACCGGACCGGGTATCTGGCCGAGTTGCAGGAAAGTACCGACCCGCAGGACGAGGGCCGGGTCGACAACCTGAACGAGTTGGTGTCGGTGGCCCGCGAGTACGAGGTCAACGCGGCCGCCGCGGCTGGGGCCGAGCTTGAGGCCGATGTCCCGATGGACAACGGTACGGAGGGTTCCGGCGCGATCGGGGCCAGCGGGAGTACCGGCTCGAGCGGATCGATCCCGGAGTTCCTGGAACGGGTGTCGCTGGTGGCCGACGCCGACTCGGTGCCGAACTCCGAGAACGGCGTGGTCACGTTGATGACCCTGCATACGGCGAAGGGCCTGGAATTCCCGGTCGTGTTCCTGACCGGTATGGAGGACGGCGTTTTCCCGCACCTGCGGTCGTTGTCCGACCCGGAGCAGTTGGAGGAGGAACGGCGACTGGCGTACGTCGGGATCACCCGGGCCCGGCGCCGGCTCTACCTGTCCCGGGCGGAGACCCGCAGCGCCTGGGGTCAGCCGGCGTACAACCCGCCCTCCCGGTTCCTCGACGAGATTCCGGACGACCTGGTCGACTGGGCCCGCCGCTCGGCGCCGCGTACCGGCGGTCCGTCGGCCCAGACCGCCGTGGCCGCGCGGGGTCTGGCCGCTGGAACGCTACGCGGTGGGGCGGGCAACCGACCGGTCATCAGTCTGGAGGTCGGGGACCGGGTCACCCACGACGCGTTCGGGCTGGGCACGGTCGTGGAGACCAAGGGCGTGGCCGAACGGGCCGAGGCGACGATCGACTTCGGCGCCGAGGTGGGGCGCAAACGGCTGCTGCTGCGGTACGCCCCGGTCGTCAAGCTCTGAGCCGTAAAAAACGACTGCGCGCCACGGGAAATCCCGTGGCGCGCAGTCGTTCTTGATGGGCTTACTTGCGCCAGAATGCGTACCCGTTGGGGATGAAGCGATCCCAACCGTCGGCCGACTTCGTGTACTGGCTGACCGTGCTGGTCGAGCTGGAGACGACCACGCCGGCCGAGCCACCGCCGTCGAACATCACGGCTTCGCTCGCCTTCATGTGGTACGCCAACGCGGTCGACTCGCGCGCGGTCAGCCCGGAGAAGTTGCTGTGGGCCGAGTCGGTTTGGCCCTGCGCGACTGCGATGAACATCCGCTTCCCGCCGGGCATGATGCCGACGATCGTGCGGGCCACCGCGTTGTCCTTCGAGCAGACCGGGCCCTGGTAGCGGCCCTCGTGCACCAGCGCCATACCGACGCCCATGGCCGTGTCCACACCGTGCGGGGCCGAGGAATGCAGGAACTTCCCGGCCGCGATCGCCGCGCCGCGCGCGGCCCCCAGCGACCGCAGCCGGTTCACCGCCCGGCCCTGGGCCTCGATGACGTAGCCGTTCTTCGGGATGGCCGTGCCGCTGATGTGCTTGTTGACCGCGATGATCTTGTGCCGGCTGACCACGAATTCCCGCATCTGCTGCGTCGGCCGCAGGTATTTACGCGCGCCGTCGCCCCAGGCCGGGGTGAAGACCGCCATGCCGTCGCGCGGCAGGTAGTCACTGTTCCAGGCCTGGGCGTGCAGCGTGCCTTTACGGGTCTTGATCGGGATGCTCAGCCACACGGTGCCGATCGTTGCGGTGTGGTTCTTCTGGATGATCAGCGACGTCTGCTTCTTGGAAAGACCCTTTTGTACGGTGCCGCCGCGGGTCACCTCAGCGCCGTACGGCGAGCCGTCCTGGCCGAGGTGGAAGAAGTCGCCGTTGGTCGCCACGAACGCATGCGAGCCGGAGATCTTGTTGCGCAGCGTGGTGAGGTTGGTGACCGAGCCCTTGGTCAGCGGACCAGGTCGGGTGGTCGCACCCGGGCCGCCGAGGTTGGCGACGGTGACGTACAACGGGGTGCGTCCGGCCTTGGTGTACTTGCGGACGGTGACGCCGGGCCGGATGAAGACTCGCTGCATATTCGCGCCCGCGTACGGGTCGGCCGGAGCGGCACACGGCAGCTTCTGACCGTTCGGCGCGGTGGCCACCAGCGATCCGGGCTTCGAGCCCGAGGTGACCGGGCCGGTCGGCATCTGGGTGTCGGGCAGCTGCCCGGAGGAGGCGGGGCTCGGAGCGCCGACGAGATCGGCGAGCAAGGTCGGGGACAGCAGACCCGTATCGCTGAGCGCAAGCGGATTCGACCCGCCCGGAGCGGCACCGGCGGGACCGACCCCGCCGACGGCCAGACCGGCAACGGCAACAACGATGGAAACAGGCACTAGAGCTCTTCGGGGCAGGTGAAATCGCATCGGCACTCCGGCAGACTGGTCTCAGGGGTCAGTCCGGGAGCTTAGGGGTCAAGTCCGACCTAAGAGACCCGGGTGTACGAAACCTCGTTTACTCGGAGGTTAACGACGCGTACAGCGAGCCACTGGCCAATGCCGATTTCCGTCCGGATTTGTTCAGCTCATGTACGGAGAAATGCGGATGCGTCCCAATCGCACCGGCGTTGCTTGGGTTCTCGCCGATGTGGTTCCAGAGCAGACCCACGATGCCGCCGGCCGTCAACGCGGTCGCGACGGTCGTCGCGACAACAGCGCGGCGCGCCGACTGGTACGACTGGTTGATCCAGTCCGCGGCCGGTTCGGGATCGCCGTGTGGTGCCCGGTGCCGACCCTCGTACGTAGGAAGGCGGCTTTCCGACGCCGGATAGTGCCGACCCTGGTAACTGCTGGATGAACTCTCGGAGCTGGCGCGATGTCGGCCACCGGAAGTGGGAACGGCCACCAAATGGGAGCCGTGACCGGGCTGATGCCGGTGCTGCTGGCCGTCGGGTCGACTGTGACGCCCCACGAATTCGCGCCTCTCATACACGTGCGTGGTCAATCCAGCGGCGAGCCCCGACCCCTCCGCGATGGCGACAAATCGTATCTTGATCGATATCGAATTGCAATTTCGGGACGGATCGGTAACAAACCGCTCTTGCTGTTCATCGGGCACCTTGCGGCACAGGTCGTATGCAACGGATATGGCTGGCACACAAGGGATTCGTAAACTTCCGACATCGTAGATTGTGACGCCGATTCCGGTCGCGGCGGGTCGCGGTATCTTGCCCGGATACGGGGAATCCTGTCCCGAGTTGCTAGCGTCGGCGCGTGGCTACCGGAAAGAGCAGTAAGTCAGCGTCTACCCCGACCGGCGGGCAATCGTCCGCGAGCGGAGGGTCGTCAGCAAAAACGACGACAAAGACGGCTACCAAGACAACTCGGCCCAGCGCGCGTAAAAGCGCGAGCGGAGCCACGAAACCGGCGAAGCAGCAGGCCAAACCCAAGCCCGCTACCCAAAAGCAATCGGAACCGTCCACAAAGGTCAGTGCGGCCGTCGCGCCGGCTTGGCGGGCCGATGACGTAGTGGTCGGCCGGGTCTCGTTGGCCTCCCGAGTCGCCGGGACGATGGCGGTGGTGGCCGCACTCGGGCTGGCGGTCCGTCCGTTCCTGCCGCTGGGCACTGTGGACGGACACGGTGTCGGTACGAGCGCCGGGGTGTTCGGCCTACTCGGCTGGCTGCCGGCCGTGGTCGTGGTCGGCGGGGCCGGTGTGCTGGTGCTGACCGGCCGGTTGCCGCGGTTCGGGCTGGCCGTGATCGGGGCCGCCGGGGCGATCAGCGTCGCGACCCTGCTGCACGGCATCTGGCTCGCCGAGAGCGGCCGTACCGCCCTCGACCTACCGGTGGGCGGGCAGGCGCTGCGCGGCTCGGCGTATTCGGTTGGTACGGGTCTGGTGCTCGAACTGGTCGCGGCCGGGCTGCTGGTCGCCGCGCTGCTGGTGGTACTGGCCGGTTGGACCGCAACGGTGATGGACGACGGCGGCGGTTTCGACCGGCGGCGTCCGGGTTTCGGCGCGCTGGGCCTGTTCGTCGGCGTGATTACCGCGGCCGCGTTCAGCATGGCCGCCAGCTCCTCGCCGATCGGGATCGCGCCGACCGCGGTCACCGCGCAGGTCGGGCTGCAACGGGTCGCCGGCCTGCTGCTGGCCGCCATCATTGTTGGCTGCTGCGTGCTGGCGCCGAGCCTGCGACCCTGGCTGGGTGCGGCCGGCGGTTGGCTCGGGGTCGCAGTGATGCTGGGCGGCCAGGCAGTCGAGAACGTGATCTCGGTGGCCCGGTCGGCCGACCTGCACGTCGATCTGGGCACGG
The DNA here is from genome assembly GCA_040414495.1 of Mycobacteriales bacterium. GTDB lineage: Bacteria > Actinomycetota > Actinomycetes > Mycobacteriales > QHCD01 > DATAVB01. The sequence continues at coordinate 7,444 of JBEDUI010000108.1, forward strand.
TGGCGCAATTGGTCACGCCGCTGCTGGTGCTGGCGCTCGCGGTGGCGGCGGCTACGGTCCGGTCCCGGGCGCAGGAGCCGGCCTGACACGATCGACGCCCTTTCTGGCTGCCGTTCGTCTGGTGCAGCGAGCGCTCATTGCAGCGAGCGTGGCAACAGGGTCGTGTTTGTCGGCTGGGCGGTGTCGCCGGCCGACG
>JBEDUI010000109.1:0-6846 GCA_040414495.1 Mycobacteriales bacterium
CTGCATCGTGTCCTTGAACAGGCACGGACCGGCCGCGAAACCCGCCCCGGGCAGGTCTTTCGCCCGCGGGTATTCGTACGCGAGCGCCTGCCGGATCCGTTCGTAATCCAAACCTTGACTGTTGGCAATCATGTAGAACTGATTAGCCGCGGCGAATTTCAAATAACGCCAGGAATTGGTAAAGAGTTTGGCAAGTTCGGCTTCTTCCGGCTCCAGCGGGACGATTTCGCTGGTGAGCTGGCGGAATACGGCAGCCGCGCGTTCGCGGACCTTATCGCTGCGCGCGGCCACAATCTGCGGCAACGTAAACAACTCGGTCATCGCGTGACCTTCGGCGATCCGCTCCGGGCAGAACGCCACATCGATATCCAGCCCGGCCTCGGCCAGCACTCTTTCCACCAACCGGGTCACGCCCGGATAGACGGTGCTGCGCAGGATCACCAATTGTCCTGACCGCATATATCCGGCCGCGCCGGACAACGCCCGCGGAATAGCGTGCGGATCGGGATTCAGGTGCTCGTCGACCGGAGTGCCGATTACCACAATTACCGTGTCGGCCAGCGCGGTCACCGCCGGATCCACGGAGGCGCGCAGCCGGCCCGAATCCACGACCTCACGCAGAATCGGCGCGGCGCCAGGCTCGGCGAACGGCAATACGCCGGCATTGACCGAATCGACCGTCTCCTGGTTGGTATCGCATATCACCACGGAAGAGCCGCGGTCAGCCAGTGCGATCGACAGCGGCAGGCCGACGTGGCCACCGCCGCCGATCACGACAATGTCGTGCTCGGTGGTGTCGTGTGCCACGACACTCCCATCTCTCGACGAATGTAACAATCTAGGACGCCCGCGGTACGGCCGGGGGTTGACATCGACGTACCGATGTCAGAGCTGCCAAGAATCCCCAACCCGGCTGCGGCCGGCCCGCGCGGGATATCGAATAGCGTGCCATACGGCCGATTGCCAGGTACGGCGGCTCACAGGATGTAGTGAAGATTCACAGGACAACCAGGTCGTCGCGGTGCACAACCTCGCGGCGATGGTCGGCATCCAGGTCGCGGGTGGAGCGGCCCAACAGCGGCGGCAGCTCGCTGGCGTCGTAATTGACCAACCCGCGAGCCACCGTCGCCCCGTCCGGGCCGAGCAGCTCGATCGGGTCACCAGCCGAGAAATCGCCGCGCACCTCCGTAATCCCGGCCGACAGCAGCGACGCCCGGCGTTGGACGACCGCGAGCACCGCGCCCGCGTCCAGGATCAGCTGGCCATGCGGCGTGGTGGCGTGGCGCAGCCAGAACAGGCGCGATTTGCCCCGCCGACCCGTCGGTACGAAAACCGTTCCGCCCTTACCGGCCAGCGCCGGTACCACGTCGTCGGCCGACGCGAGCAGGACCACAATGCCCTCGCTGCAGGCGATGCGGGCCGCCTGCACCTTGCTGGCCATGCCGCCGGTACCCAGGCCGGCCGACCCGGTCCGGCCGGCCCGCACCGCGTCCAGGTCGGCGTCGCCGCGGACCACATCGAGTCGGCGGGCGTGAGGTTTGCGCGGGTCAGCGGTGTACAGCGCATCCACGTCCGAGAGCAGGACCAGCGCCCGGGCGGTCACCAGATGCGAGACCAGAGCGGCCAGCCGGTCGTTGTCGCCGAACCGGATCTCCTCCGTGGCCACGGCGTCGTTCTCGTTGATGATCGGTACGACCCCGAGCCCGAGTAGCCGGTCCAGGGTGCGGCGGGCGTTGCGGTAGTGAGCCCGCCGAACCAGGTCGTCAGCGGTGAGCAGCACCTGGCCGACGGTCAGACCGTGCCGGGCGAACGAGGCGGCGTACCGCTCCACCAGCACCATCTGCCCGACGCTGGCCGCGGCCTGTTGGGTGGCCAGGTCGCGCGGCCGGTGCGCCAGGCCGAGCGGTGCCAGCCCGGCCGCGATCGCCCCCGACGAGACGAGCACGACCTGATGACCCGCCTTCTGTCGGGCGGCCAGCGCGTCGACCAGACCGTCGAGCCGCTCCGGGGCGAGGCCACCGGCCATCGTGGTCAACGACGAGGACCCGATCTTCACCACCAGTGGGCTGGCTTCACCCACCGTCTGCCGCGCGGTCACGCCGCTGATCCCTCCTGCTTATTGATCTAGATCGTCGTCATAGTCGCCGGGCTGGCGGCGCGCCCGCTTGGCCTCGCGGCGTTCGGCCGCGCCGACCCGGGTGTTGGTCTCCAGCCGGTTGTCCTCGCCGCGCCGGCTGGGTACGTATTCGTCCACGCTGGGTTGCCAGTCGAACGTCACCACGCCGATCCGCACCGGGTCGCCGGCCTTGGCGCCCGCCTCGGCCAGTGCGTCCTCCACACCGATCCGGGCCAGCCGGTCGGCCAGGTAACCAACCGCCTCGTCGTTCCCGAAGTCGGTCTGCCGTACCCACCGCTCCGGGCGAGAGCCGGTGACCAGGAAGCCGTCCGGGTCCTCCGGATCGCGGCTCACCTCGAACGTCGTCTCGCCGGTCGGCTGCGGGCGCAGCACGATCCGGGTCGGCTCGGCCGGCGGGGCGGCGGCCCGGGCCGCGGTCACCTGCTCGGCCATCGCGTACGACAGCGCGTCCAGACCGCTGTGTGTGGCGACGCTGATCTCGAAGACCGGCCAACCGCGCTCCGCGACATCGGCCCGGACCAGCTCGGCCAGGTCGTGTGCCTCGGGCACGTCGACCTTGTTCAACGCGACGATCCGAGGCCGCTGCGCCAGATCGGCCGCGAACGAGCCCATCGAGCGGTACTGCGCCAGTTCGGCCTCGACCGCGTCGATGTCCGAGACCGGGTCGCGGCCGGGCTCCTCGGTCGCGCAGTCCACCACGTGCACCAGGACCGCGCAGCGCTCGACGTGGCGCAGGAACTCCAGGCCCAGGCCCTTGCCGTCCGCTGCGCCGGGAATCAGGCCCGGTACGTCGGCGATCGTGTAGGCGACGTCGCCGGCGGTGACGACGCCAAGGTTGGGCACGAGGGTGGTGAACGGGTAGTCGGCGATCTTGGGCCGGGCCGCCGACAGCGCGGCCACCAGCGAGGACTTGCCGGCGCTGGGGAAGCCGATCAGCCCGACATCGGCCACGCTCTTGAGCTCCAGGACGATCTCGCGCTCCTCGCCCGGCTCACCCAGCAACGCGAACCCGGGGGCTTTGCGCCGGGGCGAGGCCAGGGCGGCGTTGCCGAGGCCGCCGTGCCCGCCGTGCGCGACCACGAACCGGGTCCCGGCGCCGACGAGATCGGCCAGCACCTCACCATCGGTCGTCTGCACCACGGTGCCGTCGGGGACCCGCAGCTCGAGGTCTGTACCGACCGCGCCATTCCGATTGCTGCCCTGTCCCTGCCGGCCGTTGGCGGCGCGCTGGTGCGGGCGACGTTGGAAATCCAGCAGCGTATGCGCGCCTGGGTCGACGACCAGCACGATGTCGCCGCCCTTGCCGCCGTTCCCGCCGTCGGGACCCCCCAACGGCTTGAACTTCTCCCGGTGCACGGAGTCGCATCCGTGCCCACCGTGGCCGGCCACGACGTGCAGCTCGGCCCGGTCGACGAACGAGGTCACGGATCCTCCTCAGTTACTGGTGTGTGTCATCTGCGCAGACACACGAAAGGCGGGCCGATGAGTCGGCCCGCCTTCGATGATTACTCCCGTACGGGCTGGCTCAGCCCTCCACCGGGACGATGTTCACGGTCTTGCGTCCCCGCTTCACGCCGAACTGCACGGCGCCGGGCTGCAACGCGAACAACGTGTCATCCTTGCCCCGGCCGACGCTGACGCCGGGGTGGAAGTGCGTACCCCGCTGGCGGACGATGATCTCGCCGGCGTTGACGACCTGGCCACCGAACCGCTTCACACCCAGCCGCTGGGCGTTGGAGTCACGGCCGTTACGCGAGGACGAGGCGCCTTTCTTGTGTGCCATGTCGCGACCTACTTCCCGCTCTCGATGCCGGTGACCTTGACGCGGGTCAGGCTCTGCCGGTGACCCTGGCGCTTGTGGTACCGCGTCTTGTTCTTGAACTTGTGAATCTTGATCTTGGGGCCCTTGCCGTGGCTGACCACCTCGGCGGTCACCGACGCCTTGGCCAGCGCGGCCGCGTCGCTGGTGACGCTCTCGCCGTCAACCAGCAGCACCGCCGGCAGCGACAGGCTCGCGCCCGGCTCCTCGGCGAGGGAGTTGACCTCGAACTCGTCGCCGACGGCGACCTTGTACTGCCGCCCGCCGCTCTTGACGATCGCGTACACGACCGAACCCACTTCCTGTCCGTCTGCCTGTATCTGCGAAAAACATGCCCACCGTCGAGCACGCACAGAAATGGTGCGCGCCGCGCACCGACGTCTTAGGGTACGGACCCGCCTATCGGCAGGTCAAACCGGGTCACCTGTTACCCACTGGCGGGTCGGCCAGGACTCCTGCCGCCAGGCCGCATCCCAGAACATCCACTCGTACTCGCAGCCGCGAATGAAGGCGGCCCGCATCCGATCCACAACCGCTGGTTCGGCCGCCGTCGCGACCCGGTCGGTGATCTGCTTGGCCGTCTCGACCGAAGCGGCGAACTCCTCGTCGGAGTACGTGGCAATCCACTTCTCGTACGGATGTCCGGCCAAATCCCCCACCGCCGCGGCGATATGCGTACCCACGTGGGCGTACACCCAGAAGCAGGGCAGCACGGCGGCGACCAGCTCGGAGTAGCCACCGGTCAACGCGACCGAGTGCAGATACGAGACGTACGCCAGGGCCGATGGCGCGGTCGCGATCCCGGTGGTGTCGACGCCCTCGAGGTAGCCGGCGTGCAGGGTCCGCTCGGCCACCAGCGCGGTGTGCGCGCTGCGGGCATAGAACGCCGCGTCCTCGGGCGATCCGGCCCGGGTCGAGGCGGCGGCCAGTGCCTGCGAGAAACCGGCCAGGTAGCGGGCGTCCTGGGCCAGGTAGAAGTGGAACCGATCCAGGTCCAGGTCGCCGCTGGCCAGGGCTTGGTTGAACGGGTGGTCCAGGATCGCCTGCTGCAGCGGGGCGGTTGCCTGCCAGACCTCGGTGCAGAAACTCATTTGGTTGCTCCGGTTATCGCGTACGTGTGGTGAACCGGTCCGTGGCCGTGTCCGACGTCCAGGTCGTCGGCGGCGCGCAGCGCCTCGGTCAGATAGTCCTTGGCCTGCCCGACCGCTGTCAGCCAGTCCTCAGTGGACGGTCGCAACGTGGCAATGGCTGAGGAGAGTGTGCAGCCAGTGCCGTGGGTGTTTTTCGTATCGACCCGCGGCGCGGTGAGGGTGTGTAGTTCTCCTTGCGTAGCAAGGACATCCGTGCTATCCAATGTGGACAGATGGCCGCCTTTGAGCAGTACGTCGGTGTCGTACGAACGCAGCTTTTCGGCCTGCTCGCGCATGGTGGCCAGGTCGGTCGCCTCCGGTTCGCCGAGCAGGTCGCCGGCCTCGGGCACGTTGGGCGTGATCAGGTCGGCTCGGTGCAGCAGTTCATCGCGCAGCGCGGCCACGGCGTTGGCGGCCAGCAACCGGTCGCCGCTGGCCGCCACCATCACCGGATCCAGTACGACCAGCGCCGGCCGGTATTTGTCCAGTGCCGCCGCCACCGCGGCGATGACGTCCACATTGGACAGCATGCCGATCTTGACCGCATCGACCCGTACGTCCTCGAATACGGCGTCCAGTTGCTGGGTCACGAATTCCGGCGGCACGTCCTGCACCGCCCGCACGCCCTGGGTGTTCTGCGCCACCAGCGCGGTCACCACGCACATGCCGTACCCACCCAGCGCCGCGATCGTCTTCAGGTCAGCCTGAATGCCGGCGCCGCCGGTCGGGTCGGTACCAGCGATGGACAGAACGTTGGGGATCATGCCGTCACCTTTCGCAGCTCCTCGGCCGCCGCGCGCGGGTCGTCGGCCGCGCAGATCGCCGACACCACGCAGATTCCGTCGATCGCGCGCAGCAGCGGCGCATTCTCGCTGGTGATGCCGCCGATCGCGACCGTCGGAACCGGCGAGCGGGCGGCGATCCCGGCGACCAGGTCGGGGCCCAACGGCGCGCCGGCGTCAGGTTTGGTCGCGGTGGCAAAAGCCGGGCCGATGCCGATGTAGTCGATCGTCCCGGCCGGCAATTCCGCGGCGGCGGCCAGTTCGTCCAGAGTGGACACCGACCAGCCGATCACGAAATCCGGGCCGGCGAGCTCGCGGGCCCGCCGCACCGGCAGATCCGATTGTCCTAAATGGACCCCATCGGCCCCGGCGGCGAGGGCGACGTCGAGCCGGTCGTTCACGATCAACGGAACCCCGTCCAGCACCGGCCGGATCGCGAGCGCGGCCTCGTACAACGAACGGCCATCCGCGTGTGGATCCCGTAGCTGCACGAGCGTGACTCCCCCGGCCACCGCGGCCTCGACCGTGGCCGGAACACCGCGCTCGCCACACAAACCGGTATCGGTGACCAGATACAGGCGCAGATCCAGCGTCATCGTTGCTCCAGCGCCTCGGCATCCACGGTGGACAGCTCGTCCAGCAGCGCCACCGCGAAGCTGCCCGGCCCGGCCGAACGCGCCGCCGCCCGCTCCCCCGCCGCCGCGAATACGGTCGAAGCGGCCGCGGCCGCGTCCAACGGAGTCGGCGACACGGCCGCGAACGCCGCCATCAACGCACCGAGCGCGCAGCCGACTCCGGTCACCCGGGTCATCAGCGGATGCCCACCCGGTACGGCGATCAGCTGTTCGCCGTCCGTCAGGTAGTCGACCTCGCCGCTGACCGCGACCGCGCAGCCGTGTGCCCGGGCCAAAGCGCGAGCCGCCTCGATGGCGTCGGACGAACCGGCCAGCGAGTCGACGCCCTTGCCGGCGGAACTGT
>JBEDUI010000110.1:0-4700 GCA_040414495.1 Mycobacteriales bacterium
GAAAGTCCCGCAGATTACGCCGGGCTACCTCGGCCAACGCCGATCCCAGTTCGACCGCCGTCACGGCCAACCCGCGCCGGGACATCGGCAACGTCGCCTGGCCCGTACCGCAGCCGATTTCCAGCACTTGGTCGCCGGCGTCCAAGCCGGTCAGGGCGACCAGATCGTCGAACAACTCCGGCGGAGCGACCGGACGACTGCGGTGGTAGGCCTCCGCGTCCTCGTTGAAAATGGTCCGTAGCTGGTGCGCGTCCTCAGTCATTCGGCGGATAATGGCACACCCGAACTGTGTCGACAATGGACTTATCGGCCCGGCATGCTGGTGCCATGGACGACGTACTGCGACAAGCTCTGGAACCGGTATTGCGGGATATCGAATCGACCGGTGCGCCGACGCCACGCATAGGCGACGCGGATTGGGCGAACGAAGCGGCAATGCTGTGGAGCGCCGACGGCAGCGGCATGGGCGTCACCGTGACCGCGACCGACCCCGAAGCCGACCGCACGGCGAAGGCGGCCGACCAGGTGCAGGAATGGGTGATCGAAGAATTGTGGGGTCAGGCGGCGACGAATTGGCCGCCCTGCCCCAATCACCCGGACTCTCATCCGTTGAGCGCCGAGGTTCGCGATGACGTGGCTGTATGGGTCTGCCCACGAGAGCGAACCGTGTTCGCAGCGGTGGGATCGTTGGGGCACCGCTAAATCCTTGGGGCAACGCTAAATCCTTGGGGCGACGCTAAATCGAGCTGGTCGCCGCGTCGAGTTGGGCCCGGGTCAGCAACGAGCGCACCGCGATTCCCTCGGGCGCGAGCACGTCACTGCCGGGTTCGCGGCGGTCGATCGTGCACAGCACCGTATCGACCGTGGCCCCGAGATTCCGCAACGCGCGGGCCGCGGCCACGACGGCGCCGCCGGTACTGATCACGTCCTCGACCAGGAGCACGGTACGGCCGGTGCAGTCGCCGCCCTCGGCCAGCCGGCGGGTGCCGTACTCCTTGGCCTGCTTCCGCACGAACAGCACCGGCAGGCCGGTGAGCTGACCGAGCAGCGTCGCGAGCGGCACCCCGCCCAACTCGAGGCCACCGAGCGCATCGACGCGGCTCGGCACCAGCTCAGCCATCGCCTCGACGACCTCCCGTAACAGAGCCGGATCGCCCTCGAACAGGTACTTGTCGAAGTACTCGGTGGCGGTACGTCCCGAGCGGAGCGTGAACTGCCCGGTCAGCCGGCAGCGGGCGTTGATGGCGGCGGCGAGCGCGTCGAGGGTCACGAGACGCCAGCCTATCCGGTACGAAGAGCCCGGTATGTCCGTCTGCCCGGCGTCGGTAGACTGATCCGTCTACACGCACGTAGACTCGGGTCTGTGACCACCACCGTACGCATCAGCGAAGAGACCCACGCCCGTCTGGCGGCGCTGTCGGCCAGCACCGGACGGCGGATGCAGACGATTGTCGACGAGGCCATCGCCGCCTACGAGACCAATGATTTCTGGCACGCGTTCGACACCGGATACGACGCAATTGCTAATAATCCGAATAATCCGGAGAGCTGGGATGAGTTGGAGGCCGAGCGCGAAGCCGAAGCGCCAAGCCTGACCGACGATCTTGGCTAGATCAACCGCACCACGACGTGGTGACATCTGGATCGTCGATTTCGGCACACCGATCGGACACGAACAGGGATATCGCCGGCCCGCCGTCGTCATCTCCGACGACCGCCTCAACCGCAGCCGGGCCGGACTGACCATTGTCATCCCGATCACTTCGGCGTATCGCGCACTTCCCTCGCATGTCCGGATCGAACCTGGACCGAGTGGGCTGCATGAGATCAGCTACGCCAAAGGCGAGGACATTAAATCAGTCTCGACCCGCCGGCTGACCCGGCGCCTCGGCGCCGTTCCCGACGAATGCATCGCGAATCTCGAACGCATTCTGCGGCTGCTGCTTAATATCTGACGTAATCGCGTTCAGCATTCGTATTGTTCGCTCGGCGTGGGTGTGCTGGAAAGCCGCCATGCCTACATCGAGCGCCCCCATGACGTTGTCAATCCGGTCGTCGATGAATACGCAGTGCCGACACGGAACGCCCAGCCGCTGCGCCGCCACGCGATAGAGGCCGGGATCCGGCTTGGCGCTCCCCTCCTCGGCGGAAATGACAACCGCATCGAACAGCGAATCGAGACCGTACGCGGCGAATTGTTGTACCCGCAGAAATCGTGCGCCCAGATCGGCGTTGGTGACCATCCCGATCTGGAATCGCCGATGTAGTCGGCGAATCAGCGCGATCATGTCATCGTCGGCCTGCCACTGCGCGATGAATTGCCGCACCAGCGCGAGTGCCATGTCGGTTGAACAGCCGATATCAGGCGCCAGCCGGTGGGAAACCGCCTCCGGGCTCGGGATCCCGTCGCCGATGGCGGCCCAGATCAGGTCGTCGTACGGCGTGTGCGGAACATCCGACCGATGTAGCACCACGCCACAGGCGTCGAAAAGGACAGCACGAATACGGAGCGTGGGAAATTCGGCACTGAGCACGAGAATTCTCCGATTCGGCCGGGAATTGCTTGATTCTAGCCGTATTGCGACCATCCGCGCGGGAGTCTGCGGAGGAATGTCGCTACGATGGCGGCTCGTCTACAGTTATTCACAGAGGAGGGTCCGTGCCATCGCCGGTGGAGCCGGACAACGTCAGTGTGGAATTCGAGCTGACCCGCGAGGAATACGTCGCCGGCAGTCATCTGGCGATGCGACGGCAGTGGACGTTGTTGGTGCTGCCACTGGCGGGGATCCTATTGTTGATCATCGGGTCGGTGCAGAACTTCACGTACTTCGGGCCCGGCGTCGTGTTGTTGGGATTTTCCGCCTGGATCTGGTGGGGCGCGCCGCGGCGGCGGTGGCGCAAGGACCCGGCGCAGGCCGGACCGTTTACGTACCGGTTCGATGACCAGGGCATCACGATCACCTCGCCCGCGGGCAACGTGCACCTGGTCTGGGCGCGGGTGCGCGGCGTAATCCGCGGCCGGCAGCTCACGGTGCTCACCACGGTCGGTACGGCGGTGGCGGTGCCGAACCGCGTTCTGTCCGAATCGGACCGAACGCGGCTGGAAAGCCTGCTGCGTGAGCGGATCTAGGGCGGGTTCCCTTTAAATCCTCGGCTTGCAACCCAGGGCCGGACGTCTGGCATGCTCCAGCCCCGCCACCACGACGGCCGTTCCCGCCGCGCCATTCCGCTAGCCGTGCACCCCGCCCGTGCACCCCGCATTCCCGACGGCTGGCGCGCTCTTGCGCTGCTATCTCGCGCGCACCCCGCCACCCCGACGGCCGGCTTGTCATCGTCGCGGGACTGTCGGGATCGCTTGTGTGGCGCGGATTGTGACGTGTTGGTGGCCGGCGGTAATTCTTTTAGGTGACTCCGTCTGGGGCCGTTTTTGTCGGTGGGTGGTTCTAGAGTTCTGTTTATGAGCAGCGCTTCGCCTTGTGACCCGGATCCGTTGGAGGATCTTCTCGGGTTGATGGAGGCTGTTGCGGATCGGTTTGATAGGGCGGAGTTGTGGCGTTCGAGCGGGCCGGCGTTGGCCGATGCGACGGAACGATATGAACGGGTGGTGCGGCGGTTCGAATTCGGTCGGCTTCGTTTCGCCGCTGAGTGTGCGGTGCAAGATGTGGCCGGGCAGGAAGCCGGATTAACGACCGAGGCCTTTTTGCAGGAGCGGTTGCGGTTGTCGCCGGGTGAGGCGAAGGGGCGAGTCCGTTCGGCGCAGGAATTGGTCGGTTCGGTGAATCTGTCGGGTGAGATCGTGGAGCCGGAATTGCCGGCTACCGCTGCTGCCGCCGCTGAGGGTGCGCTGTCGGTGGAGCATGTGGGGGTGATCGCGAAGGCGATGAAGAAGTTGCCGCCGGCAGTAGGTGTGCGGGAGCGAGCCGACGCGGAACAATTTCTGGCTGAGCAGTCCCGGGACATGGACCCACGTCGCGTTCGCGTGCTGGGTCGGCGATTGCATGCTGTGTTGGATCCGGACGGCAGCCTCGATGAGGACAAACCGACCCGACGGGAACTGGTATTCCGCCCTGACGTCGGCGGCATGGATTACGTGCGCGGCCGGCTCGATTCCGAAGCGTCCGCCACCGTGCAAGCCGCTCTCAGTGCATTCGCCCAACCCGAACCGGCCGTGAACGGTGTGCCGGATTCGCGGTCCGGGAGCCGGCGTATGGCCGATGCCCTGGTCGAGTTATGTGGCCGGGCGCTGGCCGATGGTGACTTGCCCGCTGTTGGTGGCGAGAAACCGCAAGTCACGGTGACGATCACGTTGGATGACCTGCGCGGGAAGCACTCTGACGACCGATCGGTGCGCCCCGGCACCGGAACTCTCGGCACCGGAGCCGCGATCACGGCCGAAGCCGCCCGGCGGATCGCCTGTAACGCGGACGTTATTCCGATCGTGCTCGGATCTCAGAGTGAGCCGTTGGATATTGGCCGCGCGACCCGAACGATTCCGACGAGTATTCGCCGCCCCGTCGTCGCGCGGGATATCGGCTGCGTGCACCCCGGCTGCACCGCACCGGCAGCCTGGTGCCACACATCACGTGAAGCATTGGGCTAACGGCGGAGACACGTCACTGCAGAATTTAGTGCTGTTGTGCCACAAGCATCACTGGATCGCCCGCCACGAAGGCTGGCACATCACCTTCCTTAAAGGCATC
>JBEDUI010000111.1:0-31483 GCA_040414495.1 Mycobacteriales bacterium
TCAGTGTCAAATAGTCCTCGTCGAGGTGCGGCGGCCCGGCCAGTTCGCTGGTCGACGCGGGTGGATCGAGGGTCAGATCGGCGACGTATTCGGCCAGGGTCGGGGCCGCGGCGGCCGCGTCGAGCAGCCGGTCCAGGTCTTCCAGCCGGCTCGGATGATCGGGGTAGCGGCGAATGAGCAACGGCCGCAGCATTTTCAGTACGGCGCTGGCCCGCTCCGGGATCGCGCGTTCCTGGCGGGCTGAGGCCAGACCCGTGAGCGTCGCGCCGAGCTTCACCCGACTCGCGGCCGGTGCGGTCGCGATCGTGTCGGCCTGACGGTCGTCCGCGCCCGCCTCACCCGGTCGCAAGACGCCGAGAAGCTGCCGGGCCCGGGCCGGCCCGATCCCGTCGTGCAGTCGCAACAGCCGGAACCACGCTATTTCGTCGGCCGGGTTGTCCAGCAGCCGTAATCCGGCCAGAAAGTCCTTGATATGCGCGGCTTCCAGGAATTTCAGGCCGCCGTATTTTACGAACGGCACCCGGCGGGCGGTGAGCTCGACCTCCAGCAGATCGCTGTGATGCCCGGCCCGCATGAGTACGGCCTGATCGGACAATCGCCGCCCGTCCTCCAGTCCAGTGAGGACCGCGTCGGCGACCAACCGGGCCTCGGTGGCCGCGTCGTAGCACCGGACCAGGCGAGGGCGCGGGCCGTCGGAGCGATCCGAATGCAATGTCAGTCCCAGATCGCCGTTGGTCGGGCGAACGATGTTCGCAAGATCCAGCAACGGCTGCCGGGAACGGAAATTGCGTTCCAGTCGAATGACCGAAACGCCGGGCAGAGTGGTGGCCAGATCGGTGAGGTGGGCGGCATCGGCGCCGCGAAATCCGTAAATAGCCTGGGCATCGTCCCCGACCACGGTCAGCCCAACACCGTCCGGCCGCAGCAGGCGCACGATATCGACCTGGATCTGGTTGACATCCTGGTATTCGTCGACCAGCACGTGGTCCCAGCGACCGGCCAGCGTGGGACCGAGGGTCGGGTCGGCCAGCAGGCTGCGCCAGGCCAGGAGCAGGTCGTCGAAATCCAGCATTCCGCCGGCCCGTTTGCGGGTCGTGTAGGCCCGGAACAGTTCGAGGATTTTATCGATATGCGGTTCACACCAGGGGAATTGCTCGGCGATGACCTTGCGGGCTGGTCGGCCGGTGTTGACCGCGCGGGAGTACGCGTCGACCAGGGTGTCGGCCCGTGGAAACCGCTCGGAGGTTCCGGCCAGGTCGAAGTCGTGGCGCAACAGGTCCATCAGGTCGCGGGCGTCGGCCTGATCGAGTACGGACAGGTCAGTCGGCAGCCCGAGCGCCTCGGCATGCCCGCTCACGAGCCGATGCGCGACAGCGTGGAATGTGCCGCCCCACAGGCGATTGGCCGCGCGCCGGTTGCCACACAGAGCCGCCGCCCGGGCCAGCATGTCGGCCGCGGCGCGACGAGTGAAGGTCAGCAGGAGTACCCGGGTCGGATCGACACCGCTGGCCAGCAGCTGGGCCACCCGTGCGGTCAGCGTCCGTGTCTTGCCCGTTCCGGCGCCGGCCAGCACGACCAGCGGACCGCCGGAATGGCCGGCCGCCGCGACCTGTGCCTCATCAAGACCCGCATCCCACTCGAACATACAGGCGACCCTAAGCCACGCCCGACGCCTCCGCTGGCTACCACGCCGGGAACCGCCGCCTGGTCTCGACTGGTGCGGTGGAGAAGCGGGCCGTCCGGGCGTCCCGTTCATCCCCGAATCGGTGGGTGAGGATGTCGTACAGCTCCGGGCGTCGGCCCTGCATCCACCGCCGGCCGGTCGCGAGCGGGATCAGGCCGAGGTCGAGGTCAGCGGTGATCATCGCGTCGGCGGCGGCCCAGGTTTCGTTGATGATCCGGCCGTACGGGTCGATGATCATCGCGTTGCCGGTCCGGATTTCGTCGTCGTCCTCGCCGATGCCGTTGCTGAAGACGATGAACAGGCCGTTGTCGTGGGCCCGTGAGGGCAGCCAACGCAGGAGCCAACCGCGACCGGACTCGCCGCGCAGGTGTGCCTGGATCGTGTCCGGGTCGGTGGCCCGGTTGTCCCAGGCTTCGTGCGGTATTGGCCGCATGCCGTGCGGGCTGCGGGAGTTGGTGCCGCCGGTCTGGTGCGGAGCCAGCAGCACTTCGGCGCCATGCAGCGCCACGGCCCGAACGTTCTCCACCAGGTTGTTGTCCCAGCAGATCAGGATTGCCATCCGTACGCCCCAAGGGGTGTCGAAAACCGTGAAGGCATCGCCGGACTCGATTGCCTCGTGTTCGAACGCGTGCAGTTTGCGGTGCCGATGAATCTGCCCGTCCGGTAGGCACAGGGCGTACGAGTTGTAGAGCCGCCCGTCGGTCTCGTCGATTTCGAGGAAACCCGCGCCCACGGCGAGGTTGTGCCCGTCGGCCAGGTCGCGGACGGCGGAAATCGTCGGCCCGCTCAGCGGCTCGGCCAACTCGCGCAGCCGGTCGGCGGTCTGGCGGCGCAGATGCCAGTAGCCGACCGTGCACATTTCCGGGAACGCGATGAGTTGTACACCGGCGCGGCTCGCCTCGGCCGTGAAGTGGTTGATACGGGCGAGATTGAAGTCCTTGTCGTCCGGCCGCGGCTCAAACTGCACCGTGGCGCAACGCAGCGTTGCTGACTCCTGCGACATCGCGTTCTCCTGTGTCCTAGGGCTTCCGAATGCCTCGACAATGCCACGGCCGGCTTGCCCCTGGACATTCTGGCCAGCGTGATCGTGGGTGAAATTGCCGACTCAGAATTACGACGGTTCGTGTCGTAGATGCTTTCTGGTCGTAGTACGTCCTGCTGGCGGTCACGTAACCACTTGATTCTGATCGCCGTCTACATCGGCATTTTCGAGCTGTTTCGCACAGGATCGAAGGGATGAGCCATGCAGGTAACGCGCCATCGAAGGCACCTCGAGCCGGACCGCGCCGGTCTGTTCGGCCGCGCGGTGATCCCGTCGCTGAACGACGTGACCGACCATTCGTTCCCGGCCTGGGATCTGACCATCCCGATATCTACCGGTACGACTTGTGGAAGAAAGACTTTGAGCAGAACGGTCCGGCCGACCTGAACATCATGTCGCTGGTCACGGACCACACCGGAGGCGCTCCGGTGAACCCAGCCGCGCAGGTGGCCGACAATGACCTCGCGCTGGGCAAGACCGTCGACACCATTTCGCACAGCAAATACTGGAAAGACTCGGCGATTTTCGTTGTCGAAGACGACACCCAGGATGGGCTGCACCACGTTGACGGCCATCGCGCGCCGGTTCAGATCATCAGTCCGTGGGCCAAGCACGGTGTCGTCGACAATCACTATTATTCGAATCTCACCATGCTGCGGACCATCGAGCAGATCCTCGGAATGCGCCCGATGAACCAGAAGGACAGCGCGGCCACCCCGATGACGACGGCATTCACCAACAAACCGAATGACACGCCGTTCACTGCCGTACCGAATCAGACCTCGTTGACCCTGGGTCTGACTGGCGCGACACCCTCGTGTGGCCTGGACAATGTCTCGGCGGCGGACGCGGCGAAGGAGCCGGCGACGACGATTCCGGCCAGCAAGCAGAAGGTCACGGCGCAGTGGCAGGAATGGGCGACGCATCAGCGGCTCTCCGGTGCGGGTTCGGTGCCCGACTACGCCAACCCGCTGCAGATGAACCACTTCACCTGGGACCAGACGCATGGATGGACGACGCCCTACCCGGGCGAGAAGACGATCTATGCGCCCAACCAGGTGCCCGGTGCCTACCTCCCGCCGGAGGAGGCGGGCGACTGATTCGGCGTTGACTCGAGTCCACAATGGTCCCGGTATTGTGCCGGGGCCATTGTGGACTCCGGACTGTTATCCGCCCGGGCCGGGGGAAAGCTGGCCGTAATATGCAGTCCACCGCCGGGTCGCGGTTCGACGGTGAGCGTCGCGTCGTGGGCGCCCGCGATCGCGGCCACAATGGACAGTCCGAGACCGAGGCCGTCACCATGATTCGTCGAATCGGCGCCGAGTCGTTGAAATGGCTGCAGCAGCCGCGCGATGTCGGCCGCCGCCACCTGCGGTCCGGTATTGGTGACCGACACAAATGGCCGCCCGGCCGCAATTCCGGTGCGGACGGAAACCCTGCCGCCGGCGATGTTGTGCCGCAGTGCGTTGTCGATCAGGTTGCTCACCAGCCGTTCGGCCAGCCGGATATCGCCATCGGTTCGCGCGCTACGAGCGGACACCTCGATCCGCAGGCCGAGCCGTTCGGCCTCGCCGCGTCGGGCCGTCAGCACCTCGTCGGCGATGGCGGCCAGGTTTATCGGCTCGCGGTGATCGAGCCCGCGTTCGCTGCGGGCCAGCACCAACAACGCTTCAATGAGCCGTTCCTGATGTTCGCCTTCGGCGAGTACGTCGCGGCAGGTCGTACGGAAACTATCGAGGTCGGCGTGCGGATCGGTGAGCGTCATCTGCAGCAGGGCCCGTACCAGCGTCAGCGGTGTACGTAATTCGTGCGAAGCGTTGGCGACAAAACGGCGCTGCGCGTCGAAGGCACCCTCGAGCCGGCCCAGCAACGCATCGAACGTATCGCCGAGTTTCTTCAGCTCGTCATCGGGACCGGCCAGGGCGAGTCGTTGATGCAGGTTGGTGGCGGAGATCGTGTGTGCGACATCCGTGATTGTCCGCAGTGGACGCAACACCCGGCCGGCGACAATCCAGCCCAAGGCTATGGAAAGCATGCTCATGAGGGCCAGTGCGACTCCGGACTGGATGAGCAGCTGGTGCATTTGGTGGGTGCGCTGGTTATCCGCGACGGCCTTGAGTTGCTTCCCAACCTCCTGGGCCTGCTGTTGGTTCAGGATCTGCAGCATGCCATCGCGGCTTGCCCACGCGAAGTTCGTGTTTCCACTGCTAGCGCCCTGAACGGCGCTGACGCCGTTGTCCGCCTTTCCGCCGATCGGGATCGACGTGCCGGTCGCGTGCTGCACCAGGATGTACGTGACGGCCAGCAATCCGGCGCCGGAGAGGAGAAAGAGACCGCCGTAAATCGCGGTCAGGCGCAACCGGATCGTACGGCGGGGAAGGTGCGAACGGGCCGCTGTCCACATCAGACAGTCGGTAAGAATGCTCATATCCGGTAGCCGGCCTGAGCGACGGTCTCGATGACCGGTGGATCGCCGAGTTTGGCCCGCAATCGGCTGATGGTGGTTTTCACCGCGGTGCTGAACGGGTCGGCGTGCTCATCCCAGGCCCGCTCCAGGATCTCCTCCGCCGACACGACCGCGCCCTGCGCACCGAGCAGTAATTCCAAGACGGCGAATTCCTTGGGGCTGAGCGAAAGCGGTTGGCCCGACCTGGTCACGACGCGATGGGCCGGGTCGAGGCACACGTCGCCGCGCACCAGCGTCGGGGGTAGCGCCGGCCAGGACCGTCGGGCCAGCGCCCGGATACGAGCCACCAACTCGGCGAAGTCGAACGGCTTGGGCAGATAGTCGTCCGCGCCGAGACCGAGGCCGTCGACCCGGTCCTCGATGGTGCTGGCGGCGGTGAGCATGAGTAACCGACTGCGGCACCCATCGGCCAGGAGCTGGCGGCATACCTCGTCGCCGTGCAGTCGCGGCAGATTGCGGTCCAGGACGATCACGTCGTACCCGGTGCTGGCCGCGTGCTCCAGCGCGTCCTGACCGTCAAAGGCCACATCGACCGCCATACCTTCCCGGCGCAGTACGGTCGCCACTGTCGTGGCGAGCTTGGCGTGGTCCTCCACGACCAGCACCCTCATTGGCTGCTCCTCGGCTGTGCGCATTGCCGGTCAGGTCCCAGAATGCCTGATCCGCGGTTACACCGCGGTTACAACGACACCCGCACGCAACCGGCCGCTTCGTAAAACCAGTTCGACAAACCCGAACGGCAAGGAGCGGACGTGAAACCTCGTACATCCATGCACGGAATGACCAACCGGCGGCGCCGAGCCGGCTTGCTCACCGCCGGATTGATCGCCCTTGGGCTGTTCGCCGGGGCGTGCAATAAGGACAATGGGGCTGATCCCACCGTGGCGCGACTTTCCACGTCCTCGGCCAGCGCGACATCGTCCAGCAGCGCATCGGCACACGGCAGCCTGCTCGCGTACTCACGGTGCATGCGCTCGCACGGCATCAAGGATTTCCCCGATCCCAATAGCGACGGTGATCTGGCCATCCAGGCGGGGCCGGGCAGCGATCTGAGCCCCAAGAACCCGCAGTTCGTAGCCGCGGATCGCGCCTGCAAGCCATTGATGCCCAATCACGGACAACCGCCGCCGGGCGCCAAACAGGCGGCGTTGAAATACGCACGCTGCATGCGCTCGCATGGCATTTCGGATTTCCCTGACCCACAGGCGAACGGCAGTATCGCGATCAAGGTCGGCGGCGCCGGAAGCGATCTGGACCCGAACAATCCGCAATTCAAGCGGGCCGATCAGGCCTGCCGCAAATACATGCCCGGTGATGGCAAAGGCGGCAGCAGTCTCTCGCAGAGCGGAGGGAAAAAGTGATGAGCGTCGACATCGACGAGACGCCCGTGGCGGAGTCCGTGACCCGTCCACCGCGTCATCGGCGCCGGCGGGTAGTAATCGGCGCGGGTGTCGTTGCCGTCCTGGTGGCAGCGGGCGGAGTGGTCGAGTGGAACCGGCCGTACGGCATCAGCCTCGCCCATCCGTTGGGCGTTCGGCACCACGCCGCGAGCGGCACCCGGGACAACCACGCGGCCACCGCGACGTCCACAGTGGACCGACGCACGCTGTCCTCGCAGACCACGTTGAGCGGCACGCTGGGTTACGCCGGCTCGTACACAGTGCTCGGTCAGGCACACGGGACCATCACCGCGCTACCGGCCGTGGGTCAGGTGATCCACCAGGGCCAGGTGCTGTACCGGGTGGACGGTGCCCCGGTCGTGCTGCTCTACGGCTCGAGTCCGGCGTACCGAGCCCTGGCCGAAGGCGCGCAGGCCGACGACGTCACCGGGCGCGATGTCCGTCAGCTCAACGCCGACCTGGTGGCGCTGGGTTATGCCGGTCGGGCCGATCTGGATCCGTCCTCGGACGAATTCGGTTGGGCCACCAAGGCCGCGATCAAGAAATTGCAGGCGCACCTGGGTATCGAGCAGACCGGCCGGCTCGACCTCGGACAGGTCGTATTCCTGCCGACCGCGCTGCGGGTCACCGACCTCACCGCCAGCCTCGGCGGCCAGGCCGGCGGGCCGGTGCTCAAGGCGACCTCGACAACTCGTCAGGTCACCGTCAATCTCGATGCGGGCGAGCAGTCCGAGGTGCGGGCCGGGAATCGCGTGACCATCACGCTGCCGAACAATCAGACCACGCCGGGCCGGGTGATTTCGGTCGGCAAGGTGGCGACGGGTGGATCCGGATCGGGCTCGGATAGCTCGGACTCGCCGACGGTCGAGGTGGACATCACGCCGACCCGGGCCTCGGCCACCGGGACCATGGATCAGGCCCCGGTTCAGGTGGAGATCCTCACCAATACCGTGCGGGGTGCCCTGGTCGTTCCGGTCGATGCGTTGCTGGCGCTCGCCGGTGGTGGGTACGCGGTCGAGGTCGTCTCTGGAGGTGGTCGGCACCGGTTGGTCCCGGTCTCGATCGGCCTGTTCGACGACGCCGACGGGCTGGTGCAGGTCACCGGTTCGGGTCTGGCTGCCGGTCAGCGTGTGGTGGTGCCCGCCTCATGAGTTCGCTTATGTCGCAGCCGGTCTTGGAGTTGGCCGCCGTCACCAAGAGCTATCCCAGCAGGCCGCCGGTCGCCGCGTTGCGCGGGTTGGATTTCACCATTACGGCGGGGGAATTGGTCGCCGTAGTCGGCCCTTCCGGATCGGGCAAGACGACGTTGCTGCACGTAATGGGCACGCTCGATCGACCCAGCACGGGAACGGTCCGGGTTACCGGGCTGGACGCTTCAGCGATGTCGGACCGGCAGTTGGCCGCATTGCGGGCGACCCGGATTGGTTTCGTATTTCAGCAATTCTTTCTTGCCGAACATGCCACCATTCTCGACAACGTCGCCGACGGTCTGTTGTACGCGGGTATTTCGCATCGCCACCGTCAGGACCAGGCGGCCGATGCCCTCGCTGCCGTGGATCTGGCCGACCGTCTTGATGCGCGGCCCACCGAATTGTCCGGTGGCCAGCGGCAGCGGGTCGCGATTGCCCGCGCGCTGGTCGGTCGGCCGGCGATCGTGCTGGCCGACGAACCGACCGGGAACCTCGACTACGCCACCGGACGCGCCATTCTGGCTTTGCTGCACCGGTTGCACGCGGCGGGCACCACGATCGTGGTGATCACCCACGACCGCGATATCGCCGGCCGAATGCCGCGGCGGGTCGAAATGCTCGACGGACGCATTGTTGCCGACCAAAGGCCCGATGACGAAGGGGGAATGCACCGATGAGCGCGTTTGAGACCGGTGCGCGGCTGCGGCTGGCTGACCTGGCCCGGGTAGCCAGCGTAGGGCTCCGTACCCGGAAAATGCGCGCGACGTTGTCGGCTCTGGGCATCGCGATCGGGGTCGCCGCCATTGTCGCGGTGCTCGGATTATCGTCATCATCGCAGGCCGGGCTGTTGGGCGAAATCGACAAGCTGGGTACCAATCTGCTCACGGTGACCAATGGCCAGAACGTTTTCGGTTCCGCATCGGAATTGCCCAAGGCGGCGCCCGGCATGATCGGTCGCATCGGTCCGGTCACCAGTGTTGAGGCGATCGGGGCGACAAAGGCCAATGCGTACCGCAACCGGTATATCCCAGCGGTCAACACCAATGCGCTCTCGGTCCAGGCCGCGACCCTGGGTTTGCCGCGGGCGGTCGGCACTACCATTGCGCACGGCCGCTTTCTCAATGCGGCCACCGCGCGGGAGCCGGTAGCAGTGCTCGGTGCCGCCGCCGCCAAACGGCTCGGTATCGATCGGGTCTACCAGGGGGAGCGGATCTGGGTTGGCGATCAGTGGTTTTATGTGGCGGGAATTCTCAAGCCGGCAGCGCTCGCTCCAGAAATCGACGCGTCGGTGTTGGTCGGCTTTGCCGCCGCCGAGAAATATCTCGGGCTGGACGGTCATCCGTCGACATTTACCTGCGGTCGGCAACCGATCAAGTGAATGCCGTGCATTCCGTGCTCGGCGCGACGGCCAATCCCGAGGCGCCGAACGAGGTCAATGTGAGTCGGCCCTCTGACGCGCTCGTCGCCCGGGCGAAAGCCAAGAGCGCTCTCAACGGTCTATTTCTCGGTCTGGGTGCGGTTTCGCTCCTGGTCGGGGCGGTGGGCGTGGCAAATATCATGGTCATCTCGGTGCTCGAACGTCGCTCCGAAATAGGTCTACGTCGTGCATTGGGTGCTACCAAGTCTCATATCCGCATTCAATTCCTGGCCGAAGCCGTGCTGTTGGCATTGTTGGGCGGCGCGGTCGGCGTGGGTGCCGGTACGGCCGCCACCGCCGTTTATTCCTCGAGCAAACATTGGGCGGTCGTCGTTCCCACTTTGGCGTGGGCCGGTGGTTTGGCCGCCGCGATCTTGATCGGCGCGATCGCGGGTCTGCTCCCGGCCGTCCGCGCCGCGCGATTGTCACCTACTGAAGCACTCTGGGCCGTCTGACAGTGATTTGTTACGCCTTCACCAGCATCGTCCACAACGGACGGTGGCGTTCGACGTACCGACGCGTGTGGTCGTAGCGTCGACAGATCGGTCGACGAACAAGAATCGACCACGGGGTTTGGGGGCCGTCGATGTTCGTTCAGGTAATCACGGGCAGGACGTCGAAAGCGGCGGAGCTGCGGGCCGCATTCGACCGGTGGATGACGGAATTGTCGCCCGGCGCCAAGGGCTGGCTTGGCTCAACGGCAGGGGTGACCGAGGATGGGCGGTTCGTCGCGCTGGCCCGCTTCGAATCCGAAGCGGCAGCCCAGCGCAATAGTGACCGGCCCGAACAGACCGGTGGTGGACCGCGACCGCGCCGCTGCTGGACGAGGTGACGTTCCGCAGCAGCGTCAGCGTAATGCCTGATCTGCGCGGCAATCCCGACGAGGCAGGCTTTGTCCAGGTGATGCAGGGCCAGCAGGGGCCGAATGCCAAGCGTGCCGTGGAATTGATGAGTGAGCACGCCGATGAGTGGGCAGCGTTCCGCCCGGAAGTCATCGGCAGCCTGAGCATGGGACATTCAGACGACACCTGGACCACGGCGCTGTATTTCACGTCAGAAGCGGCGGCCCGGGAGGGTGAGCGCAAGGAACCACCGCCTGAGCTCAAGGCACAGATGGAAGAAATGAGCAAGCTCAGTGTCGGTCCCCCGGAATTCTTCGACCTCAAGGATCCCTGGATGGACTCGCCAAAATAACTACTATTCGCGAACGATGATGTGCCGGGCATTGGCGCGGCGGCCCGGTCGCCCTGACATTGGTTGATTGTCGCGGCGGCCCGGTCGCCTTGACATTTGTTGATTGTCGCGGCGGTCCGGTCGCCCTGACATTTGTTGATCATGAAGTTCCCTGTGCGACACGCCGACGACACGCCGGCATTTTTGTCGGGAACTTCATGATCAACAATTAGACGGGGGCGGCCGGAGCGGTTGCCCTGATGTTGGTTGATTGTCTGGGTGTGTCAGTGGCCTGCTTATGTTGATTGTCGCGGCGGCCCGGTCGCCCTGACATTTGTTGATCATGAAGTTCCCTGTGCGACACGCCGACGACACGCCGGCATTTTTGTCGGGAACTTCATGATCAACAACGTGGGCTTGCAGGTGTCGGCAGGAGATGGGTTGCGGGGGTTAGTCGCGGCAGGAGATGAGTGGCGGGGTTTAGCCGCGGCAGGAGGTGCTACCGGAGTCGCTGTATTGCATCGCCGTCGTGGGATCGGCGCCCGGCCCGGCCAGCGCGGGCTGGTAATTCCAGCTGACGCTGTGCGAGTGCAGGCTCAGCTTCATGACGCCGAAAGCCTGATCCTGCGCGGTGACGATATTCGGATTGCTGTAGGTGCCGTTGTCCTTGGCGAGAGTATCGAGGGCCTCGCCGCCGGTGCCGACCGTGATTTGCGTGATTCCGTTTTTCGGGTCGGAATGCCCGGCCGGGTCCATCGGCCGGAAACGCGCGTACAGGTGCTCGTGACCGTTAAGTACCAGCGTGGCGTGCGCCTTGTACAGCAGCTTCCACCACGAATCGGCGGCCAGACCTTCGGTGCTGTCCGCGCCCGGCGCACTCGGGTCGGGCACGTCGGCTTTGGTGTCAGCGGCGGTGAAGGTCGGCTGGTGCCAGTACGCGATCGTGCACGGTCGGTTGTTCTGGTCCAGATCCGAGGCGAGCCAACGGGTTTCCTGCGCCAGCAGGCCACTGTCCGTTGTGGAGCAGTCATTCTTGAACGCCGCCGATTCGCATTCGACGTTGAGCGAAATGATGTGCCAATTACCGAGATTGTACGAATACCAGCCCTGGGTCGCGGGGGTGTCGTCGCCGGCCTGCCCCTGCGCGTTGGGCGTGCCTGCGGCGTCGTGGCCGTTGAAATAGCCGAAATAGCCGACCCCGTTTTGGGCGGCCTCATTGTCGCCGTTCTTGGCGTACGAGTAGTACTCGTGGTTGCCCGGCGCCGGGCGTTCGAGCACTTTCAGACCGCCCCAGGCCTGCTCGAACGACTGCTCGAAGTCGCTGAGCTTGCCCACCTGATATTGCTCGTCGCCGAGCAGCGCGACCGCGTCCGGCCGCATCGCGTACGCCTGCTTCGCCGTCGCGTACTCCGCCGGCACACCGCCCAGACTCTTGCTGCCGCACTTCAACGCTGCCGGCGTGCCGGCATTTTCGGCATCGTCCGGCTCGCATGCGATATCCCCGACGGTCGCGAACGTGTAGCTGCCGGTCTGGCCGGTATTGCCGCTGTACGGCCAGTCGCCCGGCGGATGTGGAGCGGCTACGGCGACGCCGGCGAGCGCCACGACGGCGACTGCAGCCAGGCCCAGCGTCACAATGCGAGAACGCGATGCCACCTCAATCGGTCCTTTCCCGAGAATGAATATCGGAGCGAACCTAGGCGTCATTGGCGACGGCAACAGCGACCATCGGGCATCTGAGAGATGAACTAACTACAAACAACGTAGTAGCGAGGATGTCACTGCCGCAGCGGCACCTGCCAGATCAGTTCCGTGCCACCCGCGCGAGGGGATTCCTCGGTCAATGCCCCGCCGAGCGTAGCGGCACGTTCGGCGAGATTGTTCAGTCCGCTCCGGCGGGCGGGTGTGCCAATACCGATGCCGTCGTCGCGCACTCGGAGCGTGAGGTCCTCGTTGACGACGATCGAGATATCAACGGCAGAACAGCGCGAATGCCGGACGGCATTGGATAACGCCTCGCGCAGAGCCGCCAGCAGATGCTCGCCGAGCGCGGCGTCCACATTCGTGTCGAGCAAACCGGTGATATGCAGCGAGGGCGCGAAATCGGTGTTGGCCGTGAGCTCCGATGCAACCTGTACCACCTGGGCGCGCAGGCTGGCTTCCATGCTGCCATCGGAATGCAGAGCGAAGATGGTGGTACGGATCTCGAGAATTGTTTGATCCAGGTGGTGCACCACGTCGAGTACCTGCTGCCGGGCCCGGCTTTCGGTAATTCGTGGCGCAACGCTCTGCAGTGTCATGCCGGCCGCGAACAATCGTTGAATAACCTGATCGTGCAGATCGCGGGCGATACGGTCCCGGTCCTCAAATACGGCCAGCCGCTGTTTGTCCGCGGCCGCGGCTCCCAACGCGAGTGCCAGACCTGCCTGCACCGCAAACGACTCGATCATGTTGACGTCGTCGCCGGCGAACACCGGCCGGCCGATACGGTTCACCACCACCAGCGTGCCGACGCCGCGCCCATCCGCCTCCAGGGGCAGGAAAATCGCCGGACCGGCACCGGCCAACGTGATGATCTTCTGCCACACTCGCTGATCGGATCGGGCATCGGCCAGGGCCACCGGCTGCTCGTGATCAAGCACCCAGCGTGCCATCGAGTCGCGCGGGATCCGCTGTCCCACAACGGATTCTGAGCCGGTCCCGGCCGCGGCTTGGACGAGCATGGCTGCCCCGTCCAGGACCGCGACGTACGCGAGGTCGCCACCGACCAGCTCACGGGCGTCCCGGGCGACCAGGTCCAACACGTCCGTGGACGGGCTTCCCGCGAGCATCTGCGTGGTGATATGAGCGCTAGCCTGCACCCAGCGTTCGCGTCGATACGTCGCGGCGTAGAGCCGGGCATTGTCTATCGCGATCCCCGCCGCAGCCGCCAACGCCACCATGACCTGCTCGTCAATGTCGGTGAATTCCTCGCCGGACCCTTTTTCGGTCAGATAGAGATTCCCGTAAACCTGGCCGCGAACGCTAATTGGCACGCCGAGAAAGGACCGCATCGGCGGATGGTTCGGTGGAAAACCGAACGACGATGGGTGATCGGCCAAATTCGACAAGCGCAATGGCTTGGGGTTGTCGATCAGGACGCCCAGAATGCCACGACCTCGTGGCAGCGGACCGATTGCTTTGACCGTCTCCTCGTCAATCCCGCTGTGCACGAACGCGGAGAGGCGGCTCGGGTCGTCCTCATCCAGCACTCCAAGGGCGCCGTATCGCGCATCGGTCAATCGCACGGCAGCCTCGACGATTCGCCGCAGCACCTCCGGTAGCTCCAGTTGCGCACCCACGGCCACGACGGCTTCGAGCAGATCTCTGAGGGTGTCCCCGGTGCTCATGATCGTCTGGATCCGGTCGAGCACCTCAGCCATAAGCGGACGCAGCTCGACATTCGACAGCGAGGGCAGCAGCCGTTCTGTTTGCGGGTCCTCTGTCATGCGCTCTCCCTGGCCTGTGCCAGATCAGATTAGCCTGCCTCACAGCCGCTGACGCCGGCAGTGTTGCGTTCGCGGCACGAATGGGCCCTGAGCGACGAGTCGCTCAGGGCCCAGTGGCACGGGACCTACGCGGTTGCCGGGGCCGGGCTCTGACCGTGCAGGAGTTCGACGCTCGGGTTGACCCGGCGCAGGTGCCAGAATCCGAGCACGGAAAGGACGAGCATCACACCGGCCGCGGCGAAGGACGCGATGGCAGCTATAAGTGCGATCTGGCCGAGCTGCCAGAATGCGTAGGCGTTCAGGAGCAGTCCGCGCAGCGTCTCACCCTTGAACACCGTGTTGACCTGATTCTGCAGTGCCGTATTCTTCGGCTGCGTCTGCGCTTTCGCCGACAGCTGCGAATACGTCTGGCCGCCGCCTATTTCCTTCAGGTGCACGGCGATGAAATGGTCCGCGTACGCCTTCGCCTGTGCTCCGGTGGTCAACTGCTGGCCGGCGTACTTATTGAGGTATGGCCCGATGTTCTTCGACGCCAGGGCGGGGCTGCCCTTGTCCGGAAAGTAGATTTTCTCCGCCGCCAGCTGTGAGTGCACGTTGTTGTTGGCGAACGTGTAGCCCCAGGTGAGCAGTGCGCCAGCAACCAGCAGTACGGCCGCGAGCAGCAGTCCACCGGTTGTCAGCAGAGTATCGAATGTCTTGCGGCGCATGGGATTCTCCTAACCTGACTGGGCGGAAGTCCGCACCAATGGCTTATCTACGGAAATAGTGCGGGATCCGGGCGCATCGGAGCAGTGCCGTAAGAATTGAATACATCGGACCTAAAGGCCCGCTACGGTGAGACTTTGGTCCTCCTCGTACTGCCTGAGTGCCTTGTGTGGAGCATCGGATATTCTGCCGTCATGTCACGCATTGACCAGGCCTCTCGGGTGATCGCGGCGTCACCTGAACGGGTATTCGCCGCGCTCACCGATCCCGACGCGCTCGCGGTATGGCTCCCGCCGGGGGAGATGAGCGGCCGCTTCGAACGGTTCGACGCACGCCCGGGCGGCTCGTATCGACTGGTCCTGACGTACGCCGACGCTTCGAACGCGCCGGGTAAGTCCACGGCTGACGCTGACGTCGTCGAAGCCCGTTTCGTCGACATCGTCGCGGGCAAGCGGGTCGTGCAGGCGGTCGACTTCGAGTCAGCTGATCCCGCGTACGCAGGGACGATGACGATGACCTGGGAGATAACTGGCGTCGAAGACGCCGCGCGGGTGGAGATCCGGGCCGAGGACGTGCCTGCGGGCATTTCCGCTGAGGATCACGCGAAGGGGCTTAACGCCTCGCTGGCACAACTGGCCGACTACCTGGAAAAGTAGCTGAATTTCGCTAGCCACACTAACCGTTGAATCCGGGGCGGAATTCACCACGCCCGGGTTTAGGTGCCTTGGTCGACGACGGTGTTGCGCGGGCACCTGAATTGCCTTCGGTGGAAGACGATTCGCCGCTGCCGTCGGCCTGACGGAAGGCCCGGGCGAGTGCCGGGTATACGGCGGATGAAAATTCGGGGTTACCGGATTTGCCTCTTGACAACCTGTACGATTCTGCGCGTAATGTCACAGCGTCGATCATCTATGTGCAGGTGGGCCGGAAGGCGGTCGGGGCTAAATGGGCATGGACTTCTCGATGCGGCGTCGAGATTTTCTCGGCGCGGCCGGGGTGACGATCGGGGCCGCAGCGCTCGGAACAGCGGTCGGTGAGCCGGCGTACGCATCGGCAAACGCGGTCGAATCCGACCCGGATCGGTACGTAAATGTCCAGTTGGTCAATATCACCGATCTGCACGGTTATCTGCAGCCGACGAATCTCACCGGCTATAACCTCGTCACCGACAACGGCAATCAGCTCACGGTCGGCGGCGCGTCATATCTCGCCGCACACCTGAAGCGGATTCGCGCCGGCCAGACCAACTCGATTTTCTTCTCCTCCGGCGACAATTTCTCCGGCTGGCCGTTCGAGGTCGATGCGTTGGCGAACGAGCCGACCGTGGAAGTTCTGAACAAGCTCGGTCTGCAGTTCAGCACGGTCGGCAATCATGAACTGGATCAACGGTTTCCGGAATTCCTCATCGACCACATGGAGAAGGGCACGCCGCTTCCGGTGGCGGGGCGGGACGATTCGTTCATTGATTCGAGCGGGAAGCGATTCCGCGGCGCCAATTTCCCGTTCTATACCTCGAACATCGTCTACAGCGACTCCGGATTCAGCATCGTCCCGCCGTACAACATCGTGTGGGTTACCGGCAAGAACGGTAAGAAACTGCCGGTCGCGTTCATCCATCTGACCGTGCCGGATACGCCGACCGGGTCCACGTCCTATCAGCCGGCGTTGAAGTCGCTCGACTCGATCGCCACGGTGAACAAATTCGCCGCGCTGCTGAAGAAAAAGGGCGTCAACGCGATCGTGGTGAACATGCACGACGGCGGCGTCGCGGGTAAGGACATCAACGGCCTCACCAACCCCAGCGGCCCGTGTTTCCAACTCGCCGCCCAGGCATCGCCCGATATCGCGGCGATCGTCACCGGGCACTGGCACGAGCCGTTCAATGGAATGCTGCCGGACCCCAACGGGACGCCGCGCCCGGTCGTGGAGGCCGGTTTCCACGGGCAGATGATCAACGAGATCAACCTCAAACTCGACCCGGACACCGGCGCGGTCATCCGTGAACTCACCACGTCGGTCAATCATCCGAATACCCACGACATTCCGCCGGACCCGGAAATCCAGGCGACGGTGAATTACTGGGTCGATGCCGGGGTGCGCCGCTGGGTGCAGCCGCTGGCCAAGCAGACCGGCGATTTCACCCGCGCTGCCGGCCCACTCGGCGAGAGCACGATGGGCGACCTGAGTGCCGACTTCCTGTACTGGGACGCGAATCAGGACGGCGACCACGTGGATCTCGGGTTGTTCGCCGCGGCGCCGCGGACCGGATCGGTGGCGCTATCGGGAGACGGGTTGCTGAGCGCACCGGGCCCCAATCCGTCCGATAAGGACGGTCAGATCCTCTTCGGCGAGGCGTGGGCTGGCTTTGGCTACGGCAATCCGGTGCTGGGCGTGACCGTGACCGGGGCGGAGGTGCATACCGCGCTGGAAGACCAGTGGAAAACCAGCGCCAACGGTGGCGAGAGTTTCGCGCCGCTGGCGGTGTCGGCGAATGTGCGGTATTCGGTCGACTTAACCAAGCCGGTGGGCAGCCGGATCGACCCGGCCGACGTACAGATCGACGGGAAACCGCTGGATACCACCAAGGACTATCGGGTGGCCGGATTGACGTACACCCTGATTGGCGCGGATGGCACCACCGCGTTCACCGATTTCCGCGACCCGGTCCGGCATGACCGCGACCGCGAAGGCTTCACCAATTACCTGCGCCAGCGGGGAACCGTCGCGCCGGCGCCCACCGACCGGGTGCAGGCGAAGAGCTGACCGGTATTCCAGCGCGATCTCGGGAGACTGCATTGAGCGCGACCATCAGCACCATCGCCGGAAACGGCACTGTCCTACGTGGATTCGGCGCAGCCGCGGCCAGTCTCGACCTGCGGCAGGCGACGCCCGAGTACACCCGGATGGGCCGCAATCAGGGCGTTGCGGTGGATAGCCAGGGCCGTATTTATGTCGCTGCCACCACCAACAGCGTGATCGGCCGGATCGCCGCTCCGTCGACCTGGAGCAGCCAGCCGCTCGGCGAAGTCCTGACCACGCCGACCGGCGGGCTGCCGTGGGTGTTCTATTCGCCTTCAGCGCAGGCGGTTTCCAGCTTCTACGCGACCACCGTGAACGGGCAGAGCGCGGTGCACTGGAAGGTGACCAATCCCGATTCGCGCACGGTGCTGTATTTGCAGCCCGCGATCATCGGTGGCGCCAGCGGACACGGCTCGGTCATGGTCACCGGCAGGGGTCAAATCTGTCTGGACTATTACAACGGCGGCGTCGACACGCTCAGCCCGACCCTGACCCTGAGCGATACGCCGCAGGTGTTGTCGCAGGACAAGCTGTTCACCGGCGACACGCTGCAATACAAGGTCCGGTCACCCATTGCCCAGGCGTCG
Organism: Mycobacteriales bacterium; assembly: GCA_040414495.1. Lineage (GTDB taxonomy): Bacteria > Actinomycetota > Actinomycetes > Mycobacteriales > QHCD01 > DATAVB01. The sequence continues at coordinate 17,953 of JBEDUI010000111.1, forward strand.
CTGGAGTTGACCGCCTGGAACGCCTCGCTCACCCAGTCGCAGGTGACCGGTGACACCGACGCGGTTGCCGGCCGGATAAACGACGCCGGCTATTCCGGCGACAATTCGGCCGCCGCCTCTGCCCAGCTGAATTATCCCGGTGGCGTCGCCGTCGGCGCAGACGGCCGGGTCTACATCGCCGATACGTTCAACAACCGGATCCGGATGGTGGACGGGAAAGGCCGCATTTCCACGATTGCCGGCACCGGAGAGGCCGGATCGAACGGGACGTCACAGGCGACCTTGGCCAAGCTGAATTATCCGACCGGAATTGCCGTCGATTCGGCCGGCAATGTCTACGTCGCGGACACGTACAACAGCCAGGTCCGGTGTATTTCCCCGCAAGGCCGGATCCGTACGGTTGCGGGCACCGGCAAGGCCGGCTTTTCCGGGGACGGCGGGCAAGGGCCGTTGGCGCAGCTGGATCATCCGCAGGGCGTCGCGGTGGCCGGCGACGCGGTCTATATCGCCGATACGTACAACAACCGGATCCGGTGCGTGGACAAGAACGGCCGGATCAGCACGGTTGTCGGGACCGGCGATGCCGGTTTCAGCGGTGACAACGGTCCGGCCGAGGCAGCTACATTGCGAACGCCGTTCGGAGTCGCGGCGACGCCGGCCGGGGATCTGTATATCGCCGATACCGTCAACAACCGGATCCGCCGGGTCAGCCAGGGTGTCATCAGCACCGTGGCGGGCAGTGGGGCATTCGGCACCACCGGCCGTTACGGCGCTTCGGCGACCGCCGCGCAACTGGCCGAGCCGCTGAGCGTGGCGGTCGACGCCAGTTCCGGTGATGTCTACGTCGGGGAGAGCAGCCAGGCGGTTTTGCGCATCACCGGGCTCTAGGGCAGTTGCCGGGCATTTCCGGGACCATCGCCTCTACGCCAGACGCCCCCTCGGATCCACGCTTGGATGTGAGGGGAGGATCTCACAATGAGCGAAAAGCCGATTGTGGTGGTAGGTGTCGACGGCTCGGAGGGCTCGGACAAGGCGGCCCAGTGGGCCGCGGAATATGTACGGCGATTTGATGGAATACTGCGCATCGTCGAAGCGTGGCAGTATCCGGCCGCGTACGGGTACGAAATGGTCGACCCGGAACGTCATCCGGAACGTACGGCTCAGCAAAACGCTGAGAAGACCAGGGCTGCGTTGGATCTGCCCGCGGAAAAGATGTCGGTCAAGCTGCTGCCTGGGCCGCCGGCCCGCTCGCTGATCGAGGAATCCCACAACGCGGACCTGCTTGTGGTTGGCTCGCGTGGTCGCGGCGCCTTTGCCGGCATGCTCCTGGGATCGGTGAGCATGCACTGTGTCCACAATTCGCATTGCCCGGTTGTGGTGGTGCATTAGCACTGGTCTGTTTCTCGGCGGCTCTGGCGTCATCACGGGGAGGACGACATTGTGAGCACTCGTATCGGCATCAACGGCTTTGGCCGGGTTGGTCGGAGTTTCCTGCGTATCGCCTGGGATTCCGATTTGGACATTGTCGCGATCAATGATCTGCCCGACACCGGCACATTGGCCAACCTGCTGCGGTACGACTCGACGTACGGGCGGTTTGGTTATGACGTGACCCATGACGAAGGGTCCATCACGATTGACGGGCGAACAGTCACCACGACGGCCCACCGTGATCCGGCCGCGATTGACTGGGGATCGGTCGGCGTTGACGTCGTGATCGAATCGACAGGAAAGTTCCGTCGCCGGGACGAGGCCGCTATCCATCTGAAGAACGGGGCGCGCAAGGTACTGCTGTCGGCGCCGGGAAAAGACGTAGACCTCACCATCGTCATGGGAATCAACGAGCAGGAGTACCGTCCGGCCGAACACGATGTGGTTTCCAACGCCTCGTGCACCACCAATTGCGTCGTGCCTATGGCGAAGGTGTTGAATGACGCATTCGGTCTGCGTAAGGGTTTCATGACGACCGTGCACGCCTACACCGGCGATCAGATGCTGCTTGATGGACCGCACAAGGACCCGCGGCGGGCGCGCAGTGCGGCCACGAACATCATTCCGACCTCGACCGGAGCGGCACGCACGACCGGCACCGTAATTCCGGATCTCGCCGGTCGGCTCGACGGCGTCGCGCTTCGGGTCCCGGTCGAGGACGGCTCGCTCACCGATCTGGCCGCGCTATTGGAGACCGACGTCGACGTCGACGCGGTCAACCGGGCTTTCGCCGCGGCGTCCGATGGCCCGTTCAACGGAATCATGCGGTACAACACCGATCCGATCGTGTCCCGCGACATCATTGGTGATTCGGCGTCGTGCGTTTTCGACTCGACGCTGACCCAGGCGAATGGCGAGCTGGTCAAGGTTTTTGGCTGGTACGACAATGAATGGGGATACACCTGCCGCCTGGTGGATGTGGCGCGATTCGTGGCAGCCAGCCTCTGACGTGCCTGAGCCGTTTGGTCGACGGTCACGCCGGATGAGAGGCGTAACACGATGAACAATCCGAGCGCATCAGAGCATCCGAGCGGCTTACCGCAATGGGTTGTGCACAGCCATATCACGATCGAATCGCGGGACATTGACGACCGGACGGTCTGGGTGGCCGAGGATACCGTCGGTGTCGTGGCCATGGCTCCGAGTCGCGATGAGCTCGTCACCCTGCTGCACGAGATGGGCGCGACCCGCTAATCCTGAACGATCGCCTTCAGCGCATCAATGCCATGGGCCCGTTCGTAATGTTCGGCCGCCAGCCCGACGTCCCGGGCGGCGTCCACATTGGGCAGGGTGTCATCGATGAATAGGACCCGACTGGCCGGCACCGACAGGTCATCCAGAATGTGCCGGAAATAGGCCGGATCCGGTTTCGCCACGCCCATATCGCAGGAGAAATACTGGCGGTCGAAAACATCGTCGTAATCCAGCGACTTGCGCATGTACGCAGCGCGCATGTTCTGTTGGTTGGTCGCCAGACAGCAGTGCACCCCCTCGGCCCGTAGTTCCTGGATGAGCGCCACCACGGCCTGGTCGACCTCGATCTCGCGCCATGACGACAGCACCTCCTCCAGTCGGTGCACTCGGTCCCAGCGGGCGAGCACCGACGCCACGGCCCGCGGGAAGTCCTGCGCACCGCGCACGGCCGGCTCCTCGGCGGCCAACACCTCTGCCAACAGCGTTTCGCCCTCCGCGGCGCCGACGTCGAGTCGGGCCACGATCCGGTCCCGCCAATCATCGGGCGGATACTGCACTACACCGTCGGCATCGAAGAGGATCACGTCATGTCGCACGTGGCGATGTTATAGGGGGTTGGATGTGGCGCGCCCTGCGTGCGCGAGCCGTTCGGCCAGGGTTCGTATAGCGGCCCGGATCTCGTCGCCGGTGAGCACCGTGAACGGTGCCGGTACGGCCGCGAGTTGCTCGGCGTACCAGTCGGGTTCGTTGGTGGTGCCACGCAGGGTGCAGCTGTGTTCGTCGTTCGCCTCCAACCGGCCGAGCGTGCGCGGCAGGCAAGGGGCGACCGCGGCCACCGGCGCATCGATACGTATCTCGACCCGGTAGGTCCAGCCGTCGGCCAGGTGGTCTTCGACCTCGCGAACCGGGTCCAGGCCTTCCGGCGGGGTGCACGACTCGCCGGTTGTCTCGACCTCGGTAATGCGGTCCAGCCGCAGAACGCGGCGGGCTGCGCCGCCCGGTCGGCAACCGAGCAGATACCACCGACCGTGTCGCACGACGACGGCCCACGGGTCCAGCAGCATCCGGCTCCCGGTGCGATAAGTCAGGTGGAGCTGCCGGTGGTTCTGGCAGGCCCGGGTGATCATGGCGGTCAATTCCACGTCTGGCATGGCGGCGTAGTCGTTCGGGTTCTGCGCCCGGACCTGTCTTAGCGCCTCGGCCGATGCGGCGGTTGCGGTCGGCAATACGCGCAAAATCTTGGCCAGGGCGACCGCGGCCGGGTGGTCGGCCTCGACTGATCCGTGCCAGCCCTGCAGCACCGCCATCACCAGCCCCAACACTTCGGACGGGCTGAACATCAACGGCGGAACGCGCGCGCCACGGCCGATCCGATAGCCGCCGTACGGTCCGCTGACCGACTCGATCGGGATGCCCGCCTCGCGCAGCGTCGCAACGTACCGGCGCGCCGCCCGATCGCTCACGCCGAGCCGGTCGGCGAGCCGCGCCGAAGTTATGCCCGGGACCGCCTGAATCGCCTCGAGCGCCAGCAGCGCCCGTCCGACCGGGCCAACATCCTTGCTCATCACATCGAGGAAGCCTTTCGTCCGCGATCAACCGTATCGTGCGCCCTACCAGCCACGGACACCGAAAGGTTCCTGACATGACTAGTGCACTCGGTTTCACGGTCGGCGAGCCACCGAAATGGGACGTCAACAGGTTTTTACACGGCGACGAGGTTGAAACGGCTCTGATAACGCTCGAACGAAATCGGCTCACGTTCGGGTGGAAGTGCGCTGATATCGACGCGGCGGGAATGACCCTGCGACTCGGTCCGTCGGCGGTGACATTGGGCGGGCTACTCAAACACCTCGCCTGGGTCGAGGAGCTCTACTTCCAGCACCGGCTGGCCGGAGGAGCGGTCATGGCGCCGTTCGACGGGCTCGATATCGAGGCCGACTGGGAAGACTGGGCCTGGCGTACCGCTTCCTCGGACACCCCAGAGGAGTTACGGACACTGTGGACCGACGCGGTGCACCGCTCCCGGGACGCGCTGGCCGACGCGCTGTCGAACGGCGGGCTCGATCAACAGACGCCGGACGGCATGAGCCTGCGGCGGTTGGTGGCCGACCTGATCGAGGAATACGCCCGTCATACCGGTCACGCGGATCTTCTTCGCGAGGCCGTCGATGGTGCTACCGGCGAAGGCGCTCCGGACGATTTCCCCGTCCCGTAAGGCTTACGCACCTGACACCCCTGGTCGCTGTGCTGTCGTAGTAATAGCAGCCACTGATGAGAGGGGACGGACAGCGATGCCTACGCAACGCGAACAGGACGAAGCGACGATCAGGCGACAGGTCGAGAAGCTCGTCGAAGGTATCGGGGCGAAGGATCTCGACGCCCTGAAGCAGGCCTACGCCGCGGAAGTCGTGTCCTTCGACGTCGAGCCGCCACTGCAGCATGTCGGGATCGAAGCGAAGCTGGCCAACTGGACAAGGGCGTTCGCGTTCTTCCAACAGATCAATTACGAGGTCCGCGATCTGACCTTGACTGTGGGGGATGATGTCGCATTCGGGCACGGTTTCGGCCGGCTCAGTGGCACGTTGCCGAATGGAGCGGCGACAGACGGGATGTGGGTTCGGGTCACGTTCTGCTTCCGGAAACTCGAGGGCAATTGGGTGATCGCGCACGACCAGGCTTCGGTGCCGTTCGATATCGCCAGCGGCAAGGGAGTTACCGACCTCGTACCGTAACGTTCGGCCGACGGCGCGGAAAGTTCTCAATCCGCCTCAAGGAATCGCCAGGGTTGAAGCATCTATTGGATGTGAGCCCAAGCGGTTCGAGGGATGGAGACAATGTGGACTTCGAGGCCTTTGCGCAGAGTCAGAAGCCCAAGCTGCTGCGGTACGCGACGGTCCTGACCGGAGATCCACATCTGGCCGAGGACATTGTCCAAGACGCGTTGGTCCGCCTCTACGTGAAGTGGCGGCGGGTATCCAAGACTGATCGCCCGGAGTTGTACGCCAGACGTGTGGTGACCCGCGAATTTCTGGCGCTCCGCCGGCGAAAAGCCACCAAACTCACCGTACTTCAACGCGATATCGACGATGTCCGGCACGAACCCGATCACGGCGAGCAGGCCGCGGACCGGGATGAAATGTCACTGCTGCTGGGTCAGTTGTCGGACCGGCAGCGAGCGGTACTCGTCCTGCGCTACTACGAAGGGCTCGCGGACAAGGAAATCGCGGAGTTGCTCTCCTGTTCGGTGGGAACGGTTTATTCCCACGCATCGTCAGGGCTCGCCGCGCTCCGCCGGGTGGTTCGGAGCGACTCCATGTCTGTGAGGAGAGGGAAATGAACGACACCGAAGACCAGTTGCGCGAAACGTTCGCGCGGCAGGCGGAGCTGGCCCCGTCCGGCGACGACCTGGTGGCGACGTCGATGCAACGGGGCCGGTCGCGGATCCGGCGGCGGCGCGGCATGGCGACGCTGTCGCTGGCCGGTGCGCTCGGCATTGGGCTGGCGGTCGGCGCGCCGATCGTCCAGGGCGGCGACGGATCGCAGGCGTTCGCAGTGGAGCAGCACGGCGCGAATCTGACCGTCAAGATCTACCGGTTCGATGATGCGGCCGGTTTGCAGCAACAGCTGGCTGATCATGGCGTTACGGCGAAGGTCGTTTATACGCCGAAGGGTCAAGGCTGCAAGCTGCCCTGGTTCACCCCGAGTCACCGGTCGGGGCAGGTTGTCCAGACGATCACACCGCAGGACTTCAAGCAGGGATATTCGCTCACTATTCGTCCGAGTGAATTGGCCACGCACGACACACTGGTCATTGTCAACGCGGACCTCAATCCCGATCGCCGTGCGGTGAATGGTTTGCCGAAGCCCCACGCTCAGTACGGCGAGTCGAGCGGATCGATCGATTCCTCCGGCAAGCCACACGCCGTATCGGCGCGCGGCATTAGCGTGGCCGTCGCGCAGGGCAACGTGCCAAACTGTCAGCTCGTCGACGACTGAGCTCTACGTAAATGCGTACCCGTGGCGCCGCGGGTACGCATTTATCGAACCTAATTAGTTCGCAATCCGGTGTGGGGAGCTTGGTGGATATCAAGAAACGACGATACCTGGGCGGATCTGGTGGCAGGATCGTTATGTGTTTACCGCGTTCTTGCCTGGTCAGACCGTTGTTGTGTCGGAGCGCTGGCGTGGCCGGTTATGGGCGGCGATTCCGCACCGATGCATCAGAAGCGCGGACAACGAGTTGGTGACGTTCGTTCCGCGCGGAACGGCTGCGACGTATGCCAGCAACCGTGACTTGCCACAGACGAGGGAACTCCCGAGATCGGCACGGAAGCTGGAGGCAATGCGGACGTGCATTTACGAGGTCGTCGAGCGGTCGATCGACCAATCGCAACTGCATTTTTTCAGCCCGGACCGCTGGGCCCACATCAGTTTGTGCTGGACAGGCCAGGACGCGTTTGCTGGTTGGTACGTCAACTTCGAGCTGCCCCCGACAGCTACCCCCGATGGCCTGGAGACCAAGGATCTCGTCCTTGATATGACCTTCACGCCAGATCTGCGTTGCCAGCGGAAAGATGAAGCAGACTTCGAGACCGCAATCGGCACCGACATCCTGGACGCCACGATCCGACCCCACATCGAGGCCGAGGCGACCCGAATCCTCGCTATGGCAGAAGGACGGACCGGCCCGTTCGACCAGGTTTGGACCAGCTGGAAACCGCACCCCGACTGGCCACCACCCCGACTGCCCGCCGCGTACCAAATCAACGGCCAGCTCTGGTAGCCAGATTGGCTCTGCCCTTTAAAACTCGTCCATCCGCTGGCGCTATCCGTGTCGGGCGTAAATCGGCTGCTGACGAAATGTGGCGGTGGCACTATGGGGCGATGGCAGATACCGGTGGTGGTTCGGAACCGCCAGACGAGCGGCAGTTACGTGCAATTGCGGCGAAGTATGGGTACGGGGACGTGGCTATTTCGCCGATGCCGGCGACCGGCGAGGTGAACTGGATCTACGCGATGGGGGAGGGTGCCGTCTTACGCATTTCCAATAACGCTCATCCTGACGGTGTTCGCGACGGGCTGACCGAGTCGGTCGCAGTGCCGGCCGTTCGCGACGCCGGGATCCGAACACCCCAACTGCTAGCCCTCGACAATTCGCACGACATCATCGATGCGTTGTTCACTATCTATGAGCGGGCGCCGGGGCAGGATCTGGCCAGCAGTATTGCCGCGGGTTTACCCCTGGCTGATCGATTGTATCGGCAACTCGGGCAAGAGTTGGCGAAGCTGCACCGCGACGTCACGCAGGTAGCTGACCCGAACGGTTGGTTGGATAATGATCCCCGTTGGACAAGCCCAGAGGCGATGAACAATCTGCTCAGTAATCCGCGACTCGACACCCGCAGCGCCGATATTCTCGCCTCGCTGTATGAACAGGTCGAGCCGAGCCTGCGGACGGCGGGGACCTTCCGGCGATTCCTTCATCAGGATCTTAGTTTCGGCAACGTCATGGCCTGCGACGGTGAATTGAGCGCGATTATCGACTGGGGCGATGCCGGGTGGGCGGACCCTGCCCAAGAGTTCGCATACCTACCGCTTGCCATCGTCGACACCATGCTGGTTGGCTACCGGGAGATCATGCCGCTGGATGGCGACGACACTGCCGAGGCCCGCATTCTGTGGGATCATGTCGGCCGCGCTGTGTACGACCTTTACAACAGGTCCGCGCTGGACGACCGACCCGGTCGCAGCGCGGCAGGCGCGCAATTTATCGATCTCGTCGGATTCCTGCTCTCAAATCGCGGGCAGAAATGGCTCGCCGGTCTATAGCGCGTCGAGCGGATCGCGCCGGCCCGACGCCGCGGGTTGTGCTGGTAGTGGGGCCGTGCGGTGCCGGGAAAACATCGGCGCTGGGGCGGATGCGCGCTGTGCTCGCCGGACGCGTCGCTGAAGTGGCGGTTCTGGAGACCGACACGATCTACACGATGATTGATCCGACGTGGGAGGCCTACAACGAGCGCCGTGCCACTATGTGTGCTCGTGTCACGGCCGTCGCTGCGGCGCAGTTCGTTGAAGAAGGCTGCGATTGGGTTGTCGTGGGGTCGAATGGCTTGCAGGATCGGCGAAGCGTCGCGGATTTCATCGATCGATTACCTCAGCGCGCTGAGGTTTTCCACCTATTTCTCGACCCTTCGACCGCCGCGGTGCAAGCCCGGATCAAAGTCCGCGCCCACCCGTTGGACGCACACAAAACACCTCAATGGCTGGCCGGCAACGTTGCCTGGATGCGCGGCTACCACAGACCGGAGAGCGCTCGAATCGATAACAGTGACATGACGGTCGATGAGACCGTTGAGACGATTTTCGCAACCGTGAGTGCCGGACAGGGACTGATTCGCCAGCCGCGGCAGTGACGACATTGTCCGACAGGAATGCCCTTGGCCGTCACAGGATCGCGATCGGGTTGACCAGAGATCCGGTTCCGGTCGGGAGCCGCAGGGGAGCGATGATGCAAAGAAATGACCAGCGGTCGGCGGTCGCGCACGCCTCGCTCAATGCCGTGAATTCCAGGTAGTCCAACAGGTGCAGGCCCAGCGCATTGATGGCGAGCACGTGTACGGGAAAATCGATATTGGCAACGAGACTGGGCGCGGTGTCGTTGTTGCTGTCGCTACCGAGCGCGGCCGCACGGCGCTGCGCCAATAGCGGCAATACGGTCGGATGCAGCCCGGCCCGGGTTTGCGCGACATCCCACGGGCCCTGCTCGTTCCGTCGCTGCCGATGACCAACCCTGATCAGCACGATATCGCCCTGGCTGATACGTACATGTTGCTCACGTTCGGCCGTGAGAATATCCGCCTCGGTCACGTAATCACCCGGCTCCAACCATGAAAACCCGCGCGTCCGCGGCACATCGAGCAGGACACCGCGGCCGACGATACCGTTGGCGGCGATCGCAACCGAGAGTTCGGCGGCCCCATTTTCGGTGACCGTATCCGCGGTGACCCCGTTATACAGCTCACCGTCAAAGATCACATGGCACAGCGCATCGAGATGGCTGTCGGCATTGCCGTGGATATTCGCCGCGAGCCGGTCCATGCTGAACGCCAGCCCGGCGCCCGCGTCGGCGCCGACCGCGGTCATCTCGTGCTTCGCGGGTTCGGGATTGTCGGCGGTACGCCGATGCCCGACCGGCGCCGCGAGTGAGACGGTCTGGCCCAGCTTGACCTCGCCGCACGCCGCCAACACCTGGACGGGCGTGAGATAGTTCAGCGCGCCGCGCCGGTCATCGGAGCCCCACGGGATGGCGCCTCGGAGCTGCTCATACAACGAGCGGAACTCCGCCTCGGTCATGGTGCCCGGCGCCGGGCTCGCACCTGTGTTGCCAGCAGCGGTCATATGTCCACATTGGCCCATTCGTTACGTCGGAACGTCGCCCTCCCGGGGTGAAATGGCTGAGCGTTCCGCAGCGATCCGCGTCCTCAGAGGTGTCCTCTGACACGGCGACTTCACTTATCCCTATTTCTACATGTAGCATTTGTAGAAATAGCTCGGGGAGGGCGGTGTGACATGAGCGCAGCGCGGCAAGGTTCTCGCCGTCAGCAGGTGCTCGACGCCCTGCGCCAGGCCGGAGCGCCGTTGAGCGTGGCCGACGTAGCCGGCCGGATGGAGATCCACCTCAATACGGCGCGGTTTCACCTCGACGCGCTGGCCGCCGATGGTCGGGTCGAGCAGACCGTGATCAGGTCGCCAGGGCCGGGCCGCCCGCGGACCGTCTATGCGTTTCGTCCCGGAATGGACCGGACTGGCACCCGCGGCTACCAGCTGCTGGCCCAGATATTGCTCAGTCGCCTCGCCGCCCGCTCGAACGCCGACGCCGACGCGACCGAGGCTGGACGTGCCTGGGGCGGCTTTCTGATTGAACGGCCCGCACCCTTCCAAGACCTCACCGCCGAACAGGCAATCGAACGGCTCACTGCTCTCCTGTCCGATCTGGACTTCGCTCCGGAACAGGTCGATGCCGCGCCGAATGTCATTCGACTAAGGCATTGTCCATTCCTCGAACTGGCCGAGGAATACGGCGGGCTGGTCTGCGGCATTCACCTCGGCTTGATGCAAGGAGCAATGACCGAGCTGCGAACACCAGCGAAAGTCACCGGATTGGAGCCGTTCGCTGAGCCGGACGCCTGTCTGGCGCGCGTGGACTCCGGCAGCGCGGCCTAATCCATAACCACCGAACACAAGGAGAAATCAATGTTGGTCACCGATATCCAGCAGGTAACGCGCCAGCGTGCGCCGATGCCCGGTGGTCCTATTGCGACACCGCTCATTCCGGCCGGGACATCCAGCCAGGTTGCCGTCATTCATATCGAGATCCCCGCCGGCGGCGGCATGCCAGAGCACGACCATGGGGATTCGGAAATTGTCCTGATCCCGCTGTCAGGATCGTTTGACATCCATCACGACGGAAAGATCCAGAGCGTTTCGGTCGGAAACACTGTCCACATCGGAACCGGCGAACGGGTTCGCCTGGCCAATCCGGGCACCGAATCGGCGACCGTTATGGTCCTTGCCTCGCCACCGCAGTTCGCTGAACGGGTGGCGAGTTGGCCCGCCGCCTAGGCCCTGTGACGACACGGTCATGAACCCGACATCGGCAGCCGCGGTCGGCGCGATCTCGTTCGTATGGCTTGGGATGGTTCTAGCAATCTCGTTCCTCGAGGCGCCGCTGAAATTCCGCGCCCCCGGCGTGACCATCCCCATTGGACTGGGCATCGGCCGGCTCGTTTTCCGCGCTTTGAATATCGTCGAGATCGTTCTCGCCGCAGGCGTAATCGCCGCGGTCGCTACGGGAAACCCGTCGGCTGCGGTCACGATTTTCACCGCTGTCGCGGTCGTATTGCTTGCTGCGCAGTTGGCAGCGATCCGGCCCCGCCTGGGCCGGCGATCCGACCGGCTCCTGGCCGGTGAGGAGCTGCCCCGGTCGCGTATGCACGTGGTGTATATCGCGTTCGAGGCGGCCAAGGTGATCGCTCTGATCGGCCTGGGCGCCGCCGCGCTTGCGGCCTAAGGCATGAGCGGACGCGGATCTCTGACCGCCGAGTTGTTCGCGTAGTGCCGATGTCAGTGTTGGCGGGACAAGAGGATCTGGTGCGCGCGGTGGGCGGCTTCGGAGGCGTCGAAGCCGGCTTCCTGCACCGGTGTTCCTTCCAGCCCCTGCACCAGCTCACTGACCGCTTGCGACAGCGTGCGTACCTCCTCGCGCAGCTCCGCCAGCGGGTCGCCGGGCCCGGGCGCGGCGGCGGCCGGAGCAGTCCACAGCACCTCGCGTAACGCCGGCGGCAGATGCTCCAGCACCGTGGCCAACCCGGCCACAGGCAGCTGTTTACGGATTCCGGCGGTGACCGTCGACGCGACGTGCGGAACCTCGCCCGGCCGGACCTGCGCTTCACGGGCAAACCGATGCACGAAATGCTCGACGTCGTGATCGGTGGGCACATGGGCCGGGTTCCATCCCTCGTAATAGATCCCACGGAGCAATTCGGGCAGCTGGGCGGCGAAATGCGCGCACACCTCGACCGGCAGCTCGTCCCGCAACCCGTGCAACCAGGCTCGCAGCGCTCGGTGGACGAACCTGCGGTCGTCGGTATCGAATGCCCGGGCGATGGAATTGAGCCATTCCTCAGCGGTGTGGACCGAACGCTCGAATACGGATCGGTTGCTGATCATCGTTGACCTCCTCAGGCGGCGGTCGATAAGCGGTTGGTGGGCCGCAGCGCTCTTCGACGATCGTGCGCCCGTCACGGGTGTCGCCGCATCGGGCTATCGGCCTAGTCCTTGCGCTCGCCGCCTGACCAAAGTCCCGGGCTCGACTGACCAACGGACCTGTTCGCCGCCCAGCCGCCGGTGTTATGTGAGGAACAGGATCGAGAAATAAAGGAGGAGACCATGGCGATCATGCGCGAAATGCGGCGTCCGTGGCCTGAACTGTTCGATTGGGACAATCTGCCGGGGCCGTTCACCTGGCCGCTGCGCGAGGGCCGGCATGGCATGCGCATCGAGGACTTCATCGAAGGTGATCGTTACGTGGTACGGACGGAGATTCCCGGAGTCGATCCGGAGAAGGACATAACCGTAGACATCGACCAGGGTGTTCTGACCATTCATGCCGAACGTGAGGCACGGCGAACCGAGGGCGGTCGGTCCGAATTCAGCTACGGAAGCTTTGTACGCCGCGTTGCCCTGCCAGAAGGTGCTGACGACTCGGCGGTCAAGGCCAAGTACGAGGCCGGAATTCTGGAGGTATCGGTGCCGATCAGCAGCAAACCGGCGGAGGCCCGGCGTATTCCGATCGAGTCCGGCAGCTGAGGAGCCCCGCGCAGAGTTGACGTGAGCGCGGTTACCTCCGCCGTGGGCGGCGCTCCTCGCCGTAAACGCCAGAATTGAAGGTGATTCCGGTGATTTCGTCCACGATGGCGTGCACGACGTCCGGTACGGCCCGTGTCACGGCGGGGGACAGACCAGTACCGAGATCGAGGTTGTCGGCCTCGACGGCGAAGACGACCAGGCGAGCGGGCATACGGTCCAGCGCCTGGGCGAGCAGCACGGCCTGGGGCACACCCAGGCCGTGCGAGCTGGTTTGGCCGGTATCCAGCGACAGATCGTCCACAGTGGAGTGATGGATCCGGCCCGGCGTCGCCGGGGCGCAGGAGACGGCGTCGACGATGATGGCCAGCCTCGTATCGGACCAGGCGTCGAGGAGGCCGGCCGGTTCACCGTCGTGCAGCGCGACGCGGACGCCGGGGATTTTCAGGCGCTCCAGCTCGGCCACGACGGCCGGCCCGAT
>JBEDUI010000112.1:0-24132 GCA_040414495.1 Mycobacteriales bacterium
AACCAACCGCCCTGACCTCACCCTCACTGCACAAACGCAAAAGCCCCCCACCACCAACGACCCTCACGTCACCCTCGCTGCACAAACGCAAAAGCCGCGCAAAACCCCAACGACCCTCACGCCACGATCGCTGCACTAAAACCCAAAACGCCGCCCACCAACCGCCCTGACCTCACGATCGCTGCAATGGCGGCAAACCAATAAGCCTTTTCGGCATTTTCAGGACGCGCGGTTATCATTTTGGACACCGTTCCGTGTGCACGACCCACCGGCAGGATCCCTGTGGCCGCCACTGCCCGCCGTCGCCGGCGCGTCCACGCAGCCGGGCTTGGAGTACGTCAATGGCGTTGTCCCGCGGACTGCGACGCCTGCTGGCGCTGACCTGCGGCGTCACGATCGCGAACATCTATTACGCGCAGCCGTTGCTGCATACGATCGCCGGCAGCCTTGGCATCAGCCAGGCCGGAGCTGGCCTCATCGTCACGCTTACCCAGCTGGGATACGCGGCCGGCCTGCTGTTCGTCGTACCACTGGGCGACATCATGCCGCGCCGGCCCCTGCTCACCACGTTGCTCGGGATCGACATGATCGCGCTCGCGATCAGCGCGGCCGCACCCGGCCTGGCGCTGCTGGGCTCGCTGGCCGTGCTCATCGGCCTGTCCTCAGTCGTGGTGCAGATGCTCATTCCGTACGCGGCGACCCTCGCCCGGGATGAGGACCGGGCTCAGACGATCGGCGTGTTGATGAGCGCGCTGCTACTGGGAATTCTGCTGTCCCGTACGTTCTCCGGCGTGCTGGCCAGCGTCGCCGGCTGGCGCGGTGTGTACGGAGTCGCGGCCGGCTTGATGGCGGTGATGGCGCTGGTCCTGGGTCGGGTGCTACCCGGCGGCGAGCGCGAGGTCGGCATCCGGTTCGGCGCTCAGATGCGGGCGATCGGCCGGCTGGCGATGACCAAACCCGTGCTGCGCTGGCGGACGATGCTCGGGGCGGCCGAATTCGCGGCGTTCAGCTGCTTCTGGACCACGGTGACGTTCCTGCTATCCGGACCGCCATTTAACTATTCGCAGGCCAATATTGGATTGTTCGCGCTCGTCGGGGCGGCCGGAGCCAGCGCGGTGTTGTCCGGCGGGCGACTGCTCGACCGGCATCGGCACCTGCGCTGGCCGGCCACCGGGGCCGGCCTGGTGTTGTTGCTGGCCTCGTTCGGAATTCTGGCCGCCGGCCGGCACAGCCTGCTGTGGCTGATCATCGGCGCGTTGCTGATGGACGCCTGCTGCCAAGCGGTACACGTTGCCAATCAGGCGGTGATTTACGACCTGGTCGATTCGGCCCGATCCCGGATCACCACGGTGTACATGACCATTTATTTTCTCGGCGGCGCGTTGGGCACGGCCCTCGGCACGGCCGCGTACGACCGGTACGGCTGGAGCGCCGCCTGCGCCGTGTCGGCGGCCTGGTGCGCGGTGGCATTGATCGGTTGGCTGGGCACGCACCGGCACGAACGTGCACCGATCACCGTTTCTGGCTGAATCTCTTTGCCGGATAGGGGTTCGCCAGGCGACGATGCGTGTTATCCCTGACCTGACGCCGCACCGGACCGTCCAGCCGGTCAGCCCGTCCGGCCCGGATGGCGGGAAATGAGACGACACCGATGCCTAGCACAGTCATGGAGATGCTCCGGGCCTATCCCGCCGACCTGACCGGCGTGGACCGCGAGAAACTTGCCCGCGCCATCGACGAATGCGTCACCTGCGCCCAGACCTGCACCGCCTGCGCCGACGCCTGTCTGGCCGAGAAAATGATCGCCGACATGGTCAAATGCATTCGCACCGACCTGGACTGTGCCGATATCTGTGGCACCACCAGCGCGGTATTGACGCGACAGACGGCCTACGACGGCACCGTCACCCGGCCGGTGTTGCAGGCCTGCATCGCCGCCTGCACGGCCTGCGCCGACGAATGCGAACAGCACTCCCACATGGAGCATTGCCGTATTTGCGCCGAAGAATGCCGGCGATGCCAACAGGCCTGCAATGACCTACTCGGGTCACTGCGCTGACTCGCCGAGGACGTACTCGCGCAGTTCCTCCCATGCGGCTGTATCGTCGGCATTTCCGTGGTGCGGTTCGCTGAAGTGCCGGACGTATTCGCCGATTTCCGCCAACGGCCACCAGAGCCGGAACATCTCCATCGCAGCCGGCCGCGGCAAGCGAACGCCGTTCGCATAACCGGCAGCATACGAATTCCACACCGGACCGTCCGGTGCTTCCAGCAATTGCCACAAATCCCGTTCCGGTGGCGCGATGGCGACGCTGTCCCAGTCGATGAGGTACGTGGTGCCATCGTCCAGGCGCAGCGTATTGGCCGAATGCGGCTCACCGTGAGTCAGTACCCACGGTGCGGGATCACTGTCCACTTCGGCCGACAGCCGGTCATATCGGGCCAGCATCGCCCGGACCCGGTCCCGGTTCGCCGCCAACAGCTGCCGGGTTGGTTCGCCGTACGGACCGGAAGTCCACGGTGGACTGTCGCGTTCGGACTGTGCAGCTTCGGACTGTGCAGCTTCGGACGGTGCGGCTTCGGACAGGGCGCGTTCGACGCACTCGCGGTGCGGCAACTGCGTCCGCCAGCGGGGCGTCTGAGTCGGAGCGGGACTCGCGTGCAGTTGGCCGATATATCCGGCCACGGTCTGCGCCGAGGCCGTGTCGGAAACGCCTGGCAGATAAGGGTAAACGGACAGCGCCCAGTCCTGGTGGATGCGATACAGGACCGACCCGTGCCGGTCGGCCACCGCGGCCAGAACGAAGCCGAATCCCAACTGCCGCGCGGTTTCGTACGCCGCTCTCGCCCGCGCGAAAATGGCCTCCGCATCGGACTCGAGCCAATGTCCGCGTACGAACAGGCTGTTCGCGGTGATGAACCAGGAACCGGAGTCGGCGTCGCGTACCAGCCAGTGATGCCCGCCCGCGCCAACCGACAGGTACTCGATGTCGACGCCGGCAATGCCCCAGCGATCGGCCAACGCAGCCAGGATCAGACTGCGCGGCAAGGTTTCCGGCTCGTCTCGCATAATCGGACAGTCTGGCAAAAGCACACTGCCGGGCAAAAGCCAATAAAAAACCAGCGCCCGGAGACGATCCGGACGCTGGCTGCGTACTTGTTCCTACTGGGCGACTCGATCAGACCGGCGCGGCAACTTCCAGTCGGGACGGATGTAGTGGCAGGTGTAACCGTTGGGGTACTTCTCCAGGTAGTCCTGGTGCTCGGGCTCGGCCTCCCAGAACGGGCCGGCTGGCTCGACCTCGGTCACGACCTTGCCCGGCCACAACCCCGAAGCCTCAACGTCGGCGATCGTGTCCTCGGCGACCTTCTTCTGCTCGTCGTTCTCGTAGAAGATGGCGGACCGGTAACTGGTGCCGATGTCGTTGCCCTGCCGGTTACGGGTCGTCGGGTCGTGGATCTGGAAGAAGAACTCCAGCAGATCCCGGTACGAGACGCGCTCCGGGTCGAACGTGATCTCTATGGCCTCGGCGTGGGTGCCGTGGTTGCGGTACGTCGCGTTGGGTACGTCGCCGCCGGTGTAGCCGACCCTCGTCGAGACGACGCCGGGCTGCTTACGGATCAGATCCTGCATTCCCCAGAAACAGCCTCCGGCGAGAATGGCCTTGTTTGTGGTCACCGCGGTGTCCTTCCGGTCTCGTCGGTGCTCGCGTGTGTCGGACCACCATTGTCCAACCTCTTCGCGAGCGGGTCGCCTGGTGCATGGCGACGCACTTGTACAACCGTCAACTACCGCCGACTATTTCGCCGCCAAACCGGATATCTAGGGCGTCTCGCGCACGAGTTTGGCCGCCTTGACCGGATCGGTTTCGCCGCTGTCGGAGGCCGGGCAGAGTCGGGCCACCGGGCACACCCCGCACGCCGGTTTGCGGGCGTGACACATCCGCCGGCCGTGCCAGGTCGTACGGATCGAGATGTTTGTCCAGTCCTTGCGGGCGATCAATGCGGCCACGTCGGCCTCGACCTTGACCGGGTCGCTCTGCGTCGTCCAGCCCCAGCGCTGGGTCAGCCGCAGCACATGCGTATCCACCGCGATCGCCGGCTTTCCGAACGCATTGCCGAGGATGATGCTGGCGGTTTTACGGCCGAATCCGGGCAACGTGACCAGGTCGGCCATCCGGTCCGGCACCTCGCCGTCGAACCGTTCGACCAGCTGCTGACCGAACTGCATCAACGTATTGGCCTTGGCGCGGAAGAAGCCGGTGGCGTGCACCATCTCCTCCAGTTCGGCCCGGTCGGCGCCGGCGTACGCGGTCGCGTCCGGGTACTTCGCGAACAGTGCCGGGGTGACCTCGTTGATCTTCTTGTCGGTGCTCTGCGCGGACAGGATCGTCGCGACCGAGAGCTCCAGCGGACTCCGGAAGTTGAGCTCGAGGTGCGCGTCGGGGTACCGCTCGCCCAGCTCGCGATTGATCTTGCGAGCGCGCCGGACCCGGGCGGTCGGCGTCTCGGACGCGAAATCTTTGCTGATCATGCTCACTCCGGTCTGGCCTCGTTAGGCGCTCACCCTACGGCGCTGGAAATCGATCGTATGAACACCCGGTGACAGTTCTTGCTCCTGACGTGACGTCAGGTCGTAGCGTCGCGCCAGTAAAGGAGATGTGCCCGTGACGGAGTTATGGAGCGTCGGTGAGCTGGCGGCGGCGTGCGGGGTGACCGTACGGACGCTGCATCACTACGACCGGCTCGGCCTGGCGCCGGCCTCGGCCCGCACCACTGCCGGGCACCGGCGCTACAGCGAGAGTGACGTAGCCCGGCTATACGAGGTATTGGCGCTGCGCCGGTTGGGGCTGGGTCTGGAGGCGATCCGCGACTGGCTCGAGTCCGATGCGGACCTGGCCGCGGCGATCCGCGCCCACCTGGTTTCCGTAGACACCCAGATCGAACGGCAGCAGCAGTTACGGGCGCGCCTGAGCCGGTTGCTCGCGACGGTCGAACGCACCGGCCGGCCGATCGCGGCGGAATTGCTACCAGTCATGGAGGCGATGGACATGTACGAGGAGCACCTGACGCCCGAACAATCGGCCCGCCTGGACGAACAACGCGGCGAGCTGGGCTTTCCCGGGCACGACCAGTGGCGCGCCGATGCCGAACAGGCGATTTCCGAATTGCGATCGGCGTATGAATCCGGCGTCGAGCCGACCGATCCGTCCGTATGGGAAATCGCGCAGCGAATTGTGCTACTGCGGCGGCAATTCACCGGTGCCGACGCCGATATCGGGCAGGCCCTGCGGGGCGCGCATTCCGATGCGGCCTGGTCGGAATTACGGGCGGTTATTCCCTCCGATCCGCAATTGCGGGCGTATTTCCGGGCCGCTAAGAACGCACCTTAACCGCGTATTTGCCGGCACCACGGCCCTCGGCCAGGCGCTGGTGCGCATCAGCCACCTCAGCCAGTCGACCGATCTCGGTGACCGGGAGATCGAGTCGGCCCTCGGCCAGCAGCCCGAGTACGTGCCGCAGCGCGGCCGCCACCCGGGTCGGCGCGGTTTCGGTCAACCGGCTCATGCTGAACCCGGCCAACGTCACGTTGCCGCCGATCAGCCGGCCCACCGGCGGCAACGGCGCCGGCTGACCACCGCCGGCGTTGCCGAACAGCACAATGCGACCGCCCGGCTTGATCAGGTCCAGGTCAACGTCGAGCAGGCTGGTCCCGGCCGGATCGAGAACCACGTCAACACCGCCCTTAACCGCCGCGACCAGACCGTCGTCGCGGACCAGGGCCACATCCCAACCGCTGCGCTTGGCCACATCCACCTTGTCCGGTCGGCTGACCGTGCCGATCCGCAACCCGCCGCCCAAGACCGGAACAAGCTGTGCCACGGCCGAACCGACGCCACCGCTGGCCGAGTGCATGAGCACGCTCTCACCGGTGCGGAGCCGGGCCACATCGTGCAGCAGCAACCACGCGGTCGAGAGCATCAGCGGCGCGGCGGCCGCCACCGGCAGCGCCACCTGATCCGGTACCGGGACCACCAGCGCGGCATCGGCCAACGTAACCTCGGCCAACCCACCACCGGCGGTGAATGCGGCCACCCGCTGGCCCTCAGCCAGCCCGGTCACGTCCGGCCCGATCTCGCGCAGGATCCCTGCGACCTCCAAGCCAGGCACGTACGGCCAGGCCGATGCGTACCCGGGGTCGCCCCGGCGGGCCATGACATCAATGAAGTTGATCCCGGCGTACTCCACGTCGATGCTCACCTGCCCGGGACCGGGCCGTGGCACCGGGACCTCGCGGACCGCGGTCGTCTCGGGACCATCGGATGGCTCTGACATCACCACAGCACGCATCCCGCACTCCTTATTCGACGTTCGTCGTATGACGAATAAGCTAGCACGAATGTACGATGGTCATCGAAAGAAAGGTGTGACGTTGCCCCGATCCCGGCGCGGCCGTGAGCCACTCGCCCACCCTGATACGACCGATATCGACCTGCTCGACGTACTGCACGCGCTCTCGGACCCGACCCGGATGACGATCGTGCAGACACTGCGGGCCGACCTCGAACGCGCCTGCGGAACGTTCCCGGTCGACGTCGCCCCCTCGACCCTCACCCACCATTTCCGGGTGCTGCGCGAAGCGGGCGTCATTCATCAGCGTGAGGAGGGCACCCGGCGCTGGACCACGTTGCGGTTCGAGGATCTCGAACGGCGCTTTCCCGGCCTGATCGACCGTATTCTCGCCTCGTACGACCGGGCACCAACGGCGTAATAGTAAAGGGAATGGTTGTCATTTCCCACGAACGCCAAAAACACTCCGGCGCGCAGTTTTTTTAGTGTACGCGAAATCGGGGCACTCTGCGCCCGGAAGCGCTGGTAGGGAGGCGATCCAGCGTATACACGCGGTGACCTTTCTCCTATTTCCAGGATTGCTCCCACGGCGTTTGCGGGACCGGTCATGATGCTTTCATCATGGGGGTCTCGGATTAGGTGCCTACTTCGAGTGTTCGAAAAAACGCCAGTGCCCCCCTGCGCGGTGTCCGGAGGTGGGTCGTGCGTTCCATACGGATTCGGCGCCTGCTGATCGCCACGACGGTCGTGACCGTCGCGGCCGGAATAGCCGCGGCCGGGGCCGGTCCAGCACCAATTTCGGCCCGGGCGGATTCGTTGCCACGCCCGGCTGGCGGCTGTACGTGGGTGCACTCGACCGCTTCACCCGACGCCCGGGCCGCCATGGTCGAGGCGAAGATGACCGTCGCGGAAAAGATCTCGCTGGTCGGCCTGCAGGGCTGGGTGCATGGCTACGAGAACTCCACGAAGGCGATCCCTCGGCTGTGCATCCCGGCGCTCACCATGCAGGACGGGCCGGCCGGTATCGCCGGCCGAGCGCACGGCGTCACCCAACTGCCGGCGCCGATCGCGCTGGCCGCGACCTGGAACACCGGGCTGGCCGCGCAGTACGGCAACGTGATCGGTACCGAAGCCCGCGGCAAGGGCATCGACGTCGAACAGGGACCGAATGTCGACATCGCCCGGGTGCCGCAGGATGGCCGTACCTGGGAGCAATTCGGCGAGGATCCCACGCTGACCGGAACGATCGCTGCCGCCGATATTCGGGCGATCCAGGCCCAGGGCACCATGGCCACCGTCAAGCACTTTGCCGGGAACAATCAGGAAACCCAACGCCACAAGATCGACGCTCTAGTCACGCAACGGACCTTGCGCGAGATATATCTACCGGCATTTCAGACCGCGATCACCCAGGGCCACGTCGCATCGATCATGTGCGCATACAACGGGATCAACCGCCATTACGCCTGCGCCAACCACGAGCTGTTGACCAGCATTCTGCGTGATCAGTGGAAGTTCCAGGGATTTGTCCGCTCCGACCGGGGCGCCGAGCACAACGTCGCGGCCAGCTTCGCAGCCGGATTGGACCAGGCCCGACCGGCCAAATCGGCCCTTCTTGCGGCTGCGTTGCGCACAGATCCCAAGCTGCATACGGCGCTGAACACGGCGGCGCACTCGGTTTTGCGGGAAATGTTCGCGTACGGTCTGTTCAACCGGGTCGAGCCCGGCCGGCTGACCACCAATGTCACCACACCGGCGCACAGCCAGGTGGCGCTCAACGTCGCCGAAGCAGGCACGGTGTTGTTGAAGAACAACGGCGTGCTGCCGTTGAATTCGGCCAGCGTGAAGTCGATCGCGGTGATCGGGCCGGACGCCGGTCCGTGGGCCCGCACCGCTGGTATCGGCTCCGGCCGGGTCTCGGCCAGCCACATCGTCACCCCGGCCGCCGCGATCAAGGTCCGCGCCGGTAGCGGGGTGCGGGTGCGGTATACCTCGCTACGGAACGTTCGGGGCAAAAACGCGCTGGCACAGGCGGTTCGGGCCGCCCGCAACGCCCAGGTGGCAATTGTTTTCTGCAACGATCGGGAAAAGGAAGGCGCCGACCGGCACTCGCTGAATCTGCCGTACAACCAGAACCAGTTGATCAGCGCGGTGGCGGCGGCCAATCCGAACACCGTCGTCGTGCTCAATACCGGCGGTGCCGTACTCATGCCGTGGCTGTCACATGTGGCCGGTGTGCTCGAGGCGTGGTATCCGGGGCAGCAGGACGGACAGGCCGCCGCAGCGCTGCTTTTCGGTGACGTCAACCCGTCCGGGAAATTGCCGCTGACATTTCCAGCCAGCGCCAAGGAGACTCCGACCAGCTCCCGGGCCCGCTGGCCGGGAATCGACATGACCACCCGTTATTCCGAGGGTCTCTACGTCGGCTACCGCTGGTACGAGGGCAAACACGTCCGGCCGCTGTTTCCGTTTGGATACGGCTTGTCGTACACCTCATTTCGGCTGTCCAACCTGATCGTGCACCCGGCCGCGGACGGGTCGGCCACGGTACAGGTGACGGTGGCGAATACCGGTCACCGCAGCGGAACCGCCACACCGCAGATATATCTGGGATATCCGGCCGCCGCTGGCGAGCCGCCCCGACAATTACGCGCCTTCAGCTCGATATCGCTGGCCGCCGGACAACAGTCCGAGGTGCAGTGGACCTTGCCACGCAGCGACTTCGCGTATTGGAATACCGCGAACGACCGGTGGCAGGTTGCGCCAGGCAACTATCACGTTTTCGCGGGTACGAGCTCGGTCAACCTTCCGCTGCACGCGGTGATCGACCAATCGGGCGCGGCCGGGCCGGACTAATCCTCCCGGGCATGCCGCAATACCCTTGTGCCAGGCATGATTCCGGCTTTCATTTCGGCGATCGAATTCAGTCGATTTAAAACGGTTGTGATATAGACCACAATGCTCCTTTGAACTGTGCTCCCGGTCACTTCGTGATGTCTACGTGCGCTGCCGCCACGGGAGCGGTGGCCCCCAGCAAAGGAGCAACAGATGCTCGGACGACTCGGCGCGATCGGAGCCGGCGTGCTGACCTCGGCGGCGATGGTGGTCTCACTACCGGTCGTGGCCAGTGCGCATCCCCACCCGGCGGGTTTCCAGCCGGCGGGTTTCCAGCAGCACAATCTCGTCTCCGACCAGCCCGGCCAAGCCACGTTGACCATCCCCAATTTCGTCAATGCCTGGGGTTTGTCGCACGGGCCGAACACCCCGATCTGGGTGTCGAACCAGGGCGCGTCGAACGCGCTGCTCTTCAATGGTGCGGTGAACGGCTCGCCGGTCGCACAGGTTTCCTCGGTGGTCGTCTCAATTCCGGGCGGTCCGCCGACGGGCCAGACGTTCAACGACACGACCGCGTTCAACGTACCGGGTACGACGACGCCCGCAAGGTTCATTTTCGCCGGCGTCGGCGGCGCTATTACCGCCTGGTCATCCGGTGCCCAGGCCGTTGTCGCGGGTCAGGACCAGGGTGCGAGCTACACCGGACTGACGCTGGACCACAGCCCATTCGGCCCGGCTCTGTTGGCCGCCGATTTCCACGACAACCGGATCGACATTTACGACAGCCAGTTCAACCTCCGGTCCGATACCGGATTGTTCAGCGATCCGCACCTGCCGCGGGGTTACGCGCCGTTCAACGTCACCGAGGTCGGCGACAAGATCTACGTGACGTACGCCGTGCAGGATGCGGCCAAGCAATTCGACGTTCCCGGTCCCGGGCACGGAATTGTCGATGAATACAGCAATACCGGCACCTTGCTGCACCGCGTCGCGACGCACGGCATTCTCAATTCGCCCTGGGGCCTGACCATCGCCCCGGCGAATTTCGGCAAATTCTCCAATGACCTGCTGGTCGGCAACTTCGGCGACGGCCGTATTCACGCATTCGACCCGGCGAGCGGGCACCTGCTCGGGACGTTGAGTGACCCGAACGGCAAGCCGCTGGTCATTCCTGGTCTGTGGAGTCTGCTGCCCGGCGACGCCGTCGCCGGTGGACCGGACGCGTTGTGGTTCAGCGCCGGCCCGGGCGACCACCACGAGCACGGTCTGCTCGGCACCTTGACCGCCAATTAGGACAAGCCTTCGGCGGGGCGATCGGCACTTTGCCGGTCGCCCCGTTTCGTTTTCTAGGCCGCGAAAACCGCACTCTTGTCACGTTCGCTGCACTCCTGCAGGCAACAGGGCAGATTCGGCCGTAAATCACCTCATGATCATGAAAAACGTACCGGATTAATCACCGCAGACAGGGCAAGTTAGGGGGCGAACGATGGGCAGCACGGATGATCGCGCGTAGCCTGGCTGTGGCCTACCGCACACGGCTCCAACGCCGGATCGGGGTGAGGACGAACAGATGGTTGCCGGATCAACACGCTCGACTGAGGTGGTTGACTCCTGGCAGCGCTGCGCTTCGCTCGGGGTGGGACCGGATTCGCCGCTGCCGCCGGTGGACCTGCTCGACGACGAACTCGCCGAATACCGCGAAGGCCACGTGCTCGCCCCGGCCATGCCGGTGGTCCGCCGGATGCTGGCCCAACACGCTGTCGATGACGGGCTGATCGTCGCGGTCGGCGACGCGACCGGGCGGCTGCTGTGGCTGGACGGGCACCCGGGCGTGCTGCGCCGGGCCGAGCGCATCCATTTCGTCGCCGGCTCCCGGTGGGACGAACGCGACGCCGGCACCAACGCGCCCGCCTTGGCGCTGGAGCTGGACCGCGCGGTCCGGGTTCGCTCCACCGAGCACCTGATCGAACCGGTACGCCGCTGGTCCTGTTCGGCCGCCCCGGTGCACGATCCGAATTCTGGGCGGCTGGTCGGATTCATCGACGTGACCGGCGCCCAGGCCGCCGCGTCGGCATCACTGCTGGCGTTGGTCCGGCTCACCGTCGATGCGGTCCAATCCTGCCTTTCTGCCTCCGTTGCCCAGACCGACCTGCAGCTGGATGTGTTGGGGCGCCGGGACGGTCGGCTGCGCGGGGCTGGCCGGGGATTCGTAGTCTCCCGCCGGCACGCCGAAATCCTGCTGCTGTTGGCCGCGCACCCGGGCGGGTTGAGTGCCGACGAACTCGCGGTCCTGGTCGACGAGCGGACGTTGGACCCGGTGACCGTACGGGCCGAGGTGAGCCGGCTACGCCGGACCGTGGGCGAGCAACTGGTCGGCAACCGGCCGTACCGTCTCACCGGCGTGCTGGGTACCGACGTGGCCCAGGTCCGCCAGCTCATCGCCGAGCGCCGGATCACCGACGCCATCAACGCCTACGCCGGGCCGGTACTGCCCCGGTCGACCGCGCCGGGCGTGGTCGAGATCCGGGAGAACCTGGCCGCCGAGCTACGGGCCGCGGTGCTGCTGGACGGTCGGGCCGAAACGCTGCTCGCCTGGGGCGAGACCGAGCACGGGGCCGACGACGTATCACTGTGGACGGCGGCCCGGGCCGCCCTTTCGCCGAATTCGGCCCGGCTGCCGTTTGTCATGGGACGGCTGGATGCGCTGGCCCGCCGTGACCCGCTGCAATGCGTTGCAACCTCTCTGCAACCTCCGCGTCACTAGCGTCGGGCCGCAAAAGGACGATCGGCGGAGGAGGCCTGCGCATGTCCGTGTACGCCCGGCCCGGCAGCCAAGGGGCCCTGATGAATTACCAGAGCCGCTACGACAACCTCATCGGCGGCGAATGGGTCGCCCCTGCGGCGGGCCAGTATTTCGACAATCCCACCCCGGTAACCGGCCAGCCGTTCTGCGAGATCGCCCGGTCCACCGCCGCGGATATCGATCTGGCGCTGGACGCCGCGCACGCCGCCGCACCGGCCTGGGGCAAGGCCTCGCCGGCCGAACGGGCCGTCGTACTCAACAAAATCGCCGACCGGATCGAGGAAAACCTTGAATCCCTCGCGGTGGCCGAAACCTGGGACAACGGCAAACCGGTACGCGAAACAATGGCGGCCGACCTACCCCTGGCGGTCGACCATTTCCGCTATTTCGCCGGCGCGATCCGGGCCCAGGAGGGTTCACTGTCCGAAGTGGACCACGACACCGTCGCCTACCATTTCCACGAACCGCTCGGTGTGGTCGGCCAGATCATCCCGTGGAATTTCCCGATTCTCATGGCGACCTGGAAACTCGCCCCGGCGTTGGCGGCCGGAAATGCGGTCGTACTCAAGCCGGCCGAGCAGACCCCGGCCTCGATCATGTACCTGATGAGCCTGATCGGCGACCTGTTGCCGGCCGGCGTGGTCAATGTAGTCAACGGATTCGGCGTGGAGGCGGGTAAACCGCTCGCGTCGAACAACCGGGTGGCGAAGGTCGCCTTCACCGGGGAAACCACCACCGGTCGACTGATCATGCAGTACGCCTCACAGAACCTGATTCCGGTCACGCTGGAATTGGGCGGCAAGAGCCCGAACATCTTCTTCAGCGACGTCATGGCCGAAGCCGACGATTTCCAGGACAAGGCGCTGGAAGGCTTCACGATGTTCGCGCTCAATCAGGGCGAGGTGTGCACCTGCCCGTCGCGGGCGTTGATCGAAAAGCCGATCTACGACGAATTCCTGGAATTGGCCGCGATCCGGACCAAGGCCGTACGGCAGGGTGATCCGCTGGACACCGAGACGATGATCGGGGCCCAGGCCAGCAACGACCAGTTGGAGAAGATCCTCTCGTACCTGGAAATCGGCAGGGGCGAGGGCGCGCGCGTGGTGACCGGCGGCGAGAGAGCCGAGTTGGGTGGCGACCTGAATTCCGGATATTACGTGCAGCCGACGATTTTCGAGGGCCAGAACTCGATGCGGATCTTCCAGGAGGAGATCTTCGGTCCGGTCGTTTCGGTGACCAGCTTCGATGGGTACGACCAGGCGATCGAGATCGCGAACGACACGCTGTACGGCCTGGGCGCCGGCGTGTGGTCGCGCAGCGGGACGACCGCGTACCGGGCCGGCCGCGACATCAAGGCCGGTCGCGTGTGGACGAACTGCTACCACCAATATCCGGCGCACGCCGCATTCGGCGGCTACAAGCACTCCGGGATCGGCCGGGAAAACCACAAGATGATGCTCGATCACTACCAGCAGACCAAGAATCTGTTGGTGTCGTACACGCCCAAGGCAATGGGCTTTTTCTGATCCGATGACTGGCGTAATTCCTCGTCGAGTGCTCGTCACCGCGCAGGCGGCCGAACTGATCCGCCACCTGCGCGACGAGCACGGACCGCTCATGTTCCACCAGTCCGGTGGTTGCTGCGACGGTTCGTCCCCGATGTGTTATCCCGCCGACGAGTTCATCGTCGGTGACCGCGACGTGCTGCTCGGTTCGGTATTGGCCGATGCAGACGGGGGAACGCGGGTCTGGATATCGGGATCGCAGTTCGTCGCCTGGCAACACACCCAACTGGTGCTCGACGTGGTACCGGGCCGGGGCGGCGGATTCTCACTCGAATCGCCTTACGGGGTGCGGTTTCTTACCCGCGGGCGGGTGTTCTCCGCCGATGAACTCGCCGCCCTGGCCGATACGCCGCCACTGACCGGCTCGCAAGTGGAAGCAGGCGAACAGGAACCGCCGGCGGCCGGACCAGACGTGATCTCCGCCGACGATCTGCAGGCCATCTGCCCCGTGCCACACTGAATTGCGCACCGGACTAGTGGCAGGTACAGCCCGTTCGGGCGGGCCATTTATCAACGGGCTGTACCTGCCACTACCATTTTCGCGATCTGCGCCACTTCCTGTCATCCCTGAGCCCCGCGGCTCATTTTTGTGAGCTATCCCGCGCTTAACTCAGCTCTGCGTGCGCGCCCGAAGCGCATTTTCCCGCACACAGCGCCGCCCCTCCTTGCCCGCCGTAACAATTGTCCTTTGTGGACTATTGTGATTTCCCGGGCCGAATACCTGTCCCGGTGACCGACGTCACTGGCCAATTCCCGTACGCCCAACCGAATCACTAACTACAGTCCCTGTAGTTGATCGGCCAGCCCGCATGCCGCGGCAGCCGGCATCATCCGATGCCCGAGCCGGCTCGATTCCGGCCGCCCACCGACACCGAAGGGACCTCATGTCACAGGTGGCGACGCCGCGCGACCCGGTACGGGAGCCGCTCGCGGCGAAGGTTCCGGAAATTACCGCCCTGTTCTGGGTGATCAAGGTGCTGACCACCGGCATGGGCGAGGCCGCTTCAGATTACCTGGGCAACATTAATCTCGTTCTTGCCGGCGGTGTGGGAATTCTTGGTTTCGCGCTTGCCTTGTGGTTGCAATTTCGGGTCCGGCGCTATATCGCGGCGGTGTATTGGTTTGCCGTCGCGATGGTCGCGGTGTTCGGAACGATGGTTGCCGATGGGCTGCACGTGGCACTGGGAATTCCGTACGTTGTCACGACCGTGTTCTACGCCCTGGCGGTCGCGGTGATCTTTTGGCTCTGGTATCGCAGCGAGGGCACGCTCTCGATTCACAGCATCGTGACCCGACGACGCGAGACCTACTATTGGATCACGGTGCTGGCGACGTTCGCCCTCGGGACCGCCGCCGGCGATTTGACCGCAACCTCACTGAAGCTGGGCTTTTTCACCTCCGGAGTGATCTTTGCCGTCATCATCCTGGTGCCCTTGATTCTGTGGCGGAAATGGCGGCAAAGCAGCGTCCTGGCATTCTGGTTCGCCTACGTCGTGACCCGACCACTGGGCGCCTCTTTCGCCGATTGGCTGGGCAAACCCCATTCAATCGGCCACGGGCTGGGCTTCGGGGACGGTCCGGTCGCCGGCTTGGCTACACTCGCAATCGTGCTGCTCGTTTGGTACGTGGCCAGCACCCGGCGCGATATCCAACGCGTGCATAGCGAGCATCGTCCGGGATGGAAAATCGAATCCTGAGTACGACCCGGTAAAAGCTCGGACAAAGAGCGTACCGAGCCATATTGACGAAGATGGATGCCTACTGGACGAGGCGTATTATGTGTACTACAGCACTGTAGTATCGGGCATAGCTCGCGGTGCCGGCTTCATCCCCCGCAGTCGGTGCCGCGGGCGTCACACGGGGGTACTGCGATGTCAATGCCGACGGCAGCGGGCGCGCCGATTTACGTCCCGCCCGACCAAACACGGCGCAGCAAAACGTGGCTTCCGGTCGCGCTGTTCGGATTTTTCGGCCTGCTCGCGCTGATCGGTTCGCTGATGCGGTACTGGATGCTGGTGTGGGAGCGGCCCCGGTATTTCTCGATGATCGATACGCGCGTCTATTTCGCCGGCGCGCAGCTGCTGTTGCACGGGGGCCCGCTATATACCATGCGCGTCACCGGAGCGCATCTGCCGTTCACCTATCCCCCGGCCGCCGCGGTGCTGTTTTCCTGGATGCCGGGCGCGGGTTTGTGGTGGGCCAAAACGGCGTCCATCGCACTTTCCCAGTGCGCATTCGTCGCCTGCGTCTGGTTGATGTTCCGTTGGCTCCAGGTGCCGCGGCGCATCTGCTGGGGTGTCGCCGGATTCGCCGCGGCCGGCCTGTTCTGGCTCGAACCGGTGCAAGCGACATTGCATTTCGGTCAGGTGAACCTGTTGCTCATGCTGCTGGTGCTGGCCGATCTGACCCGGCGTCCACGATGGATTCCAGCCGGCGTTCTGATCGGGATCGCCTCCGGCCTCAAGCTGGTCCCGGCCATCTTTATCGTCTATCTGTTCCTGGTCGGACGGACTCGGGCGGCGCTGACCGCCATCGGCGTTTTCGCCGCCACCATCGCGCTTGGATTCGTCATCATTCCGTCGCAAAGCGCGGATTACTGGACCCGGTACGCATTGGACAGCAGCCGGGATGGATCAATCGTGCACGTGAGTAACCAGTCGCTGCTCGCCATGATCTCCCGATTGGCCGGCAGCCCGGCGGCCGGCCACGACATGTGGCTGGTGGCCGCCCTGGTGGTGGGGGCAACCGGGTTGTGTCTGGCAACCCTGTTCTACCGCAGCGGTCGTGAGGTCACCGGCGCGCTGACCTGCGCCTGCACCGGCCTGCTGGTCTCGCCGATTTCCTGGAACCACCACTGGGTGTGGGCGGCACCGGTCGCGATCGCGCTGGGGCACCGCGCCTGGCAGGCCCGCGACCCGTGGGCCGGGTTGGCGCTGCTCGGGTGGCTGGCGGTATTCGGTAGCGACGTCATCTGGCGCGTACCACGCAGCCACGGCCACGAATATGCCTGGACCGGTTGGCAACTGGTCGGCGGCAATGCGTATGTCCTCGCCGCGCTGGCCGCCCTCGTGGTGCTCGGCGTGCGTCTGCTGTACGAACACCGACGATCCTCACCCGACCGGAATTCCGCCCGTGCGCGGAATGTTGCCTGGCCGTCGCGGCGGGCCAACAGCACGGAAACCCCAGCCTCATAACGTCTGCCCTCTCAAACCCGCGTCTGGGAGGGCATTCGATGACCGCAGCGCAGAGCGCGAAATCCGCCGTTGCCGTTGGTGGTGGGCGGCGGCTTCTCGAGGACTGGCGACCCGAAGACACGTCGTTCTGGGAACGGACCGGGGCGCGGATCGCCCGCCGTAACCTGATCCTGTCGATATTCTCCGAACACATCGGCTTTTCGATCTGGAGCCTGTGGTCGGTGCTCGTACTGTTTCTGACCCCGGCGTACGGCATCAGCACGGACCCGAAAACCGCGGCGGCGGAGAAGTTCATTCTCACCACGCTGCCGACCGCGTTGGGCGCGGGTGTGCGGCTGCCATATACGTTGGCGGTGGCGCGGTTCGGCGGTCGCAATTGGACGGTCATCAGCGCGGCCCTGCTGCTGGTGCCGACCATCGGCGCGTTCTTCGCGCTGCGGCCAGGGGTGTCGTACGGGACGTTGTTGGTGATGGCCGCGCTGGCCGGTGTCGGCGGCGGCAATTTCGCCTCCTCAATGGCGAACATCAACGTGTTCTATCCGGGGCGGCTCAAAGGCGCCGCGCTGGGCCTCAACGCGGGCGGCGGAAATATCGGCGTCGCGGCGGTGCAGTTGGTCGGCCTGGCCGTGCTGGCCACCGCCGGTCGTGGGCATCCCCGGATTTTGATTGGTATTTACGTACCGCTGATCGTCTTGGCCGCGCTCGGTGCCGCGCTGTTCATGGACAATGTGGCGCAGATACGGAACGAGCGGGGCGCGATGCGGGAAGCCTGCCGGCACGCGCACACCTGGATCATCGCGGTCTTGTATATCGGCACGTTCGGCTCGTTCATCGGTTTCGGGTTCGCGTTCGGGCAGGTGCTGCAGAACGAATTCGGTGCGCATTTTCTCAGCGATGGCAAGGTCGATCCGGTGCAGATCGCCTATTTGACATTTCTCGGCCCGCTGGTCGGGTCGTTGATCCGGCCGGTCGGCGGGTGGCTGGCCGACCGGGTGGGCGGCGCCCGTACCACGGCGTGGAATTTCGTCGCGATGGCGGCCGCGGCTGCAGTGGTACTCGCCGCGTCCCGACACGGCTCGCTCCAGCTGTTCTACGTGGGTTTCGTCGCGCTCTTCGTATTCAGCGGGATCGGCAACGGGTCGGTGTACAAGATGATTCCGACGATATTCTCGTCGAAGAATCTCGCCAATTCCGTCATCGGGATCGCCGGTGCGGTCGGGGCGTTCGGCGGTGTCCTGGTCAATATCGCGTTTCGACAGTCCTTTCTGGACTATCACAGCGGCGACGCCGCGTATGTGGCGTTTATCGGGTTGTACGTAATCTGCCTGGTCCTGACCTGGGCGGTGTACCTGCGCCGGCGAACTCAGTAACGCCAATCCCCGCGCTCGGCGCGCTCCGGCTCATACGCGAGCCGGTAGCCGCGCTTGACCACGGTCTGGATGGTGCGGGAATCATCCAGGGCCGACCGCAGCCGCCCGACCGCCATCTCGACGGCGTGCTCGTCGTTGCCCTCGCCCGGCAGCACCTTGAGCAGATCGGCGCGGGCGACCACCTGGCCGGGGCGGCGGATCAGTTCCCGCAGCAACGACAAATTGGCCGCGCTCAACGGGACGAAGCGACCGTCGATGACCACGGCGTGCCCACGTACATCCAGCTCGTGCCCGGCTACCGGCAGCACCCGACCGCGCCGGGCCGGGACCTGCTCGACGATCGCCCGGACCAGCGCCCCCAACCGACTGCGGGCCGGCGTCAGCACCGGAATGTCCTCGGCCAGCAGCGGGCCGGCGGTCACCGGGCCGACGCAGGCCGGCACGACCGACTCCCGCAACGCCGTCCGGACCGCGCCGCCGTACCCCGCCGTATCGGCGGCGGCCAGAAAACTCGCGGCGGCCGGCGCGCTGGTAAACGCGACCGAGTCAACCGTGGCGGCCGCGACCGACTCCACCAGCCGCTGCAGCGGAGTCGGATCGGTGGGCGGAATCCACCGGTAGACCGGCACCTCGATCACATCGGCGCCCTGCGCTCGCAAGGTCTGGACCATGTCCGGCAGCGGCTCGCCGTGCAGTTGCACCACGACCCGGCGGCCCTCCAATTCGTACGACGCCAACAGGTGCTCGAGCACTTCGCTGGAGGATTCCGACGCCGGCGACCAGGCGTCGTGCAGCCCGCTGGCCCGGATCGCGCCGCGCGCCTTGGGACCGCGGGCGATCAACGTGGCCCGACCCAGCGTTCCCACCAGCGCCTCGGCCAGCCCCCAGGTGTCGGCCGCCTCCATCCACCCGCGGAACCCGATCCCGGTCGTGGCCACGACGATGTCGACCGGCGCGGCCAGGCAGCGCTTCGTCGCCTCCAGCAGTTGGGTGTCGTCGGCCAGCGGCACGATCTGGATCGACGGCGCGTAAACGACCTTCGCGTCGCGCCGCTGCAATGCCGCGCCGAATTCCTCCCGGCGCCGGGACGCGGTAATGGCGATCGTGTAACCGGCCAACGGCCCGACGGTGCTCATCCGGCCGCAATCTCGACGATGTCTTCGCGGCAGCGGACGGGGTAGGTCGGTACCGCGGCCTCGGCGTCCAGACACCGACCGCTGGTCAGGTCGAACACCTGCTTGTGCAGCGGCGAGGCGACCGTCGGCACGCCGCCGCGGGTGCCGACGATGCCGCGGGCGAGTACGTACGCGCCGCTGAAGGGATCCTGGTTGCCCAGCGCGTACAACGCTCCGTCGTGGGTGCGGAACAGCGCCACCTGGACGTTTTTGATCAACGCGGCGACCCCGCGCTCGGGCAGCAGATCCTCGTATCGGCACACAGCCACCCAGCCTACGGTGGCGGTCATTGCGCGGCACCCTGCAAGACGGGGACCGGCAGCAGCACCGGACGGGGCTGACCCCGTTCGGTACTGAACGTGATGCTCGGGTCGGGCGCTTCGGGTGCGTTGACGAACGACAGAAACCGGCGCAGCCGATCGGGGTCTTGCAGTACTGCGGCCCATTCGTCGGTGTACGTGGCGACATGCTTTTCGATGGCCGCATCGAGTTCGGCCGCGATGCCGATGTCATCGTCCACAATCACCGCACGCAGATAATCCAGGCCGCCATCCAACGATTCCAGCCAGGCGGCGGTCCGCTGCAGTCGATCAGCGGTTCGTACGTAGAACATGATGAATCGGTCCACTGTGCGCACCAGTGTCTCGGTGTCCACATTGGTCATTAGCAGATCGGCGTGCCGGGGCCGGAATCCGCCGTTGCCGCCGACGTAGAGGTTCCAGCCGGTCTCGGTCGCGATGATGCCGACGTCCTTGCTCTGCGCCTCGGCGCATTCCCGGGCGCAACCGGAAACGCCGGCCTTGATCTTGTGCGGCGACCGGATTCCCCGATATCGCAACTCCAATTCGACCGCCAGCCCGACCGAATCCTGCACCCCGTACCGACACCAGGTCGATCCGACGCAGGATTTCACCGTACGCAAGGCTTTTCCGTACGCGTGCCCGGATTCGAATCCGGCGCTGACCAATCGGCTCCAGATCGCCGGCAGTTGCTCGACCCGGGCGCCGAGCAGATCGATCCGTTGGCCGCCGGTGATTTTGGTGTAGAGCCCGAAATCGCGCGCCACCTCGCCAATCACGATCAGTTTCTCCGGTGTGATCTCGCCGCCGGGAATTCTGGGTACGACCGAATAGGTGCCGTTCTTCTGCAGATTGGCCAGGAAATGGTCGTTGGTGTCCTGCAGCGCGGCCTGTTCGCCGTCCAGGATATGGCCGCGATCGAGGCTGGCCAGGATCGAGGCGACCACCGGTTTGCAGATATCGCAGCCGCGCCCGCCGGTGCCGTGCCGTTCGATCAACTCGGTGAACGTGCTGATGCCGGTCACCCGGACAATGTCGAACAGCTGCGCCCGGGTCTGTCCAAAGTGCTCACACAGCGCGCTGCTTAGCTCAACGCCGCTTTCGGCGAGCAGTGTCTTGAGCAGCGGGGCGCAGGACCCGCAGCCGGTACCGGCCTTGGTGCATGTCTTTATGCCGGCGACGTCCGTGAGACCGTTTTCGGCAATGGCAGTGCAGATCGCGTCTTTGGTGACGGCGTGACACGAGCAGACCTGGGCATTGCCGGGCAAGGCATTGACCCCGATGTCCGCGCCGCCGGGAGCGATCAGCGATGCCGGGTCACCCGGCACCGGCCGGCCGACCAGCGCCCGCAACGTGGCGTATTTCGAGGCGTCGCCGACCAGAATTCCGCCCAGCAAGGTCCTGGCGTCATCGGAGACGACGACCTTGGCGTAGCTGCGTTCGGCTGGATTGGTGAGCGTGATTTCCAGCGCGCCTGGCGTATTGGCCAGCGCATCGCCGAAGCTCGCGACGTCGACCCCGAGCAGCTTCAATTTCGTCGACGTGTCGGCGCCGGGAAATACCGAGTCGCCACCGAGCAGCCGGTCGGCCACGATCTCGGCCATCGCGTTGCCGGGCGCGATCAGGCCGTATACCCGCCCGTCGATGCAGGCGCATTCGCCCATGGCGTAGACGTTCTCATCACTGGTGCGACAGGCCTCGTCGACGACGATGCCGCCACGTTCGCCTACTGCGAGGCCAGCTTGCCGGGCCAATTCGTCCTGCGGTCGTACGCCGGCCGAAAAGACCACCACGTCCAGGTCGAGCTGCGAGCCGTTGGCCAATGTGGCCAGCATCCGGCCGCGGTCGGCTTCGATTTCGGCCACCGACGTTCCCAAGTGGACGGTCACGTCCAGGTCCTCGATCAGCTGCCGGAGCAGGCCACCGCCGCCCTCGTCGACCTGCAGCGGCATGAGTCGCGGTGCCAATTCCACGACATGCGGCGACATTCCGAGCAGCCTTATGGCCCGGGCCGCCTCCAGGCCGAGTAGCCCGCCGCCGATCACCAGGCCGGCCCGTCGTCCGTGCGTGGTCGCGGCCGCCTTTTCCGCCGCGGCCCGGATCGCGTCCAGGTCCTCCAGCGTGCGGTAGGTGAAGCAGCCCGGTTGGTCGCGGCCGGGTACCGGCGGTACGAACGGGTACGAGCCGGTCGCCAGGACGAGGGCGTCGTATCGTTTTGTGTCGCCCTTGTCGGTGGTCACCGTCCTTTGTGTACGGTCGATGTCTGTGACTTTTTCGCCGAGCCGGAGTGTGTATTCGTCGTAACAGCCAGGTGTCACCAGGTCGAGCGCAGAGTCATCGGCGCCTTCGAAGTACGAGGAGAGCGCGACCCGGTCGTAGGCTCTACGCGGCTCCGCCCCGAATACGGTGACCTGCCAGGTCCGGTCGATATCCCGTTCGCGCAACGCCTCGACCAGCCGTTGTCCGACCGGCCCGTTGCCTACGACGACCAACTGCCGTTTCATGCCGCATCCCCTTCCAGGTAAGGATTCTGCGGCTCGTCGCTGAGCCATTCGACCAAGCCGCCGACGACATCCCGGCAGCTACCACACCCCGTTGTCGCTTTGGTGCCGCCGGCGATGGTGTCGACGGTGCGGGCACCATTCCGCCAGGCAGCGCAAATCGCGGCTTTGGTGACGCCGTTGCAGAAACAGACGGTCGCCTGTTCGGGCAGATCCGCCGACGACTGCGTCCCGCCGGGCACCGCGTCCCGGCGGCTGACCAACAGCGCGGCCCGATCCGCCGGCAGGCTGGCGCCACGGTCGTAGAGTTGCGTGACGAGACCGATCGGACGGGTATCGCCGAGCAGGATCGCGTGTGAAATCCGGCCGTCCCGTACGACCAGTTTCTGGTAGACACCGCGCGCCCGGTCGACGAAGCAGATCACGTCGTCCTCGGACTCGTCGGTGACTTCTCCGAGGCTGGCCAATTCGATGCCCTCGGCCTTCAACCGGGTCACGACCGACGAGCCGGAATAGGTCGTGTGCTTCCCGCTCACGACTTCGGCCGCGGCTTTCGCCTGCTCCCAGGCCGGCTGGACCAGACCGTACGTACGGCCGCGATGCTCGCTGCAGTCGCCGATCGCGAATATTCTTGGGTCATCAACGCAGCGCAATTGGTCGTCGACCAGAATTCCCTTGTTCACCGAAAGCCCCGCCGCGCGGGCCAATTCGACCCGCGACCGGACGCCGCAGCACAACACCAACAATTCGGCCGGGCGGACCGAACCGTCGTCCAGGACGATCCCGCTTACTCGGCCGTTTTCGGTCAAGACCTTGGTCGCCGATATGTTAGGGAGCACGTCGATGCCGAGCGAGGCGACCTTGGTCGCCAGCAAGCGTCCGGCCGGTGCGTCGAGTTGCCGCTCCAGCAGGCGGGATCCCCGCTGCAGCAGCGTAACCGCGAGCCCCCGACCATTGAGTCCGCGTGCGGCCTCCAGGCCGAGAATGCCCGCGCCCAGAACAATGGCGGATTGTGAGGATCCCGCGTACCGGTCGATCGCCTCGCAGTCAGCCAACGTGCGGAACGCGACTACCCCGGACGGCACCTGTCCACCGAGGATCGGAGGCAGGACGGCCGTGCTGCCGGTGGCCAACACCAGGGTGTCGTAGCCGACATGGCTGCCGTCGGCGAGTCGGACCCGGCGCATAGCTCGGTCGATGCCGATGACCGCGACACCGCTGCGTAACGTGACGCCGCGTTCTTCGTACCAGGACCGGCTGGCTATTTCGATGTCTTCGTTGCTGGTCTTGCCAGCGAGCACATTGGACAGTAGTACCCGGTTGTATGCCCCGCCGGGCTCGTCACCAATTACGGTGACTTCTTGATCGGACCGCTCCCGTAGCTCCTGTACGAAACGCGATCCGGCCATTCCGTTGCCCACGACCACAACGCCGCTCACCCGGTCACCGCCTCGATGCGCACGGCGCAGACCTTGAATTCCGGCATTTTCGAAATCGGGTCGAGCGCGTTGTTGGTGACGAGATTGGCGCCGCCCCAGTGGAACGGCAGGAAGACCGTGTCCGGCCGGATCGTGTCGGTCACCCGTACCGTCGCCTCGGTGTCACCCCGGCGGCTCACCACCCGAGCGGCGTCCCCTTCGGACAGTCCGTACTGCTCGGCGAGATCCGGATGGATTTCCAGCCTGGGCTCGGGTTGCGCGGAATTCAACGTTGGTACGCGCCGGGTTTGCGCGCCGCTCTGGTAATGCTGCAACAGCCGGCCCGTGGTGAGATATACGGGATAATCGGCGTCGACGTCCTCGGCGACCGGTCGGTGCTCGACCGGAATGAATCGCGCTCTGCCATCCGGCGTGGCGAACCGGTCCAGGAATATTCGCTTTGTGCCCGGGTGATCCACAGTCGGACACGGCCAGAAAACGCCGTCCTCCGCGGCAATGCGCTGATACGTGATGCCGGAATAGTCGGCCGGGCCGCCGGCACTGGCCCGCCGTAATTCGTCGAAAACCTCGGCCGGTTCGGCGCTCCATTTTCCGGGCGCG
>JBEDUI010000113.1:0-10529 GCA_040414495.1 Mycobacteriales bacterium
GATGCCTTCTTGAACTAACCGGTACACGGCCAACTGCAGGCCCGTGGAGAGCCCTTCGGTGGAGCCGCTGGTCTGATAAGCGACCTGGAGACCGGTGCTGCGGGCGGTCTCCAGCAGCGCCTCCAGGTCTGCCAGGTTGGGCTCCGGGTGCAGCGTCGGATCGCTGTCGTCGTCCGGCCCGGACCGCAGTAGCGCGAAGGTGTTGCGCATCTCAGCGAGGGCCGCCCGTCCAGTGGCGGCTGCCTGGTGTATTGCCTCGCGGG
Source organism: Mycobacteriales bacterium (assembly GCA_040414495.1). Classification (GTDB taxonomy): domain Bacteria; phylum Actinomycetota; class Actinomycetes; order Mycobacteriales; family QHCD01; genus DATAVB01. The sequence goes on from JBEDUI010000113.1 coordinate 264, forward strand.
CACGAGTCGGGTCACGTTCGACGGTCAGCGCGGCGCCGTCGGTGAGGGCAATCATCACCGAGAGGTTGTGCGCGACGATGTCGTGCATTTCGCGGGCAACCCGGGCCCGCTCGGCGGCGGCGGCCAGTTGGGCCTGCTGGTCACGCTCGAACTCCAGCCGGGCCGCCCGCTGTTCGACTTCGGCGATGTACGCACGACGCAGCCGGACGCTCCAGCCGAGCGCGCCGGTGCCGATCACCACCCCGGACAGGAAGAAGAACGCGAGACCGTGTCCGCCCTGTGGACTGAATTTCAGCACCGCCAGGAGCGCGCCGAGTTCGAGAATGCCGGCCGCGGCGATGACGAAGCGACGCGACGAGGCCAGTGCGACGGTGTAGAACGCGACCAGCAGCGCGCCGTCCGCGGCGACCGGGCGAAATGTCAGCCACTGAATAAATGCCACCCCGGCGATCGACGTAAAAGCCGCGACCGGAAAACGGCGACGTAGCAGGAGCGGTGCGACCAGGGCGACGATAAGAACGATCCGCAGCCAGCCATGCGTGTCCGCAACGACCCGCCGCGGCCCGATGGCAAGCAGGAAAAGCGCGATACACACGTCCAGCAGGTATGCCGTCCACGCCGGGAACGGCCGGCGTGGCGGGACGATCGCTTCGGTGGTCATAAGCGCAGTGTGGCGCACGTTCTTAAGCGTCGCGGCGACGCAACACCAAAACCCCGATGGTGATCGCGACCGCGGCCCAGATGACCAGCACCACGATGCCCGCTCCCGTACTCAACGAATGGGGCTCGGAATGCCGGCTTATCAACTCATTGCCGATATTCAACGGCAGGTATTTATCGATGCGGTTCTGCCAAGAGGTCGGCAATGCCTGGCTGAGCGCCGGCAGTACGAGCACGACGCCGAACAGCGTCGCGACCGCGCCACCGGTGCTGCGGATCGCGAACCCCAGACCGAGGGCCATCAGCCCGATGAGGGTCAGATACAGGGCGGCACCGAACACCGCCCGCAGCGAGCCCGTATCGCTCAGGGAGCTGCCGTACCCGTATCCGTGCAGCACGCTTTGGCCGGCCAGGAACGCGATCAGTGTCATGGCCAGACACAGCACAAAGGTCACCACACCGAAGACCAGCGCCTTGGCGATCAGCACCGGCACCCGACGCGGCACCGCCGACAGCGATGCCCGGATCATCCCGGTCGCGTACTCGCCGCTGATCAGCAGCACACCGAGTACACCCACGGCCAGTTGCGCGAGATAGATGCCGCGCAGGCTCACCTGGGTGCCGTCGAGGACGGGCAGATGATTGGTGTGCGCGTCGTTGCCGCGCACCGCGGAGAACAGGATGCCCAAGCCGATCGTCGCGAGTATGGCCGCGCCGAAACTGAACCACGTCGAACGCAGCGACTTCAGCTTGATCCACTCCGAGCGCACGACCCGGGCCTGGGTCACGCCCGGATGACCAGTGCTGACTGAGGGCGCCGACTCCGGCATCGTGATCGCGGTCATCGGGCCACCTCCGTCCCGACGAACTCCAGCGAGGTTCGGGTGACCTCCATGAACGCCTCCTCCAGCGACGCCTGCTGCGGGATCAGCTCGATCAACGAAATCCCTGCCTCCGCGGCGATCCGGCCGATCTGCCCGCTGTTCATACCGGTTACCCGCATCCGGCCGGTATCGGTCGAGACGACCGTGACCCCGGCATCGGCCAGCAGCATCCGCAGCCGTCCGTCGTCCTCGCTGTGCACGACGACCTCGTCGCCGGAGACCCGTTTGGTCAGCTCCGCGATCGTGGTGTCGGCGATCAGCCGGCCCTGCCCGATGACGATCAAATGCTCGGCCGTCAACGCCATCTCACTCATCAGATGAGATGAGACGAAGACCGTACGACCCTGCGCGGCAAGCTGCTTGAGCAACGTACGAACCCACAGCACGCCCTCTGGGTCCAGACCGTTGACCGGCTCATCCAGCAGCAGGGTGTGTGGATCGCCGAGCAGCGCCGAGGCGAGACCGAGCCGTTGGCCCATGCCCAGCGAGAAACCGCCGGCCCGCTTGTCGGCCACCGAATCCAGCCCGACCAGGCCGATCAGCTCGTCGACTCGGCGCCGCGAGATGCCGTTTGTGGCGGCCAATGCGAGCAGGTGGTTGCGGGCCGAGCGGCCGGTGTGAATGGCCCGGGCCTCCAACAGCGCACCTACCTCGAACAGCGGTGCCTTGTGCTCTCGGTAGCGACGGCCGTTGATCCGGGCCTGCCCACGGGTCGGCTCATCCAGGTCGAGCAGCAACCGCATTGTGGTGGATTTACCCGCCCCGTTCGGGCCGAGAAATCCGGTCACCATTCCGGGCTGGATCGTGAACGACAAATCGTCCACCGCAAGCTTCTGCCCGTATTGCTTCGACAACCCGATCGCTTCGATCATCGCCACTCCTCATGGTCCGAGAACCACGGTAGGCAGTCGAAGCCGGGCCGCGCGCCCGTCGCGAGGATGATTTCCGATCCCGTCGGCTACTACTCCAGAAGTACGTCCAGCGAGTGTCCCGCCCGGGCCTGCTTTTCGGGTCGATTTCGTGGAAAAACGCACCATGGATATAAGAAAGGGCGTGCCTGTTAAATCCGTGGTCCCGGCGGCTGGCGTTGGGTTTGGCCGTTAAATCGAGGTCGTGGTGGCTAGCGTGGCGTGTCTGTTAAATCGTGGTCGTGGTGGCTAGCGTGGCGTGTCTGTTAAATCGTGGTCGCGACCGTTGGCGTTGGGTTGGCCGTTAGCTGACGTCGCGACCGGTTGATTGCGCTCCACGATGGCGGTTGTCGCTATGCCGGAGAGCGCACGGGGTGCAGCGAGCGTGGCATGAGGGTCGTTTGTGGGCGCGAAATTCGCTCTGGTGCCACGTTCGGTGCAATGAGGGTCGTTTGTGGGTGCGAAATTCGCTCTGGCGTCACGTTCGGTGCAGTAAGGGCGTTGGGTCGGTTGGGTGTTCGCTCTGGTGCCACGTTCGGTGCGTTGAGGGCGTTGGGTCGGTTGGGTGTTCGCGCTGGTGCCACGTTCGGTGCGTTGAGGGTGTTCGCGCTGGTGCCACGTTCGCGCTCTTGGTCGTCACAGGATTCAACAGACACGCCCGTACGAAATGGATGGTCAGGGTCTCGCGGATTCGTACGCCGCGGCGAGAATCGCCACTGCGGCCGTTCCGTCCGCCGCGGTCACCCGCGGCTGTACTTCGCCGGCCACGTAGGCCAGGAAATGTGCCGCCTGGCGCGTGAACCGGTCACCCTCGGGCACCTCGATCGGTTGCGGTGCCGAGCCGTCAGGCGTGCTGAGAGTCAGCGCCATCGTTCCGTAGTCCAGGTGCAGCGTGCCGTCGGTGCCGCGCACGCTGACCACCGCCTCGCCCGGGCGGGTGCGCCAACTCGCCTCGATGACCCCCAGGACTCCGTTTGTGGAGCGCAGTGCCAGCACCGCGGTGTCCTCAACGGACAGAGCCGGGCCGAGCGGGGAACCGGTCGTGGCGTGCAGTGCCCGGATATCGGCGACTTCTCCGATGAGGTAACGAAATAAATCGACCGAATGTACGCAGGTATCCATCAGCACGCCGCCGCCGGCGATGTCCGGGTTGGCGAACCAGGTGTTTTCCACGCCGGCCAGGTGACCGGCGAAGCGGTTGCGGAAGCTCAGCACGGTGCCGATCGCGCCGTCGGTCAGCGCCGCGCGCATCGCTTCGATGTGCGGTTGGAAACGGTGGCAGAACCCGACGCTGAGCGGCACACCGGCGGCGTCAGCGGCCGCGGCCATCTCGGCGCATTCGGCTTCGGACAATGCCATTGGCTTTTCGCACAGCACCGCGACCCCAGCCTTGAGCGCTTCCAGGCTGGCTTTGTGGTGCGAGGCCGGGGGAGTGCAGATGCTGACCGCGTCCAGATTCGCCTCGGCCAGCATCGTGGACAGGTCCGGGTACGCGGTGGCGCCGAATTCTTCCGCGGCCGATGCGGCCCGCTCACTGTCCACATCGGTCACTGCCACGGCCGGGACGCCAGCGGCTGTGTACGCCCGCAGGTGCGTGTGCCCGATACCGCCCGCGCCGACGACTCCGACCCGCGTCATGCCGTCGCTCCCGGAAGTACGTCGGCGATCTGCACCGGGCCGTCGATCAGGGCCGAGCGTTGTCCCGCGGTGAGGATGGCCAGGACCTCCAGCGTGTCGGCCCGGCCCACCGGGGACGTGCCGCTGACTGCCATCTGTACGGCCGCGCTCATCGCTCCGGCGTAGAACCCGTCGGCGTCGGTGACCTCGACCTGCGCGTGGCCGCTCTCGCCGAATGCACTGGCATAAAAGACGTACGCGGCGTCGCGCAGTGTTTCGACCACCACGGTCGGGCCATCGTCGTATCCCACCACCGTGACGTCCCGCTGCTCGCCGGCGTGCTGGTGCACCCAGGTTGCGCCCGGACCGGTCAGCGTCTGGGCCAGTTCGACCGCGTGGACGCCGTAGTTGTACCAATCACCGGGGCCGACGCTGACCACGGAACTGAGCTTGCCGATACCGGCATCCGTTACGGCCGGCAGTTCAGTGGCGAAGCGCAAAGCCGACGCGCTGAGCAGCGGCGTGCTGTGTTTTCCGGCGAGGTCGAAAAGCCCGACCGCGTCGGCGACGTCGAGCGTCATCGGCTTGTCGATGTACGTCGGGATACCGGCCTCGATGAACGGCCGCGCCAGTTCGGCGTGCAACGCGCCGCCGTCCAGGTCGTCGACGACCAGTACCAGGTCGATCGCGCCGATCAGCTCGCCGGGATCGGCGACGACCCGGTCGATGCCGAATCGCGCCGCCAGCTCCGGTGCCTCCGGGTGCGGGCCGGAAAGCCCGACCCGTCCGCTGCTCCACACTCCGGTCACGTGCGCGCCCTCGACCCGTGGGGCCGCGCCCTCACCGTTCAACAGCCGGGCGAACACCCCCGCGTGTGACGTATTCGTACCGACCAGACCGACCCGGACCGACATGCACACTCCTCAGTGGACGAAAGCGCTGCTACTTCAAACCTGTGGTGGAAATTCCGGAGATGAAATACCGCTGGGCGAACACGAATATCAGGATGGCTGGAAGCGTGAACATCCCGCATGCGGCCATGAGCGGGCCCCATTCCACGCCGTGCTCGCTGAAGAAGTTGTATAGACCAATCGAGAGGGTGAACTTGCTGTTGTCGTGGATGTAGATAAGCGGGTTGACGAAATCGGTCCAGGTCCAGACGAACTGGAAGACGGCGGCGGTGGCCAGCGCCGGCTTGGCCAACGGCAGCACGATCTGCCAGTAGGTCCGGAATTCGCCCGCCCCGTCAATGCGCGCCGCTTCGAGGATGTCGTCCGGAACGTTCCGGAAGAACTGGCGCAGCAGGAAAATGAAAAACGGCGTACCGAAGAACGACGGCGCGAACAACGGCCAGAACGTATTCACCAGCCCGAGCTTGCTCCAGATCAGGTACACCGGAACCATCGTCACCTGCGGCGGCAACATCATCGCGGAGAGTACGACGGTGAAAACGACGCCGCGCCCTGGCCATTTCAGCTTCGCCAGTGCGTAGGCGACCAGCGGGCAGCTGACGAGCGTGCCGCCGACGTTCAATACAACCAGCAGCACGCTGTTGCCGAGATAGCGGCCGAACGGCATAGACGAGAAGGCCTGCCGGTAATTCGACAGCACCCAGTGGACCGGCAGGAGCCGGGGCGGTACGTGGAAGATATCGGTCGGCATTTTGAATGACGTCAGCAGCATGATCGTGAACGGCAGAAAGAATGCCGCGCAGATGGCCACGAGTACGACGTGCCGGCCCAATTGCCGCAGGCGACGGGAGGTCGGTACGGGACGGCGTCGGAACTGGCCCGATGACACCGCTGGTTCCGCCTGCCGCACAGTAGCTGTGCTCACGGCTTCCTCACTCCTCGTAGTGCACCCAGCGCCGCGACGATCGGAGCACGATCGCCGTCAACACCAGCGTGATCAGGAAAAGAACCCAGGCCATAGCCGACGCGTAACCCATCTTCAGATAGATGAACGCGTTCTGGAACAGGTACATGCTGTACGTCAACAGCGAGTTGTCCGGACCACCGGACGTCGCGTTGAGCCGTTGCTGCGCGAGCAAATAGGGCTGAGCGAAAACCTGCAGCGCGGCGATCAAGCCGACGATCAGCTGGAAAAGCGTCACCGGACTGATCATCGGCCACGTGACGCGACGGAACTGCCACCAAATTCCGGCGCCGTCGACCTCAGCCGCCTCGTAGAGATCACGCGGCACCTGCTTCAATGCGGCCAGATAGATGACCGCGGTGGTGCCGATTCCCCAGAACACGATCAGCATGACAGCGGGCTTCGTCCACAGTGGATCGCCCATCCAGTCCGGCTGTGGCAGGTGCAGCGCACCGAGAATGCGGTTCACCGTGCCGTACTGCGAATTCAGCAACCACCGCCACAGATAGGTCGCGGTCACCATCGGGACCACCGAGGGCAGATAGACCAGAGCCCGGTACAGCGGCTGGCCGCGCACCTGGAAACTCAGCCCGAGCGCCACGATCAGGGCAAGCGCGAGTTGTACCGGTACCCCGATCACCATGAGCACGCCGGTGTTCCACAGCGCCTTGTAGAACAGGTCGTCATGAAACAAATGCCGGTAATTGCCGAGTCCAACCCAGACCGGTGACTGGAAAATGTTGAAGTTGGTGAGGCTGTAATACGCCGAGGCGATGATCGGTCCGGCCGTGAATACGACGATTCCGATCAGGAACGGGCTGGCGAAGGCGAGGCCGATCAGGGCCTCGCGCCTCCGCCGCGCCGCTCCGAGTCCGGCCCCCTGGCGGACGTTAGTTGCCATACTTCTTGGCCTGCTTCGCCACTGCGCTCAGCGCCTGCTGGGCGGATTTCTTGCCGAGCGTGATCTGATCGCTGGCGGTGGTCAGGTCGGTCGTGTATTGCTGGCTGGAGCTGGTCGAGTCGAACGAGTGCGTGTTCTTGCTCTTCAGCGCCTCCTGCCAGGTGCCGAATTGCGGAAGGTCGCTGTAGATCTGGTCGCCCAGCAGCGAGGTACGGGCCGGCAGGTTAGCCAGCGTATGGGTGAAGCTCAGCATCGATTTCTTCGCCAGCAGGTATTTCATGAACGTCCACGCCTCGGCCTTGTGTTGCGAGCTGCGCGGGATGAACAGCACGCTGGAGGAGACCTGGGTGGTGTCTTTCAGCTCGGGATGTCCATCGGGGTAGGGGAGCGGCGCCACGCCCCAATCCAGCTTGGGCGCGTATTGCTTGGTGAACGCCGACTGCCACTCACCATCGGTGGTCATGGCCAATTTGCCCTGATAGAAGGGGTTCTCCGGCGATGCGTATTCGCCGAATCCCGAGGTGAACTTCTGCACGGCCTTGGCGCCGTACTTTTTCACCACGTTGTCGACGTAGAAATTCGCCGCTTGAACATTACCCGGCGTGTCCGGAGTTGGTTGGTGCTTGGCATCGAACCACTGACCACCGAATTCCCAACCCATCGTGGTGAAATCGGGGTTGGCGAAACCGAGCTGGGAGATTTTCCCGCCCTGGGTTTTCGTGAGCTTGGCGATGTCCGCGGCCCATTCGCTCGTGGTGGCCGGCGGACCGGCGATGCCGGCCTGCTTGAACAGCGTCTTGTTGTACAGCAGCTGAACCGTGTGCACGGCGATCGGCAGGGCATACGTCTTTCCGCCCTGAACCGTCTGATCCATCGCGGCCTTGGCGAAATCAGAGGTCTTGTACGAGTCCTTGGACATGTCGTCATTCAGCGGCTCGAGCACGCCTTTAGAGGCCCAAGCGCCGACGATGTTGCCGAAGGTGTCGGAGATGTCAAAGCTGCTGCTCGTGCTGGCCATCGCCGCGAGCTGGGACTGCTGGTCCGGGTTGGACACTCCCTTGACCGTGATTTTGTTCTGGCTGGCGTTGAAGTCCTTGATGATGGCGGCCATGGCCTTGCCTTCAGGCCCGGTCCACAGGTACGTGAAGTTGACCGTCGTGCGGCCTGAGCTGCCGCCGCCGCAGGCTGCCATGGTGGCGGCCAGCGTGAGGCCGGCCGCGCCAGCGGCAATGGCGCGCCACCCGCCCCGCCGGTCGCGTCTTCCAGCAGTGCCGTGCAGCATCATTCTGCCTCCTGAAACGTCGGCGCGGTATACCGGTACGCCGCTTGTTGGATGAATGGTCTACTCCAATTCAGGTCTAGGTGTCAACTGTTCAACGCGAATCGGCGTAGTTCTGGTTGTTTCTTGGGTATTACGGAGATGCAAACCGGCCGCGTGTGCATCATTGGTATGGTCCTATCGTTAGGACGTCGTGCCGGGAGGCGGGGCTTTCAGGTAGGGAGATTGTTTATGGCAACTCGGTCCGAGGTGCCCGCACGTCCGCCGGAAGCCCCGGTGGTGGCGGAATTACGCGGGGGCCTGGTGGTGTCCTGTCAGGCCGCTGACGGTCACCCGCTGGCCGACCCTGGGACCATCGCGGCGCTCGCGGCATGCGCCGAGGAGGGCGGAGCGGTGGCCGTGCGGATCGAATCGGCGGCCAATGTTCGAGTGACCCGCACGCGAATCGGGTTGCCGATTATCGGAATCAAAAAGGTGGACACCGGAGCGCACCGGCCGTTCATCACTCCGACGTTGGCGGACTGCGTTGAGCTGGCCGAGGCCGGTGCCGACCTGATCGCATTGGAAACCGCCGCTGACAATCGGCCCGATCCGGATGAGACCGCGCGGCTCATCGACCGGGTACGCCGCGAGGTGGACCGCCCGGTCATGGCCGATGTGGCCACCGAGGAGGAAGGCGTCGCGGCCTGGTCGGCCGGCGCAGACCTGGTCGCGACCACGCTGTCCGGGTACACCGCCGCCACGACCGGACGGTCCACACCGGACATTGAATTGGTCGGCGCGCTGAGCCGGCGCGGAATACGGACGGTCCTGGAGGGCGGCGTCCGTACGGCCAAGCAGGTGCGTGATGCTTTCGCCCAGGGCGCCTGGGCGGTGGTGGTCGGGACCGCGATCACCGACCCGATGGCGATCACCCGTTGGTTCGTCGCCGCCACGGACCGCTGAGGAGGAGACGCGGATGCGTATCGCATTGCTGCCCCTGGATGAACGACCGGTCAACCTACGGCTGCCCGGACAGGTGGCCGCCATCGCCGGGGTGCCGCTGGTGACTCCGTCGAACGAACTGCTGCCGGTCATGCGCGATCCCGGCAACGCCGACGAGCTGGCCGAATGGCTGCGGGCCACCGCGAGCGAGGTGGACGCGTCGGTCGTGTCGCTGGACATGCTTGGTTACGGCGGGCTGATCGGCTCGCGGACCAGCGCCGACCCGACCGATAGCGTCGCTCGTCGCCTCGGCGTACTCACCGATATCCGCCACCACCATCCCGACCTGTCGGTCAGCGCCGTCACCACGGTCATGCGCGCGTCGAGGTCGTACAGCCCGGCCGAGGAGCCGTTGTACTGGTCGCGTCACGGCGTCGAGCTGCATGACCTCGGCGCCGCGCTGCACCGGGAATTCCTGGGCGAGTCACACGACCGTTCGGGGTTGGAAGAGGCAATTCCGGCCGACGTACGGGCGGATTTCTGGCTTCGCCGGATGCGTAACCATGCCATGGACCTCTACGCCATCGAGCTGGCCGGCCGGGGTGCGCTCGACCTGTTGGCCATCACGGCCGACGACACCGCGCCGCGGGCGGCCGGTTCGCTGGAACAGCTGTGGCTGCGGCACTGGGTGTCGGTGAGTGGGGCGGCGGAGCGGGTGTTGATGTACCCGGGCGCCGACGAGGTCGGGTCCGTCCTGGTCGCCCGGGCAATCGCCGCGGCGGCGGGGGTACGACCGCGGATCGCGGTGCGATTCTGCGAGGCGGGCGGGGCCGAGCGCATCGCGCCGTATGAAAACGTGCCGATCGCCGACGGGGTGGCCCGGCAGATTCGGGCCGCCGGTGGATCCTCTGTTGAGGATCTCGATCAGGCCGACACCGTTCTCGTGGTGCACGCCCCCGAACCCGACGGGGAGGAGAACGGAGCCGCGGCCGAGGTGGCGCGGCAGGTCTCTGAACTGATCCGCGACGGGCGTGCGGTCGCGGTCGCCGATGTCCGGCGGCCCAACGGCTCGGACCCCATTCTGATCCGGTACCTCGCCGAGGCCGGCGTACTGGATCAGCTGCGGGCGTACGGCGGCTGGAATACCGCCGGCAATACGGTCGGCTCGGTGGTGGCTGCCGTTGTGGCCCATACCGCCGGCGAACGGCTCGGCACGCT
>JBEDUI010000114.1:0-19872 GCA_040414495.1 Mycobacteriales bacterium
ACGCCGGATATCTGAGCCGCATTCTGGCCAAGCTCGCCGACGCCGGCCTGATCGAGCGTGAGCGTTCCGCGGCCGATGCCCGCCGCCAGGTCGTCGCGCTGACCAAACGGGGCCGGGCCGCATTTGGCGAACTCGACCAGCACACGGTGGAGCAGATCCGCGGGCTGCTGGAAAAGCTGATGCCGGCCGACCGGCGGACGCTGCTGGCCGCGATGCGCACGATCAGCGGTTTGCTCGGTGACGGACCGCAGAGCCGTTCGGTCGTGCTGCGCGAGCCGCACCCGGGCGAGCTGGGCTGGGTCGTCGCCCGCAATGGCGCCGTCTACGCCGAGGAGTTCGGCTGGGACGAGACATACGAGGCGTTGGTGGCCCGGATCGTGGCCGATTTCGTGGAGGGGCGCGATCCGAAACGGGAACGGGCCTGGATTGCCGAGGTCGACGGCGAGCCGGCCGGCTGCGTGTTCTGTGTGCGGGCCAGCGGTCGGGCCGATGCGCGGGTGGCGAAGCTACGGCTGCTCCTGGTCGACCCGCGCTTCCGCGGTCTGGGGATCGGTGGCCGGCTGGTCGACGAGGTGCTCGGGTACGCCCGCCGCGTCGGGTACCGGCGAATCACGCTGTGGACCAACGACGTACTGTCCGATGCGCGGCGGATCTATCAGCGGGCCGGGTTCGAACTGGTCAAGGAGGAGCCGCACACGAGCTTCGGCAAGGAGCTCGTCGGCCAGGACTGGGCCCGCGACCTTTAGCGAACGAGGCGGCCTCTAGCGAACGAGTCGGTGCCGCAGGTGCACCCGCGCGTCGTGCACGCGCGACTTGACCGTACCGACCGGCACCTGCAGCTGAGCACCGATCTCGTCGTACGACAGTTCACCCAGGTCACGCAGTACGAACGGTGGGATCAGCTCGGGGCGGGCTTCCTCCAACTGCTCCAACGCCTCGAGCAGATCCAGCCGCGAGCCGGCGATCACCGACGTGGTGCGCGGGTCGGGCCGTTCGATGATCTGGTCGGTCGCGGATTCGGAGAACCGGCGCTTGAGCGAACGGTAGGTCTGGCGGCCGGAATTGGACGCGATCGCGTACATCCAGGTGGAGAACTTCGAACGGCCCTCGAACCGGTGCAGGTTCGAGGAGATCCGTAGCAGCGCGTCCTGGCAGGCCTCCTCGGCGTCCTGACGGTGCGGCAGGATTCGTACGCAGATGCGCATCACGTCGGGTTGGATGCGCCGGAGCAGCTCATCGCGCGCGGCCGCGTTGCCCTCGCGGGCCCGGATCGCAAGCTGCTCCAGAGGCTCGGCGTCGGATCCGAGAGTCATCAATGCTCCAACCGTTCGGTGTCATTCTTGCCACGATCGCTGGTCCGACTATTTAGAGCTGCACAGATCCGACATGATACGGGCATGTCGGACCCCACGATGTTTGGTCGATACCGCGTCGATCGCCGCATTGGTTCGGGGGCATTTGCCACGGTTTGGTTGGCTCATGACGACGCGCTCGACTCGCCGGTTGCGGTCAAGGTGCTCGCGGAGAACTGGACCGACCGGCTCGATATCCGGGCCCGGTTCGCCGACGAGGCGCGCATTCTGCGCCGCGCCGACTCCGACCACGTGGTGCGGGTGCACGACATCGGCGAGTTGGACGACGGCCGGCCGTATTTCGTGATGACGTACGCCGACGCCGGTACGTTGGCCGACCGGTTGATCGGTCCGCTGGCGCCGGCGCTGGTGTTCCGGCATGCGCTGGGCGTGGCCGACGGGCTGGCGGTGCTGCACCGGCTGGGCGTGGTGCACCGCGACGTCAAACCGTCCAATGTGCTCTTTCACACCGGCCGTGGCCGGGAGCGGCTGCTCATCGCCGACCTCGGCCTGGCCCGGGCGGTGGCGCACGCGTCCGGGTTCACGCTGGCCGCCGGCACGCCGGGCTACATGGCGCCCGAGCAGGGATTGATGGGCGGCGCGATCGATGCCCGCGCCGATGTGTACGCGCTGGGCGCGCTGATCATGTGCATGCTGTACGGCCGGACGCCGCGGATGGTCAGCGACCAGGCGTCGGCCGACGCGGCTCTGCGGGATGCCGACCGGGTTCCTGGGCCTCTCGGCGACGTGGTCCGCCGGGCCTTGGCGCCGCGATCGGAGGACCGGTTCGAGTCAGCGATTGAGATGCGCCGGGCGTTGCGGCAGGCGGGCCGCGATCAGCCGCTCGACGACGAGACCGGCAGCCTGTCCACTGTGGACACAACCGACACGATTGTGACCTACCGCGAGGCAACGCAGTCCGCACGGCCACCGACCAAAGTCGCGCCACCGCCGCCCAATCGCCAGCAGCCGCCGCCTCGGGCCAGCCAGCATCCAGTACGACCCGGCCAGCCGCCGATCCCGGCCGGCCCAGGGCCGATCCCATCCGGCCCACCACGGACGGCCGACCCGGTCGGTGTCGCTGCCCAAACCCGGCCGCCGTACCAGCAGCCGTATCCAGACCAACCCCAACACCGCGGGCGCCGCCGGATCATCGGACTGGTCGTGGTGGCCGCGATCGCGGCCGGTGCCGGGACCGGGTATGCGCTGTATCGCGAGCGGTCCGGCGTACAGGTGGTGCACGGCGACGGCCTCTCGGTCAAGGTGCCGAAGAGCTGGTCCGGGCAGGTCATGGACGGGGATTGGCAGCTCGACCAATTCGGTCTGCCCGGAAAATCGGGAACCGGGATCGAGGTGTCCGACGACGTCAGTTCCTGGACCAAGCAGGGTTCGAGTACGCCGGGCGTATTCGTCGGTGTCAGCACGGCCCTGCACGCGAAATCCCCCACACAGGTGCTGGCCGATATCCGCCACCCCGGTTGCACCAAGCAACCCGCCGCGATGCCGGGCGGATTATCCGGCTCGCGGGTGCGCTGGACCGGGTGCGCCGGCAACGTGAGCTTCGATGACATTGTCGAACGGCGCGGCAATTACGACGTCTACATTCAGGTAAAGCAACCGGCTGACGAGCATAAGACGGCCGAAATTCTCGGCAGCGTCAAGGTCAGCGGCACTAGCCAATCGTGATGTGTTCGACGACGTAATCGAAAACCGGTTTGGCTTGCGGAAATAGGTTCGTCGGCGCGGAAATGTACACCGCGAACGCAATGTTGTCGCAGACGACTGCGCGATCGATGACATGGCGTACGGCGCCGTTCTGGGGAAATGTGAATTCCCAATCGGCGCAGTCGGTGGCACCGTTCGGACAGCTGACACTGCCGATGTGTATCCCCTGATATCCGGGATGGCTCAGCGCGAAATCCTTTGAATACGACTGCCAGTTTCCGACGGCGCTGCCGTTCGGTTCGCTGAAATCCAGGCGCAGCAGTATTCCTGTCGCGGGGTCGGTATAGCTGTAGCGGACGCCATTGTCGCTGATGAGGAGCTTCCATGCCTCCGGCACCCTGAAGGTCAGATCGGTGCCGGAGGTGTTGCCTTCGGTGGGACCATAATCGAGATTCTTGAACTGATTTGTCGGCGTCGGGCTCGGTGCCGGTGAATGGCTCGAGGAAGCCGGTCCGACCCCGGCCGGCCCGACACTGCCCGACAATCGCTCTGGTGAGCCGCAGGCCGCGGTGAGCAGCAGGACGAGGGCGCCCAGCACCGCCCCCCGCCTGCTCACTACGTATCTCCTGATTTAGGTCTGTCCTGCGGATCTTCGGCGGCGCGGATCGGCGCCCAGACAACGACTGACTGCGTTGTCGTCACTGTAGGAATAGTCGGTAGCTCCACTGCCGTCTCCCGGTTCGATCTGCGGGACACCCGCACCCGGGCTGCCTTGTCATTCGCCGTCTGGATCACCGCCCGCATCCACCAAGATCCGCAGGACAGACCCTAGTCGTGCCAGCGCAGGCAGCTGTCGACCTCGGCCACGACCTTTTCCCAGTCCGTCTTGCCGGCCAGCTCGTCCTGCACCCCGGCCAGCTGACAGTAGTCAGCCAGATCGGAAATGATCTCCCGCGCCGACGCGCTGTCCTTGCCGATGTCGTAGCGCTCACCGGCGGCCGGACTGACGTCCAGCACGGCCGAATCGCGGACCGAGCTCCAGGTGTCGAGGTCGGCCAGGTCGTGGGTGGTGGCCGTACGGCAGTAGTCGATCAACCCGGACGGGCTGCGGAATACGTCGACGATGAGGTCGGATCCGAGAAATACCGCGTGGTCGTCGAGATAGCAGCGCAGCGTATAGCCGGTCCCGTCCGGCCCGGTCACCGCCACCGGCAGAATGCCGATCTCGTCCCAGAATTCACCGGGCTCCGCGCGGTCCGAATCCTTACCGTCCTCGCTCTCGTGCCAGTGCAGACAGGCCTGCAGCCGGGCGGTCACCAACGGCCAGGCCCGCGAAATCGTGCTCTGCGCCTCTTCCCAGTCCTCCTCGTCGTAGGAGGGCTCGTCCTCGTCGATGAGGGCGGCGAACACCGGCGTCTCGAGCATGCGCATCAGCGGCCCGTCATCCACGCACTCGGCGATCCGCTGCACCATGTCGACCGTGTCGGCCAGCTCGCCGATCGTGTCATCGGACGGGCTGCCGTCGATGAGGTCGAGCACGGCGTCCAGGTCGAAGTGGTAGTCCGGCTCGGGCTCCAGCTGGTCCGGCGGCAACGTCTGCACCATGTCCCAGGACGGGTGGTCGACGAGGTCGTTGTCGCCGCTGCGGGCCACGTACGTCGCCAGGCTCGCGGTGTCCTCGAACACCTCCAGCTTTTCGCCGGTGCCGAGAAACGCCTGCCATTCCTCGCCGTCCTCTTCCCATGGCGGGGCCCAGAGGGTGATACCACGCCGGCCGTTCAGCGTGATCTCGATTGGAACGATGGTCGCCTCGGTGGGGCCGGTCATCGTGAGTACCTCTCGTACGGGGCAGGTGCTGTACCGGCGCAGCGTAGCGGTCGAACGTCGCGCCGGGATGTGCGTGGTCGAGTTGTACGCCTAGGTTCCGACCGGATGCCAGACAGTTTTCGTCTCCAGGAAAGCGGTGAGCCGCCCGATCCCGGGGTCCGCGGTCCAGTCCGGCTCGTCGCCCTCGGGCCCGCGGAAGACCCGCTTGACGTTGTCGGCCGCCAGCCGTTCCAACTCGGTCCGCTCGTCCGCCGCGACGCCGGTCAGGTCGATCGCGTTGACGTCCATGTGGCCGGCCAGCCACGGCGCGAGCTCCGCGGTGCGACCGGTCAGCAGGTTGATCACGCCGCCGGGGAGGTCGGAGGTGGCCAGGACCTCGGCCAGCGTGCTCGCCGGCAATGGCCGGTCCTGCGCGGCGACCGCGACGACCGTATTGCCGCCGGCGATGGCCGGGGCCAGCACGCTGATCAGGCCGAGCAGGCTGGAACGCTGCGGGGCCAGGATCGCCACCACGCCGGTCGGCTCGGGCAGCGAGAAGTTGAAATACCGTCCGGCCACCGGGTTGCTCGATCCGGTCACCTGGGCGATCTTGTCAGTCCAGCCGGCGTACCAGACCCACCGGTCAATGGCCGCGTCCACTGTGGACTCGGCATCGTTCAAGCCCTCGGCGTCGGCGACCTCGGCGATGAACTGGGCCCGCCGGCCCTCCAACATTTCGGCGATCCGGTACAGGATCTGCCCGCGGTTGTACGCCGTCGCGCCGGACCAGCCGCTAAATGCCTTACGGGCCGCGACAACGGCGTCGCGAACGTCCTTACGGGACGCTTGCGACGCATTGGCGAGGAATCTCCCGTCCGGTGTGGACACTGGATACGAGCGACCCGATTCCGAACGCGGAAAGGCGCCGCCGATATAGAGCTTGTACGTCTTGCGTACCGAAAGCCGCGACGATTCAGTGGGCAAGATATGCCTCCAAGCCGTGCCGGCCGCCCTCGCGACCGAATCCGGATTCCTGATAGCCGCCGAACGGCGAGGTCGGATCGAACCGGTTGAACGTATTGGCCCAGACCACGCCCGCCCGCAGTCGGTTCGCCATCCACAGAATGCGCGAACCCTTCTCGGTCCAGATTCCGGCCGACAATCCGTACGGCGTGTTGTTCGCCTTGGCCAGCGCCTCGTCCGGGGTACGGAAGGTCAGCACCGACAGCACCGGGCCGAAGATCTCTTCGCGGGCAATGCGGTGGGCCTGCGATACCCCGGTGAACACGGTCGGTGGGAACCAGAAACCACGCTCGGGCAGGGGACAGGCGGCCGACCACCGGGTCGCGCCTTCGCTTTCGCCGATCTGCGACAGCGACCGGATTTTCTCCAACTGCGCCGCGGAATTGATCGCGCCGATATCCGTATTCTTGTCCAACGGGTCGCCCAGCCGCAGCGTGCCGAGCCGGCGTTTGAGCGAATCGAGCAGTTCGTCGGCGACCGATTCCTGCACCAGCAAACGGGATCCGGCGCAGCAGACGTGCCCCTGGTTGAAGAAGATGCCGCTCACGATGCCCTCGACGGCCTGGTCCAGCGGCGCGTCGTCGAACACGATATTGGCCGCTTTCCCGCCCAGTTCCAAGGTGAGACGTTTCTTCGTACCGGCGATAGTGCGCTGTATTTCCTTGCCCACCTCGGTCGAACCGGTGAACGCGACCTTGTCCACACCTTTATGCGCGACCAACGTGGCCCCGGTGTTTCCGGCCCCGGGCACGACGTTGACCACGCCCGGCGGCAGGTCGGCCTGCTGGCAGATCTCGGCCAGCACCAGGGCGGTCAGCGGTGTCGTCTCGGCCGGTTTGAGTACGCACGTGTTGCCGGCGGCCAGCGCCGGGGCAAGCTTCCAGGCCGCCATCAGCAGCGGGAAATTCCACGGAATCACCTGGCCGGCAACCCCGAGCGGCCGGGGATTCGCCCCGAAACCGGCGTATTCCAGCTTGTCGGCCCAGCCGGCGTAATAAAAGAAATGCGCCGCCGCCAGCGGAATGTCGACGTCTCGGCTTTCCTTGATCGGCTTGCCGTTGTCGAGGCTTTCCAACACGGCCAACTCGCGGGCCCGTTCCTGGATCAGCCGGGCGATCCGGAACAAATACTTGCTCCGTTCCCGGCCGGGCATGCGGCCCCAGACCTGTTCAAAAGCCCGGCGCGCGGCCCGAACCGCATTGTCCACATCGGATTCGTTCGCCTCGGCCACCTCGGCCAGGACTTCTTCGTCGGCCGGGTTGATCGTCTTGAAGGCCGTACCCGACCCGTCGACGAATTCCCCGTCGATGAACATCTGGTACGACGGGCGGAGTCGGGCCGACTCGCGGGACTCCGGTGCCGGTGTGTATTCCCAGATCGACATGGCTCAGTCCACCGTGAAATAGTCGTTGCCCGAATAGACGCCGGTACGTTCCCTGGTCCGCTGCATCAGCAGGTCGTTGACCAGGCTGGACGCGCCGATCCGGAACAGGCGCGGGGTAAGCCATTCCTCGCCGGCCGTCTCCTTGACCAACACCAGATAGCGGACCGCGTCCTTGGCGGTACGGATACCGCCGGCTAGTTTCACCCCGCGCCGCTCGCCGGTGGCGGCGGCGAAATCGCGTACCGCCTCCATCATCACCAACGCGACCGGGGGAGTGGCGGCCGGCGACACCTTGCCGGTCGAGGTCTTGATGAAATCGCCGCCGGCCAGCAGAGCCAGCCAGGACGCGCGGCGGACGTTGTCCAGTGTGGACAGCTCGCCGGTTTCGAGGATGACCTTCAGATGCGCGGATCCGCAGGCGGCTTTGACGGCGACGATTTCGTCGTACACCTCGCGGTAATGCCCGGCCAGAAAAGCACCACGGTCGATGACCATGTCGATTTCGTCGGCGCCGGCCTCGACCGCGTCGGCGACGTCGGCGAGCTTGGTCCGCAGCGACGCCCGGCCCGAGGGGAATGCCGTGGCGACCGAGGCAACCGCGATGCCGGTGTCAGCCAGGTGTTCGCGCGCGACTGTGACCAGGTCGGGATAAACGCAGACCGCCGCGACCGGAGGGCAGGTGGGGTCGGCCGGGTCGGGCTGACGTGCCTTGGCGCACAGGCTGCGTATCTTGCCCGCGGTGTCGGCACCCTCCAATGTGGTCAGGTCGACCATGCCGATCGCGGCCTCCAACGCCCACACCTTCGAGGCCTTTTTGATGCTGCGGGTGGCCAGTCCCGCGGCTCGGGCCTGCGCGCCGACTTGGTCGACGCCGGGCAGCCCGTGCAGGAAGCGGCGTAGCGACGTGGCATCGCGGACCGCGTCGGCGAATATCGCGGTGGGTTGGGTCGTGGGCGCCGTCACGTTCGGTGAGTGTACGCGGGCGATCACGCGGCGGAGGCGGCTTCGATCTAGCCGAATTTCGCACGTCGGTAACGATCGGGCCCGAATCCGACAAGGCAAGTAGGAAGCGAGAGGTCAAAGTGGACGTCCGTGGGGGATAGATGAGGAAAGCCATCCTGGCAGCGACCGGCACGCTGGTCCTGTCATTGCTGTTGCCGAGCGCGCTGGCCCGGGGCGCCGAGCCAGCTTCGGCCGTAGCGCCGACAGCGGGACCGCCCGCGGATTCAGCTGCGGGTTCGGGTGCGGGTTCGGGTGCGGATTCGGCTGCGGGATCGGCTCCGGCTGCGGATTCAACGGCGGATTCGCCTGCGGGTTCGGCGAAGCAGCCAGGAACCGTGGTGCACCTCATCACCGGCGATCAGGTCCGGCTGCGCACGGTCGGCGGGCGGCAGGAGGTGACCGCACTGCCGGTGAGCCACCACGGCATCGCCGGTCAGCTGCAGGTGGTACGCATCGGCGGGCATGTGTACGCGATTCCCGGTGCGGCCCGGCGGTACCTCGGCACTTCGATCGATCCGTCGGTCTTCGACGTCACCGCGTTGGCACGGGCGCAAAAGCGTGGCCGCACTCCGGTGCGGCTCAGCTTTTCCGGCGCCGGTACGCATTCGGTCCCGGGCGTGACGCGGACCGGCGGCGATGCCGGCTATCTGACCGACGCCTCGGCGCGGGCCTTCGGTCGCGCGCTGGTGGCGCAGTGGAAGGCCGACACCCGTTCCGGGCAGAACCGCCCGTTGTTCGGCGGGGTGACCCGGATCGCGTTGGACAGCCCGGCCACCTCGACCGGGCCGGTCGTGCATCCGGCCTATATGCAGGTCACGTTGGTGATCAAGGTCAACGACCAGAACGGCAAACCGGTCTCCGACGGTGCGGTCTATGTGCTCAACACCGACGATTCGGAGCGGTTCGCGACCGTGCTGCCGGTCGTGAACGGTGAGGCGCGTGCCAGCGTGCCGCTGGGTGACTACAGTGCACTGTCCATGGTGGACAGTTACGACGCCGCCAGCGACACCGCGTCCACGTACCAACTCTCGGTCGGCGATTACCAGGTCTCGCAGGATATGCAGACGATGACGATGTCGGGCGCACACGCCGTGCCGTTGTCAATCGCCACCCCCCGGCCGGCCTCCACCGTGTCGCAGTCGACCGAATGGTTCCGGGCCGACAAAGCGCAGGGCGGGGTGGATTCGTCGATGTCGTACGGATCGGGTAACCGCGTCTACGTCACGCCCACGCCGACTGTCCACGTTGGAGCGCTGCACTGGATCACCGGCTGGACATTGGCCGGCAAACCGGCCGAGGGGATTCCGTATTCGTACGACGCCTCGTTTGCCGAAAGCGGGAAGATTTCCGCCGATCAGCGGCACACCGTGGTCCGGGGGCAGGCCACGGTGCTGGACTCGCGGTATTACAGCGACGGACCGAATCGGGATTCGCAATTCGTCCGGTCGCCGGTTTACCCGTTCCAATTCCTGGTCATCTCCACCTACAACCCGCTGCGGACACCGGTCCATCGCACCGAATACCTGGTCGGCGGTAAGGACGTCGCGTGGGAGGCGTCGCTGTTGGCCGATCCGACGTCGGACAATCCGTTCGGCGGCGAGGTCGACGACGGGATGCGCAGCTACGCCGCGGGCTCGATCCAGCGCGCCGACTGGCTGCGCGGACCGTTGGCCCCGGGTATTGCCGCCGACACTGCTGCGAATCCGGCCTGGACCTGCTTCTCCTGCCGTACGGCGGGCGAGCTGACCTTGGATTACTCGCCGGTTGTGGATTCGGTCAGTGGCCATTCCGGTGCGGTCTCGATACCGAACAGCGGGCACGCCACGCATTTCCAGTTGTACGAGAACGGCCGGATCATCGACGACGAGAACGATTCGACCGGCGGCACGTTCAAGGTCCCGACCGGCGCGGCCACATATCGGGTCGTGGACCGGGTACGCCGCAGCCAGGACGGTTTCGTCGGGTCGACCGGGGCCACTGTGGACACCACATTCCGGTCGGCGGCACCGGCGAGCGCCGGAAAGTTGCCGAGCAGTTGGGACTGTGACGCGACGGGTTCCGGTGCGTGCGCGGCGTTGCCGATCCTGCAAGCCCGCATTCCGTTGCCCACCGACCTGGCCGGGCATATGCCCGCCGGCCTTTCGGTAGCCACATTCCACGTCGAGCATGTGCAGGGCGCGCCGCGGACTCCGATTAAGTCGGCCGACTTGCAGTTGAGCTTCGATTCAGGCAAGACCTGGCATTCACAGCCGGCGTTTTCCGCCGGAGGCGGCGAATACCGCACGATCCTGACCAACCCGGCCAGCGCCAGTGGTCATCCGGTGAGTGTGCGGTTGCGCGCCACCGATATGGCCGGTGGCACGTTGACCGAGACTGTAGATAACGCCTACACCGTCCGCTGATCCGACCGTCCACTCGCCCCTTGGAGTGCTCCATGCGAACAACCGTCCTGGCGGCCGGAACGGCGCTGTTGCTGGGTTTCGGCGCGATGCCCGCCACTGCCCAAGACGTTTCTGGTTTTACCAGCGCCTGCTCGAGAAATGTCGCCCCGCATCATGCCCGCTGTTTTGCCGAATACCGTACGGCGCCGACCCCGGCCGGAACCGGAGTCGGCCCGGCGCCGAAACCGACCACCACACCCAGCGGTCTGCGCCCGGCCGATATCGCCGCGGCGTACCGGCTTCCGACCAGCAAAGGCGCTGGCCAGACCATCGCGGTGATCGATGCCTACGACAATCCGAACGCGGAATCCGACCTGGCCACGTACCGAAAGAAATTCGGCCTGCCAGCCTGCACGACCGCCAACCACTGTTTCCATAAAGTCAACCAACGTGGTGCGGCAAAGCCCCTGCCCAAAGGCGATCCGGACTGGGCGGTGGAAACCTCGCTCGACCTGGACGCGGTGTCGGCCGCCTGCCCGAAATGCGATATCACGTTGGTGGAAAGCAATTCGGACGACCTGACTGAGTTGGGGACGGCGGTCAATACCGGGGTACGGCTGGGCGCGAAAATCGTCTCGAACAGTTACGGCGCCACCGAATTCAATGGCGTTTCCGGTTACGGAAAGCGGTATTACACGCATCGCGGGGTGGCGATCGTGGCGTCCTCCGGCGACTCGGCGTTCGGGCCGGCCAGTTTCCCGGCCGTGTGGCCCCGTACCACCGCAATCGGCGGCACCACGTTGACCAAAAA
Source organism: Mycobacteriales bacterium (assembly GCA_040414495.1). GTDB lineage: Bacteria > Actinomycetota > Actinomycetes > Mycobacteriales > QHCD01 > DATAVB01. The sequence goes on from JBEDUI010000114.1 coordinate 11,425, forward strand.
GGGTACTGCGTGGAAGGAAACCGCCTGGTCCGGCGCGAGTAGCGGCTGCTCGGCCTATATCGCGAAACCATCGTGGCAACACGACACTCACTGCCGGATGCGCACCGTGGCCGACGTTTCCGCGGTGGCCGACCCGGATACCGGGCTGTCGGTTTACGACACCTACGGCCTGGGACCGCAGAACGGGTGGCAGACCGTCGGCGGCACCAGCCTGGCCGCGCCGCTCATCGCCGGCATGATCGCCTTGGCCGGCAACCCAGCGAAATTGGCCGATGCGCAGTACCTGTACCAGCACGCCGGGTCGTTCAACGATGTGGTCGGCGGCTCGAACGGCAGTTGCGGCGGGGACTATCTCTGCACCGGGCTGCGCGGCTACGATGCGCCGACCGGCCTGGGTTCGCCGCATGGAGTCGGCGGGCTGTAACGGAATAGGGGGACGCGGCCCGTGCAGACAACCGTCGTGGATCATCCGCTGGCGCGGGCCCGGCTCTCGACCATGCGGGACGCCCGCACCGACGCACCGACGTTCCGGGCCGCACTGCGCGAGTTGACGCTCATGTTGGTTTACGAGGCAACCCGGGACCTGCCGGTCGAAGAATTCCCGATTCACACGCCGGTCGCCCGGACCACCGGCACCAGAATTCCCAATCCACCGCTGCTGGTGCCGGTGCTGCGGGCCGGGTTGGGGATGGCGGAGTCGGCGTTCGGCCTGCTGCCCGAGGCGCAGATGGGGTTCGTCGGGCTGGCCCGGGACGAGGTCACGCACGAACCCCGGGCCTACATGGAATCGCTGCCCGAGACGTTGACCGGCCGAGCGGTGATCGTGCTCGATCCGATGCTGGCCACCGGTGGTTCGCTGCTGCACTGTTGTGACCTGCTCACCGCCCGCGGCGCCACCGACATCACCGTCCTGTGTGCACTCGCCGCGCCGGAAGGCCTGCAGCGGCTGGCCGATAGCGGCCTTCCGTTGCGCATCTACACGGCCAGTATCGACGAACGGTTGAACGATTCGGCGTTCATCGTGCCGGGTTTGGGCGATGCCGGGGATCGGCAATTCGGCGCCGTCTGAGCGTTATTTCGTACGGTGAAATCTGCGCGAACGACCGGGTCGATTTCGCTGATCTGGTCGTAGGATCTTGCTATGGATTATCGAATTCTGGGTCACACTGGTGTGCACGTCAGCCCGCTTTGCCTGGGAGCCATGATGTTCGGCGCTTCCGGCAACACCGACCACGACGACTGCGTACGTATCATCCATCGCGCGCTGGACGCCGGAATCAACTTTGTCGACACCGCCGACGTGTATTCGCACGGTGAATCTGAAGAAATCGTAGGAAAGGCGTTGGCCGGGCATCGCCGCGACAATGTCGTGCTGGCCACCAAGGCTCACGGCCGGATGGGCGAGGACGCCAACCAGCAGGGCAATTCCCGGCGCTGGATCGTGCAGGAGGTGGAGAACAGCCTGCGCCGCCTCGGCACCGACTGGATCGACCTGTACCAGATCCACCGGCCCGACCCGGTCACCACCGATATCGATGAGACGCTCGGCGTGCTGACCGATCTGGTCCGGGCCGGCAAGATCCGGTATTTCGGCAGCTCGACATTTCCGGCGTACCAGATCGTCGAGGCGCAGTGGGTGGCCAAGGAACGCGGCCGGGAGCGGTTCCGCTGTGAGCAGCCGCCGTATTCGATGCTGGTGCGTGGCATTGAGGCCGACGTGCTGCCGGTGTGTGAGAAGTACGGCATGGGAGTCATTCCGTGGAGCCCGCTGGCCGGCGGTTGGCTGTCCGGCCGGTACCGCAAGGACCGTGAGATCACTCAGTCGCATCGTGCAACTCGTGCCCCGGAGCGGTTCGACGTGACGGCTAACCAGGCTAAGTTCGACGCGGCCGACGCGCTCGGTCAGGTCGCCGACAACGCCGGCGTCAGCCTGGTCAACCTGGCCCTGGCGTTCGTCTTGCGCCACCCGGCGGTGACCTCGGCCATCATCGGCCCACGGACCATGGAGCAGCTGGAAACCCAGCTCGACGCGCCCAACCTCACGCTCACCGACGATGTGCTCGACAGCATCGACAAGATCGTGCCGCCCGGCACCAACGTGGTCGACCGCGACGCCGGCTACGTGCCGCCCGCGCTGTCCGACCCGTCGCTGCGCCGCCGCTGAAATTAAGAATGCCTGGGTGCGTTCACAAAGCGCACCCAGGCATTTAATTCAGCAGTTGAGATACCTCAGATCGCAGCATTTCCAGCTGCTGGGCGGCTTCCTCGCGCGCCTCGGCTACCGCCGACCGGACTGGAACGACCACCTGCAGATACGCCTTCAGCTTCGGCTCGGTCCCGCTCGGCCGCAGCACCACCCGCGCCCGACCGGCGGCGATTCGTACGACGTCCGCCTCTGGCGCCATATCGTCCACAGTAGACACCGGCTGGTCCAGCAAGGATTCCGGCGGCGCGGCGCGTATCTTCCGCATCGTAGCCGCGATCAACGCGGTGTCCTCGACCCGCAGCGACACCTGCGCGGTGGCGTACACACCGAATTCGGCCGCGATCTCATCCAACCGATCCAGCAACGTTTTTCCGTCGGCCTTCAGCGCTGCCGCTAATTCGGCGATCAATAGCGCGGCGGAAATCCCGTCTTTATCCCGGACGATCCTCGGCGCCGCCGCATACCCCAGCGCTTCCTCGTACCCATAGACCAGATCCGCACCGGCCCGGACGATCCATTTGAATCCGGTCAGCGTTTCGGCATACGGCAGGCCGCGAGCGGCGCACATTTCGCCCAACAGCGACGCCGACACGATCGTGGTGGCGTAGCGACCCGTTACCCCGCGCCGGATCAAATGGTCGGCCAGCAGAATTCCCAATTCGTCGCCGGTCAACAACCGGCCCGCGCACGCGACCGCGCATCGGTCGGCGTCCGGGTCGTTGGCGATAACCACATCGGCCTGTGCGCCCAGCGCCAGCGCCGCGTCCAACGTCCCAGGCTCCTCCGGGTTCGGAAAAGCGACGGTCGGGAAATCCGGGTCGGGCTCGGCCTGGCTGGAAACCACCTGCGGGGCAGGGAAACCGGCCCGCCGCATCGCCTCGACCAGCACCGCACCGCCGACACCGTGCAGCGGCGTGTACGCGACGCTCAGGTCGCGCGGGCCGCGTTCCAACAGCCCGCACACAGCGTCGAGATAGTCGCTGACAATCGCATCGTCGAGCCGTTCGTACGAATCGGAGCGGGGGACCGCCGCCAACCGGTCGACGGCCCCGATCGCCGCCTCGATATCGGCGTCGGCCGGCGGCACGATCTGCGCCCCGTCGCCCAGGTAGACCTTGTAACCGTTGTCCCGCGGCGGATTGTGGCTCGCCGTCACCATCACGCCGGCGCTGGCATTAAGCGCCCGGACCGCATACGCCAGCACCGGCGTCGGCAGCGGACGCGGCAGCACCGCCACCGAAAGGCCGGCCCCGGCCAGGATTTCCGCGCTGTCCCGGGCGAATTCGGCACTGCCGTGCCGGGCGTCGTACCCGATCGCCATCGGACCGCGTACATCACGCGCGACCAAATAGGCAGCCAACCCGGCCGCGGCCCGGCCCACGACGGCGCGGTTCATGCCCAACGGACCGGCCCGCAGCTCGCCACGTAAACCGGCCGTGCCGAAATGCAACCGGTCGGCGAACCGCTCCGCCAAAGCCGGAAAATCGCCCGCATCCAGCAGGGCCCGCAACTCGGCCCGCGCCGCGGGATCCGGATCGTCGGCGATCCAGGCCTCGACCCGGTCGCGCAGGTTCGCCGAGGTCACAGCCGGCCGACCACGGCTCCGAGCAGGGTGCCCATCCGGGTTGCGGCGGCCCGACCGGCGGCCAACACCTCGAGGTGATCCAACGGTTCCCCGGTCATTCCGGCGGCCAGGTTGGTGACCAGCGAAACGCCCAGTACCTCGGCGCCTTCGGCCCGCGCCGCGATCGCCTCCAGCACGGTCGACATGCCGACCAGATCGGCGCCCAACGTACGGAAGGCGCGGATCTCGGCCGGAGTCTCGAACTGCGGACCGTGCAGACCGGCGTACACCCCTTCGCTCAGGCTCGGGTCGATATCGCGGGCCAACTGCCGCAGCCGCGGCGAATACAGGTCGGTCAGATCGACGAACCGCGGCCCGACCAACGGCGTCCGGCCGGTGAAGTTGAGGTGGTCGCTGATCAGCACCGGCTCGCCGACCGACATGCCCTCGCGCAGACCACCGGCCGCATTGGTCAGCACCACGACCCGGGCACCGGCGGCGGTCGCGACCCGGACGCCATGCACCACCGCGTCGACGCCATGGCCCTCGTAAATGTGCGTGCGCCCCAACAACACGAGCACGCTGCGCCCGGCGACCTGCACCGCGCGCGCCACCCCGACCTGCCCGGCGACGGTAGGCGGAATGAAGCCGGTCAGTTCGGTTACCGGTACCTCGGCGTCGGCGACCCCGATCGCGTCGGCGGCCGGGGCCCAGCCGGACCCGAGGATGATCGCGGCGTCGTAGCGGGCAATGCCGGTCCGGTCGGCCAGATCACGGGCCGCCTGCTCGGCGAGTTTCGTTGTCGTCTGCTCGGTCACGGCGGCACTGTACCGCCCGAACGGGCCCGAAGTCCGTACGTTACTGCCGCACTTATTGCCGAACAGCGAAGGTTTTCGCCGCCTCGTTGAACATCGGCAACGTCGCCTGGTACTGGGCCTCCGGCGCCGAGACGTAGATGCCGTACGTCGAGGAGCCAACCGTGAACGAGCGGTACAACACATGCCGAACGTCCTGCGAACCGCGGTCGTACGTGAACTCCCAGTCCGCCGCCGGGTAGCCCCGGTAGCTGGCCTGCTTGATCGCGATCTGGTGGTACCCCTGATGGGTGGCGGCGAACTGCGTCTCGGCGCTCTTGAAACCGGAGACCAGGTCCCCGGTGGCCTCGACGTTCACCACGAACCGGACGAACCGATCGCCCTTCGGGTCGTTGAAGTCCAATACGCCGCTGCTCTGTGGGTCCGGTCGCCAACTGGTCGGTACCGAGGCCGAGAAGTGCTGCCCGTGGTACGTCTTGTACCCGGCTGCCGCGGGGGCGGTGCTCTTCGCGGTCGTGCTCTTGGCGCCGCCGCTCGTCGGCTGCCCGGCGCTGGCGGTGTTGGCCGGCGCGGACGAACTGGAGCCGGTCGGCTTGCTCTTGTCGCCGGTGAAGTGGCCCACCAGCCAGTAACCGCCGTAGCCGGCGATGCACAGCACGATGATCGCGATGATGATGCCGACCGTTCGGCCCGAATGCCCACGGTCCGAATCGACGTCAGGCCGGCGACGCGGCGGCTCATCGAAGAAGCCCGGCATCTGCTGGGTCCGCGAACCTTGGTTGTCGCCACGCAGGTTGAGCGCCGCCAGGCCACCATCGTCGTCGCGATAGGGCGCGGGTCGGCGGTCGCGCTGCGGCATTCCAGGCTCCTGCATTCCGGGCTGCGGCATTCCGGGTTGGGGCATTCCGGGTTGGGGCATTCCGGTCTGCTGCGGAGGCACCGGTTTTGGCGGCATGCTGGGGTTCCACGAGAAGTTCTGCGGACCGACCGGTCGCAGCGCCTGGGTACGCCATGGCTCGGAGCCGAAGTCGTCCTCGATCCCGTCCAGGCTGTCGATCGCATCCGGATCGAACCCTTCCAGGTGCGCGAGCGGATGCGCGTACTTGGGCTTGGCGGGCTTTTCCTCTGCGGCCGGCTTTTCCGCCTCGGCCGGACGATTTTCGGTCAGCTTGGGGATGACGGCGGTGTCATCGTCATGGTCCTCGCCCGAATCGCTTACCGGCGTGGGCAACTCGAAGTCGACCGGAGTGGGCGTGGCCCGCTCGATCGGCGATTGGTACGACGGCGCGTCGAAATCCATCGCCGGTGGTTCAGGCTGCGCGGACTCCTGTGGTTCCTCGGCCGGGTCGGTCGGCTGGGGAGAGGGAGTGGGTCCGGGAGTGGGTCCGGGAGTGGGTATCGCGGCCGGCAGGAGCGGCGGCGCCGCGAAGTCCATCGCCGGGTGGTCGGCCGTGTCGTCAGCCGGGGCGAGCAGTTGCCCGCCGACCGGTGTCGCGGCACCGTTGACCGGCGCATCGTTGACCAGATCCAGCCGGTCCCAGGCCGGGGTCGGGTCGATGAAATCCGGATCCGGCTCCGGATCGGCCGCCGGAGCCTCCACGGGCGGGACCGCCGAGCCGTTGACGGGCGCGCTGGACCCGTTCAGCGGGACCGATCCGTTCAGGAATCCGTTGACCGGCGTCGTACCGTTCACCGGCCCTACTCCGCCGCCCGGTGGGTCGATCGGCATCGGGGCGGAGACCGGAGCCGACGGCGCCGGCGCGGGGGCGTTCGAACGTTCCCGGTCGAACGCGCGCAACGCATCCAGCAACAGGTGTCGCGCCTTGACCGTGTCCAGCCGGCGGCGCGGGTCCTTGTTCAATAGGCCGTCGATGACCGGGGCCAGCGGACCGGCCCGACCGGTGTTCGGCGTCGGGTCGGAGACGACCGAATGCAGGGTCGCCATCGGATCGCCGGCATCGAACGGCGCCCGGGCCTCGACCGCCGCGTACAGAGTCGCGCCCAGGCCCCACATGTCGGCCGGCGGACCGGCGGCCGCGCCCTGGACGACCTCGGGCGGGATGTACGACGGCGAGCCGACGAGCATGCCGGCGCCGGTGATTGGTGAATCGCCGGCCGTGCGGGCGATTCCGAAGTCGGTCAGCTTGATCCGGCCGTCGTCGGTGAGCAGCAGGTTGCTCGGCTTGACGTCGCGGTGCGTGATGCCGGCGCGGTGGGCCGCTTCCAGCGCGCCGAGTACGGCCAGCGCCAGGGTGGCGATCCGGGAGAGTGGCAGCGGTCCGTCGGCGCGGATCACGTCGGCGAGGCTGCGCGAGTTGACCAGCTCCATCACGACCCAGGGGTGGTCGTCCTCCTCGACCAGGTCGTAGAAGGCGATCACGTTCGGGTGGGCGAGCTGGGAGATGGCCCGGGCCTCGCGCTGGGCGCGTTCCCGGGAGACAGCACGATCGTGCTCCGACATGTCAGCAGGAAGTAAGACTTCCTTCACCGCTACTTTACGATGTACAGCGAGGTCGTACGCCTCCCAGACCACACCCATCGTGCCGCGGCCAAGCTGCGCGATCAGGTGGTATCGGCGGGCGAGCACGCGAACGCCCCCGGGCGGCGGCGTGGGGCCACCAGCTCCGGGGCTTTGACGCACGGTATGTGCGCCATGCCTGGGCGTAGTCATCGGCTTCCTTCTTACCTCACTGCGTCTGTTCGGGTCCCCTTGTCAGACAAGACGGTCATGATCGGACCTGATGACGCCGGTTCCGATCGACGATCGCTTGCCAGTGGCCGCCGGTGACAGACAGCGCAGTGACAGCTTAAAGGCACCAACCGGTAGCTGTCGCCCGTTGCTCCACTAGGGTGCTTCGCCGGACCTGAGGGGTACTGCCGGTTTGTGGCAAGATTCATGCCGTACGACCGTTATTTCCCGCGTACTTTGTCGGAATTTTGGCTGCGCTGGGTGGGTGAAACCAAACACTGAGTGGTCAGCAAAGCCGATCACACCGAGCTGACTGCCGGGTCGGTATGGGCCTCGCACCGTTCTGTCGGGGCCGCTTGTCCGGTTGCGGCAGTGTCTCCTGTGGCCGATCGAGGCAGGACGATCGTGCGGGCAATCCGGCGGTGCCGATCGTGCGGGCGGATCCGGCAGTCGATCTGGTGGGCCGATCCCGCAACCGATTGTGCGGGGCCGATCCCGCAACCGATTGTGCGGGCCGACCGCGGGGTCGAATCGGCGACCGATCGAGGCACGGCTACCGGTGCGGGCCGATCCGGTGGCGATCCGGCGCAACGATCCGACGGGCCCACCTGCGGGCCCGTCGCGGGGCCGAACTCGGCGGCCGATCGTGCGGGCCGATCCGGTGGACCGATCTTGTCTTCGTGACCTGCTTTTTCTTGATCGTGAGTCGATTTGGTGCCGAAATCGGTAACAAATCCACTCACGATCATGGTCGGCGGCTGCCAAAGCGCTGGCCGTTGCCGACGGACAGCGCACCCAACCGCTTGGGACGCGACCGTTCGCCCAATCGCTCGTCCCGTACCCGACCGCCGACTGCGTACCCGACCGCTGGCCCCGTGCCCACGCATACGCGGCGCGGCGCGCCCGACGGCTCGACCAAAAACGCAAAGCCCTGACCTCATTTGCAGCGACCGTGACACCAGGGTTGGTTGATCGGCGCCGCAACAGCCCTTACTGCACCGACCGTGACACCAGGACGGTTTTTCCGCCGAATTTCCGCCCTCACGTCACGTTCGCTGCACATACACGGCGCAGCGGACCGCCGACTGCGTGCCCGACCGCCGACTGCGTGCCCGACCGCCGGCTGCGTGCCCGACCGCCGACTGCGTGCCCGACCGCCGACTGCGTGCCCGAC
>JBEDUI010000115.1:0-11037 GCA_040414495.1 Mycobacteriales bacterium
CATTCAGAAAATGGGGACCGAGCCGGTGATCGAGCCCTACGGCACGGGCAACGTGGGTGATATCGGCGCCAGTCGCCTGACAGACGTTGGCGATTTCATTGATGAACGAAATCTTGGTCATCAGCAGCGCGTTCGAGGCCAGTTTGACCATTTCGGCTGACGCAACATCCATGCGCACCACGGGCCCATTCACGCCGATGTGCATTTCCTCGACCAGCGTGGCCGTAGCCTCATCCCAGGTGCCGATGACGACGCGGTCCGGCGCGAGAAAATCGGCCACTGCCTTGCCTTCGGCCGTGAATTCCGGATTGGCGGCATAGCCGACGTGTCCGAGCCCGACATTGTCCAGAAATGTGCGGATACGGGTTCCGGTGCCGACCGGCACGGTGCTTTTAACGACCACCGCGGTGAGCCCCGTAGCGTCCTTGACCGATTCGATAACGTCCCAGACCCGCGACAGGTCCGCGTCGCCGGATGCGGTCGGGGGCGTGTCCACGCAGACGTACACAACTTCGGCATTGTCGGCGGCTTCGTGAGCGTCGAGGGTAAAGCTGAGCCGCTCGGCATTTCTGGCGATCAATTCGGCCAGACCCGGCTCGAAGATCGGAACGCCACCCGCCTGCAAAACCGCGATCTTATCCGGCTGGATATCCCGTACGACGACGTGATGGCCGATTTCCGCGAAACATGCGGCCGTTACCAGGCCGATGTAGCCGGCTCCGAATACCGCCACCCGGCGGGGTGTTGCGGTTTTGTCCGCGGAAAGAGCGACCTTGCGACGGGCTTGCGTGTACGACTCGCCGGTTTCCGCGGCGCGGGCCCGGGCGGCCTTTTTTAGGGCCTTGTCCTGCGTCATGACGTCATCCTGTTCAGCCGATGACCCACGCCCACCGGCTCAGATGACGGAGACAAATCCAAGGCGGCGCGCAATCACGCGAGTCGGTGACCCTTGTCCTCGTTGCCGCACCCCAGCGTGGGTGGCGTACGGCTCGGAGACCGGCCAGCGTGTCGGCCGCGCAGTCACCATACGGCACCCAACACGCATTGATCAACGTTCGAGAGCGGACGCGAGACCGAAGGACTCGAACACCCGCGGGACTTGGAAAACGACATTGTGCGTGATTCCCGCCGGGGTGATCGTGAAGACCTGCAATGTGTGCAGCTCATATACGGCGTCGCCGCGGCAGTATGCGGCCACCGCCGGCTGCCGGTTGGCGGTTGAACACGGCACCATCCGCCAATCGCGACCACGCATTTCGAACACCCGGGCCAGAAATTCCCCGTAATCTCCCCGGCCCCGATACCACAGCGGCACGGGCGGCATTTCGAGTACGGCATCGTCGGTGAGCAGGCTCACCAGACCGTCCACATCGGCCGCTTCGAAAGCCCGGATATACCGGTTGAGTACACTTTGGACCGCCGGGTCGTCCGGCTCGCTGATATCGCTGACCGCATTCTCACCCGACAGGCCGGCCCGGGCCCGTTGCAGGGTGCTGTTTACCGCCGCTGATGACGTGCCGAGCAGACCTGCGACCTCGGCCGCGCTGAAATCGAGTACGTCGCGCAAAATCAATACCGCCCGTTGCCGCGGCGGCAGCAATTGCATTGCCGCGATCAACGCGAGTCGAAGGCTGCCACGGGCGATGACCTGTGCGGCCGGATCGGTCAAACGATCATCGGGAAACGGCTCCAGCCAAGGGATATCGAACGACGGCATGAGCGGCGTCCGTGGATCGTCGCTGGCCGCGCCGAGGCCCGAGGGCAGCGGTCGGCGCGCGCGTCCCTCGAGTGCGGTCAGGCAGGCGTTGGTCGCGATCGCATAGAGCCAGGTGCGGATTGAGGACCGCCGCTGGTCGTACCGGTCGCGGGCTCGCCACGCGCGCAGCATTGTTTCCTGCACCAGGTCCTCGGCGTCGTGCACCGAGCCGAGCATCCGGTAACAGTGCACCAACAACTCGCGGCGGTAACTACCGGTTTGTTGGTCGAAATCCTCGTCGGTCAACATTCCCCCTTCAGCGGTGGACCTAGTCTGGCCCACCGCCGAATTCGTCGGATCAGTGCGCCGGTGCGTTGGCGTAGGCCGCGATCAGCCAACGTCCATCCTGTTTGGACAGTACGGTGGTGGCTGTTACCTGGCGGCCCGCCGGAACCTCATCCTCGCCGGGGAAAAGAATGCCGGCCCGGCTGATCACGATGGCGGTGTGCCCGTCGATCACGCGAATATCCTCCGGCTGGTCAAGGCCGCGGCTGCCGCGTAGCGGGCCGGCGAATCCGGCCGCCATGTGGTCGCGTACGGAGTTGCGGCCCTGGCGCAGCACGCCGGGCATGACGACGGTGGCGTCGTCGCGGTAGTTCGCGGCGAAGGCGTCGGCATCGCCATTGGTCCAGGCGTCGTACAGCTGGTTCAGGACGTCGCGCACGGCATCGGTGTCGGTCGGGCCGTTGGTCTCGGTTTTGGTGTTGGTCTTTGGGCTGTGGGTCTCGGTTTGGGTGTTGGTCTCGGTTTGGCTGCTGGTTGCGGTTTGCGTGCTCATGAGAGCGGGTCCCTTCTCCGGTGGGTAGCTGCTCCCGACTGCACCGCTCTCGGTGTTGATCATGAAGTTCGCTGCAAAATGGTCGGCGTGTCGCCGGCGTGTCGTGCAGGGAACTTCATGATCAACTCCTGTGGTGGAGTCGCTGTCGGTCGCGGTGGCGGTCGGTGGCGCTATCGATGGGTGTGGGTGGCCTGCCGGTGTCGGTGGTGGGATCGGTCGAAGGGGTATACCGACCAGCCGGCGCCGATTCATCGCTCCCCGCCAAGAAATTTCTCCACCGCGCGCCGACCATGCTGTCTGCCTGGCTTCGACCGGGGCGCTCACCGTCCTCGCTGCGTGGCTTCGACCTGGCTTTTCCGCGGGGATCAGCGGGCCGGGCCGCGTGCCCGTTGGTGATGCTGATGGGTTTTGTCACGATTTCGTTGACGAAAGTCATCACGATCATGGGCTGACGCCACACGACACCCGTACGGCTCACCAGCCTCTACGGCACCACGCCAGCCGGTGAACTCCGGCCGATTTCATGATCATGAGTGGATTTGCTACCGATTTCGGGGCCAAATCCACTCACGATCAAGGAGATTCCCAGCCGCCCGCCGCGCCGACGGGTCGACGGGCCGACGGGCCGACGAGCAATGGTGTGGCCGAAATGCCCGCACCAACGCGGCCAGCTGACCGCGCGCCGAAGCGCACGCCGCCCGGCCAAGCCGCCAGCCGCGCGACCAGCTGGCTCGGTCGACTAGCTGTGCGCGCTGAACGGCCGCCCGACCGCACCGCAGCGGGGCCGAATTGCTTGGCCAGCTGAACTGATGGCCGGCCGCACCGCTCGGCGGACCGAACCAGCTGAACTGATGGCCGGCCGCACCGCTCGACGGACCGAACCAGCTGAACCGATGGCCGGCCGTACCGCTCGACGGACCGAACCAGCTGAACCGATGGCCGGCCGCCTCGCTGGACGCGCCTGAACCGATGGCCGGCCGCACCGCTCGACGGGCCGAATTGCTCGGCCAGTTGACCGCCGCGCCGAACGAACCACAGTCACGCAGCCACCGGACCAGTCGGTTGCTCGCGCATTGTCCACAGCCGCGGCGCGAACAGCCAGCCGGTTGCGAACAGCGTTCCCACTCCGCAAATCGTCAGCGTGGCCGGGATTCCGACAACCGCGACCAACGCAGCGCCCATAGCCGAGCCAACCGTGAGCGCCGCGCCGCCCAGGAACAGCACGCTGCTGTTGGTACGGCCGCGGTACCGGTCGGGCGTGAGTTGCTGTTGCACGGTTTCCCGGTGCACGTCCCAGAGCGTCCAACCGAAAGCGTTCACCAACCGGGTCGCCATCAGTACCGGAATTGCCAGCGGTCCACACACGATCGCGACCGGCAACAGCGCCATGCCGACGCTGCGTAATGCGGAGCCGACCACAATGGCCGGTCCCGGGCCGACTTTGTCGCCGATCCGCCGGGCCACGAATGCCGCGACAACTCCACCGACCGTACCGATGGTGAAGATTAACCCGATCAGGCCCGGCGACATATGCAGGCTGCGGCTGAGAAACACCAACAACACGCTCTGGGTAGCCGACCAGAAAAGAATGTAGCTCGCCTCGGAAACGGCGAACGCACGGATAATCGCGTGCCGCCAGACGTACGCCAGACCGTCGAGGAATGAGCGCAGCACCGACTCGCGCGCGCTGGAGTCCGCCACCGGCTCCACCGCGCGAATACGGGAATTGAACAGTCCGCTGAGGAAATAGCACGCACTCGTCACCGACAGGCCCATCGGCGCACCGAGCAACTGGACCGCCAGCCCGGCCAGGCTCGGCGCCGCGGTCCGGGTGACGCCATCGCTCGCCCCCACCATGGCATAGGCGCGGGACAGATGCGCCGCCGGAACCACGGTGGGGACGTACGACCGGTACGCCGTCATCCACCCCAGATCGAGGGTGCCGACGAGGATCGAGAGCGCGAACAGTTGACCGATCGTCAGCACGCCGACCGCGGCGCAGATCGGAATCGAACACAATAAAAGCGCGCGCCCGATATCGGAGACGATGAGCACCGACCGGCGCGGCAACCGGTCGATCACCACGCCGGCGAACAACCCGAAAACCAGCGTAGGCAGGTTGAAGCAGGCGACCAGCAAGGCCACTGTGGACGGACTCGCGTGCAGCGTGATGATCGCGACCAACGGCATCGCCAGCACGCTGAATGTCTGACCAACCAATCCGGTCGCCTGGGCCGACCACAACTTGAGGAATTCGCGCCGCTGCCACGGAACCATCAGGCCACCTTTCGATGCAGGGAGGTACACTCTGGCTGACATGACTAGTCAAGTCAAGTCGGAGAAGGGTGCGGCCATGACCGATGTGTTGGGCGATCTCGATCCGGATGATCCGCGGACGCCCTCACAGCAGATCGCGAACGCGTTGCGGGCCGCGATCCTGATGGGCCGGTTCGAGCCGGGCGAGAAATTGCCGTCGCAGCACGCATTGGTGGCGCGATATGGCGTGGCCCGCGAAACGGTGAAATCGGCGCTGCGAATTCTCGACCGGGAGCAGCTGATCGTGAGCCGGCAGGGAAGCGGCGTATTCGTACGCGCCCGGCAGGGCAATCAGCTGGACTTGCAAGGCCTGCTGCGTAAGGCATTTGACCGCGAGCACGTCACGATCGACTACGCCGGATATCAGGGCGAGACATTGGCCAATACGTTGCTGCCCAGCCTCAAAGAAATCGGTGCTGGCACATTGCGGGCGCGGTCGCTGCGGCTACGGATGTTGTTGCTCGATCCGGCCGCATTTTCGGATTTCCCGCGCCGGGTCGACGGGCGGCGCACCGACGCAGCGCTGCGCCGCACTCTGGCCCGGGTCACCGAGGACGCCGTGGGCCGGTTGACCGAGGCGGTTCGCGAGTTGACCGACGCCGGCGTATTGCGTTCGGGCACGGTCGAGGTCCGGTTGCACGGGCTCGGGCCGATGATGAAGGTGTACCTGCTGAATAACGAGCAGGTGCTGCTCGGTTTTTACCCGGTGACCGAATATTCGGTGAACGTTAAAGGCGAATCCGTACCACTGCACCATCCCTCCGGCTGGGATGCGGCATTGTTCACCGGAAACGATGCGGGTGTGGAAATCAGCGGGCCACCGTTCGCCGAGCAGGCCCGGGCCTGGTTCGAATCGGTCTGGTCGACGATCGCCCGGCCATATCAGCCCTGACGTGTCAGCCGAGGCGTTTGGCCCGGGATTCCAGGAATCGTTGTTCGGGAATGCTTAATGTCCGGCGCGCGGCCAATTCGTACTCGGTCCGGGCAGCCGCCGGCTCGCCAGCCAATTCCAGCAGATACGCCCGTACCGCGTGCACCCGATGGTGTTCGGCCAGCGCCGGATCGCACTGCGCCAGTTGCTCCAACCCGGCCCGCGGACCGCGCACCATGGCCAGCGCGACGATCCGATTCAGCGTGACCATCGGCCCCGGTGCCACCCCGTCGAGCAGGTCGTACAACCCGAGGATCTGCGGCCAATCAGTGTCCTGCACCCGCGCCGCCTCGTCGTGTACGGCGGCGATCGCGGCCTGCAATTGGTACGGACCGACCGGCGCAGTGGCGAGCGCATGAGTGATCAGCCGGGTGCCTTCGCTGATCGCGTCGGCGTCCCAGCGGTCGCGATCCTGCTCGGCCAGCGGGATCAGCGCGCCATCCGGACCGGTCCGGGCCGGGCGACGGGCATCGGTGAGCAGCATCAACGCCAGCAGCCCGGCGACCTCGCCATCGCCGGGCAACTGCTCGTACAACTGCCGGGTCAGCCGAATCGCCTCGCTGCTCAGCTCGACCCGGTTCAGCGTCGACCCGGAACTGGCGGTGTAGCCCTCGTTGAAGATCAGGTACAGCACCCGTAGCACGGCCGCGATGCGTTCGGGTTGCTCGTCGCGTGGGGGCATACGAAACTGGGCGCCGCTCTTCTTGATCCGCGCCTTGGCCCGGCTGATGCGCTGACCCACGGTCGCCTCCGGGACCAGCAGCGCCCGGGCGATCTCGGCCGTGGTCAGACCGCCGACGGCCCGCAACGTCAACGCCACCTTCGACACCAGAGTCAGCGACGGGTGGCAACACAACAGCAGCAAGGTGAGCGTGTCATCGATACTCGGCACCGGCGTCGGCTCGGGCGTTTGTACGTACGCGGTCGTCTCGCGCCGCCGGCGGGCGGTTTCGTTGCGCCACAGTTCCAGCCGCCGCCGGGACGCGACCGTGATCAGCCAGCCCTTCGGGTTGTCCGGCCGGCCCTCCTTCGGCCACTGGACCGACGCCGCCAGCAGCGCCTCCTGCACCGCGTCCTCGCAGGTGTCGAACCCGCCGTACCGCCGGACCAGCGTGACTAGGACCTGCGGCGCCAACTCGCGCAGCAGGTCCTCGGTGTCGCTCATAAATCCAAGATGCTGTGGTCGAAGACGGGCCGCACCTCAATGCCACCATTCGCCGCGTCGGGCAGGACCGCGACCCGCTCGACGACGTGCTCGATCGAGTCGGCCTCGACCAGGTAGAACCCGGCGACGTACTCCTTGGCCTCGGCGTACGGACCGTCGCTGGTCATCGTGGTGCCGTCCTGGACCGAAACCCGCTTGCCCAGCGCGGGATCGGCCAGCCCTTCGGACACGATCAGCTCGCCCGATTCGGCCAGGGACTCGCCGAACCGCATATGCGCCCGGCCGAACTCCATCCGGGCCTCGTCGGACATCGTCTCCCAGGCGGCGCGGGACTGCGGGTTGCTGTAGATCAGGATCAGGTACTTCACGGTCATCTCCTCCGGATCGTCGTCACCGGATGTGTCGAAACCAGCGGCCCGGTTTCTACACCCGCACAGAGGCACCGCACCGGTGCCGGAGTCCTGAGGAGAGCATCATGTCAGTACGCAGCCAGGATGAGGCCGAGATCCGCCAGCTGATGGCCGGTCAGGAGACGGCGATGCGCAAGGGTGACGTGCAGTGGCTGGTCGGTCGCTACGCCCCGGATGTGGTCACCTACACGTTGGCTCCGCCGCTGGGGCAGTCGGGTCCACAGGCCCGCGACGCGGACGCGCTCCGGGCCTGGTTCGGCACCTTCGACGGGCCGGTCGATTACGAGATCCGCGATCTTGAGGTCACCAACAACGAGGACATTGCCTACTGCCACAGCCTGAACCGTCTCTCGGCCACGCCGGCCGGCACGACCGTCCACTTTGATCTGTGGTTCCGTTCCACGGTCTGCCTACGCAAGATCGACGGCAATTGGCTGGTTACGCACGAGCACACCTCGACACCGTTCTATATGGACGGTTCGTTCCGCGCCGCCCTGGATTTGACTCCCTGACCTGGGACCGGTCCCGGCCGGCTGTCGGTACCGTGCTGGCAACCGGCGAGAGGGGATTGTGGTGCGTGCGTTGCTGGCTGTAGTTCTGGCGGTATGCCTCGCGGCGTGTGGCACCACTGTGGACAGTGCCGCGCCATCGGGGGCGGCCAATCCGACTGCCCAGCAGTTGATGGCGAAGGTGCGGCACTGTCATCAAATCTCGACCGGGAAACTCCGTACCGATGAAGACCGCAAGCCCAGCATTCCGATCTGTGGTTTGCACGGGGCGGTGTTCTGGACCGCCGACATGGACGTCGACTGCGACGGCCAGGTTACGGCGCAATGCAATCCGCACACGGGGGATTGTTGTTTCCAACCGGATACGGCATTTCACCAGTCCGACGGAAAGCCGCTCAGCGCCGGTCGGTTGCCGTACATCGTTATTCCCGGCCAGGGCCGTGAATGGAATTACGAGCACAGCGGCATCGATGGTGGCTCGATCGTGGCCGTCATTTACCGACATCGGATCGAGTACGCAATTGTGGGCGACACCGATTCCCCGGACAAGATCGGGGAGGCGTCCTACGCCACCGCGCACGGTCTCGGCATCAACCCCAGCCCGGCCGACGGCGGTACCGACGGGCCGGTGACGTACATCCTGTTCTCCGGACCGTCCAATGTGGTCCCGAAACCGGAGGATCACCAGGCGGCGGTCACAATGGGCCAGAAGGCGGCCCGGAAATTCCTGTCGCAGAATTAAGCCTCGCAGCTGGATTTGAGCTTTGGCGGGTCAGACCGAGCCGGACAGATCTCCGCTACCCGGACCCACGCCCGAGCCCTGTGTCACCACCTGACCGTCGACCAGGACCTTGGAAAAGACCGATCCGGACGCCTGTTCGGTGTGTAGGCTCCATGTGTTCTGGCCGCTGGGCCTGGTGAGCGGAAACGACTTCTGCCACGGCATGTGGACCGAATGCAGCGTGGTGGACTGTCCATTCACGACATACGTCATCGTGGTGAGTACGCCGTCACCGGTCAGATCGAATTCCAGCGTGTGTTGCGGTTTCGGTGGCGGGGCGCTGGTGTGTGTTGGCGCGGCTGTCGTCGTTCGTGGCGGAGTGGTGGGCGCCGGTGTAGTGGTTGGCGGCGGTGTTGTTCGGGCCGCGGTCGTGGTCGGCGCCGGGTGCGTCGCGGCCGTGCGTGATGCCAGAGTTCGCAACGGCTTACCCGGCTGTCTATGACGGGGTGGCCGGTGCGTCGTCGGGGCCGCGCTGGTAGTGCTCGGATGCGTCGTCGGGGCTGCTGTGGTAGCGCTCGCATGCGTCGTGCCGGCGGCGGCCCGCGAACCCAACGCGGAGCCGTGCCCGGACGTTTGGCCCGAGCACGCTGGCAGCGCCGCGAGCGCGAGAACCAGCGGAACGACCGCGCGTCTGCCTATGGAAACAGCCATTTGCCGAGACTCCTCGTTAGTCAACGAAACTTGCTCGGTGAGATCTATCAGAGCGGGCCGGGGACTGGTCCCTGCGTGCGCTGTCGGTTAGAGTACGCGGGCCGCGATTGTTCGAGAGTGGGGGTGAGTGCCGTGGGACGCATTGTCTACCGGAGGGCACGCACCCGAATAACGTGGCGCGGCTGATCGCGGGGTCCTCCGATATCGTTGGAGGACTTTATGCAAAAGCCTTATCTCATCACCGAAGCCGAGGTCGCGCGTACTCTCTCGCGCTACTTGCGGACCAGCGTGCGTACCGTACGGCGCCTGCAGGGATTCGTCGGTAACGAGGATTTTCTGCTCGAAACCGAGGCCGGCGATTTCGTACTCAAAGCCGGTGCCGCGACCGGACTGCAGGCGGAGGCGGGCGCGTGTGAACGGGTCCGAGCCGCGGGCGTACTGGCACCGGAGGTCGTCGGCGTCGAGCTCGAACTGTTGCCGATGCCGTTTCTGTTGCTGCGACGTATTCCTGGCGGGCCGCCGTCATCGGCCACGGATCCGGTATTCGCCGAAGCGGGCCGGCAGCTGCGGTTGACGCATTCGCTGCCGGCGCAGGGCTTTGGCTACCTCAACGAGAAAGCGGTTGGCCCGTATCAACGCTGGGCCGAATTCACCGCCGAGCCGGTGTCCAGTCTGGACGAAATGGTGGACAACGAATTACTCAAGCCCGAGGTAGCCGACCGGTTGCGGTCCTGTGTGGACAAACATCGGGACGCGGTGGCGTACGACGGCCCTCCGGTGTTGCTGCACGGCGATCTGCATCCGCGGCACGTATTCACCGCTGGCGGCCGGCTGACCGGAATCATCGACTGGGGTGACGTCGCGGCCGGTGATCCGCGGCTGGATCTGGCCCGGTTCACCAAGGGCGGCGCGGACTCGCTGCCGACGTTGCTTGAGGGATACGGCACCCCGCTGACGCCCGAGCTGTCGGTCACGATGACCGTGTACCGAATGCTGTGGACGACCTGGGCGCTGCGGGAGGAGTTTCGGGCCGGCGGTGACTGGTTCGATGCGTACCGGACGGTGATTGAGGAGGATCTCGCTGCGTTGGAACAGATGAGCTGAGAGGCTTGCTCCTGACACGGTGTCAGGTCCTACACCCGGGGGTGTCATGTTCAGCATCGGAGATTTCGCCAGGCACGGCCGGGTGTCGGTCCGGATGTTGCGTCACTACGACGCGATCGGGCTGCTGCGGCCGGCATACGTGGACGAGCTGAGCGGGCGACGGTCGTACGCGGCCGGTCAGCTCGCGCAGCTCAACCGGGTGATCGCGTTGAAGGAGCTCGGATTCACCCTGCAGCAGGTGCAGCAGATCGTCGACGATCGGGTCAGCGCGGACGAATTGCGCGGCATGCTCACCCTGCGTCGGGCCGAATTGCAGAACCAGATGGCGATCGACGCCGCCCGGTTGGCCCACGTTGAGGCACGGCTCCGAATGATCGAGAGCGAGGGAACCATGCCCAGCAACGACGTCACGATCAAAAGCCTGCCCGCGGTCCGGCTGGCCGAGCTGACCGGGACCGCCAAAGCTATGGAGCCGACATCCATTGGTCCGGTGGTCCGTGGTCTGTACGAGGAACTTGGATTCGCCTTGCACCAGGCCGGAATCGCGCCGGTGGGACCGGCCACCGCGTACTATGTGGACGCCGGCGATGATGAGAGCGTGATCGTGCACGCCGGCCTGCCGGTGAATGCCGATCC
>JBEDUI010000116.1:0-5578 GCA_040414495.1 Mycobacteriales bacterium
CGATCACCCCCACATGCTCCACCGACAGTACGCCCTCGGCGGCGGCAGCAGCGGTGGCCGGCAATTCCGGCTCCACCATCTCACCCGAGATACTCACCGAACCGACCAATTCCCGCGCCGACCGGACCCGCGCCTTCGCCTCACCCGGCGACAACCGCAGCCGAGCCTGCAAAAACGCCTCGATCGACAAACCTGCTTCCTGCCCGGCGATATCTTGCACCGAACATTCAGACACGAACCGGAGCCGACCGAATTCGAACCGCCGTACCACCCGTTCATATCGTTCCATTGCATCGGCCAGCTTCGGTCCCGGCGAGCGCCACAACGCCAGCTGATCGAACCGATCAGCGGCAGCTTCCATCAACCCGAGGACATCCTCCATCGGATCCGGATCGACAGGCGTCGCACTGCTCATGAACAAAATCGTAGAACCACCCACCGACAAAAACCGGGCCCCAAAACGACCCGCACAAAAGAATTACTTCCGGTCATCAATGCGTCACAATCCGCGCTACGAATGCGATTCCAGCGGTCCCGTGACAACGCCCCGCCGTCGGAGTGAAGCGTGCCAGTCTTCCGGGCGCCGCGCAGCAGGTCGCGTACCTAATACCCGTCCAGCCCGGAACATGCCCTGCCCGCGGTCCCCGCCACGGCGCGAATATGACCGCTGTACGCCGGAGCACCGGCCTGCCGCCATCGGCGGAAACACCAGATGGGACTTACCGACTGGGTCAAGATTCAGACCAACACCTGCGTTTGCCATTATCTACGCAATGTCTCTTCCCGCTCGGATCACTCGAGACATCGCAATCTCAAGGCGGACAAGCAGGAGCGCCGGCTATCTCATGAAATCCGGACGACTATGACGTGTTTGACGTCTCGTTAGGCCCTATGATCGAGGCACGACGAGAGCGAGGTCGCGATGCCCGGTCCGGTGATATCGCTGATGTTGGCGGTGCCTGATGCGCCCAAGGCCGCCGCTTGGTACGAGACGGCCGTGGGCGCGACTCAGTTGTGGTCTCTCGGCGGCGTGATCGGCTTGCAGATCGCCGGCGCGCCGTTCTTTCTCGGGCAACCGGAACAGAACGGTTGGGAAAGCCCGGAGGTAATCGGGACGACGACCGTACGGGTCGAGGTCTTCGTGGACGATCCGGACTCTTTTGTGGAACGCGCCGTCCGATGTGGAGCACGGGCGGCACCGGGCGGCGTACAGAATCACGATGCACCGTGGGGAACGCACCGGCAGGGTGGTTTCTTCGACCCGTTCGGACATCTGTGGCTGGTCGGCGACCGGTCGCCGCTGTCCAGCTTCCCAGCTTGATTAACGGAACGAGTCGAGAGCGGTCACCATTTCGTCGCTGAAACTCCCACCGCCGTGCCCGGCGTCATCGAGGACGACCAATCTGCTGCCAGGCCAGGCTTTGTGCAATTCCCAAGCGGTATCCAGCGGCCCGGATACGTCGTAGCGACCGTGGATCAGGACAGCCGGAATGTCGGCCAGCCGGGGCATTCCGGCGCGGATCTGCCCATCGGCGAGGAAGCAGCCGTGGCTCCAATAGTGCGTGACCAGCCGGGCGAACACCATGCGGAATGTCGGATCCTCGTACCGCGGGCTCGGTTGCCAACCCGGCATCAGCGAAACGTGTGTGTCCTCCCAGGCACACCAGGCCGCTGCCGCGCGTTCCCGAACCTGCGGGTCCGGATCGGCCAGCAGCCGGGCATATCCGGCCGCGAGGTCACCGTCGCGTTCAGCAGCCGGCACGAGCGCGGCGAACGCTTCCCATTCCCGCGGAAAGACCCGACCCATGTCCCGGGTTATCCACTCGGTTTCGCGGCGTTCGCCCGATGTCACCGCGGCGAGGACCATCGCCCGTACCCGCTCCGGATATGCCTGCGCGTAAACCAATGCGAGCGTCACTCCCCAGGAGATGCCGAACACGACCCAGCGGTCGATACCCAGGTGCTCGCGCAGCCGTTCAATATCCGCCACCAGGTGCGCGGTGGTATTCGTCGTCAAATCGGCGTCCGGGTCGCTGGCCAATGGTCGGCTACGCCCACAGCCGCGTTGATCGAACAACACGGCCCGATAGGCTTCGGGGTCGAAATAACGGCGGGTAACTGGCGAACTGCCCCCGCCGGGACCGCCGTGCAGATAGAGCGCGGGCGTCCCGGCCCGATTGCCGACCGTTTCCCAATACAAAACGTGCCCATCGCTGACGGCCAATTCACCTGACTCGTACGGCTCGATCGCCGGATAGCGCTCAACCATTCCCTCATTCTCCACGATGGCTCAGCTCGGATCGCTCAGGCGGAGCGCGGTTTCGTCGAGACGTTCGATCCAGTCCGCCGCCTCGGCTTCGTCGGTCGTATCGGCCAGGCTGAGCAGCCCTTGTACCGCCGCTGCCGGCAGTGCGCGGTCGAGATGGTGCGCATCGCCGTAGGCCGCGATCACCTCGTCCCACTGGGCGGGGTCCACAGAGGACACCAGAAGCCAGGCCAGATCGATGACCCCGGGCGCGGCGCCGACGTCTTCCCAGTCGATGAGTGCGACTGCGCCCTCGGCGCTGACCCGGGTATTACGGCTGGACGCGTCGCCGTGGATCAGAGTTGTCGGTCCGGGCGGGGCCACAAAGTTCGGGTCCACAAGTCGCTCACCGAGCATCCGCACGTTCTTAGTCAGATCGTTGCGTTCAGCCAGCCCGGGCCAGATTCGCCTATAGAGCGCATCGACCAGATCCGCACCCGCGCCAACAGGGCGTAACCACGGCCACCGCGTCGCCGCCCGGCCCGCCCACCGTTGGTGCAGGTCCGACAGGACGGTCGCGTGCGCGACCGGATCGGCATGGGGCGTCCACGCGGATAGGTCCTCCAACACCAATGTCGTGCCTTCGTCGGCAATTTCGGAGCTATAACACGTCGGGACGCGTATTCCCACGACTGGCGCTATTTCCCGATAGAACCGCACCTCGGCGCGGAACATATCCAGTGCCTCCGGGATCGATCCTGGTGCTGGTCGCCCGCGTTTCTTGACAAAACTCGTCACCGCAGCCGCTCCGTTTGATTGAGGCGCCGTAATTAGTCCGCGATGAATTCGGCGAGGCGGGCTCGCAGCCGTTCGGCCTCGACTGGATCGTCAAATTGTTGCGGCTCGGGCAGCGAACTCGCCAGGCCCCAGCCACGGCCCCGAGCCCAGGTTGCATCATCGACCGCGAGCGCGTCCCGGAAAGCTGCCCGCGCCGGCGGCGAGAGAAATACCCAGGCCACCATCAGATCGCAGGCCGGATCGCCCACGCCCAGGCATCCGAAATCGATGACCGCACTGAGCCGGCCATCCTGCGCCAGCAGATTTCCCGGACTGAGATCGCCATGAATCCACACCGGAGGCCGATCCCAGGCCGGCGCCCGTACGGCCGATTCCCATACCGCCAACAATGCGTCCGTGTCGGCCAGCCCGTCCAATGCCGCGATTTTCGACCGAACGCGCTGATCGTTGGCCACCGAATTCGCCGGATCGCCCATCGGTACGCCACGGAATGCATTGCTCCGCTGCGGCGCCGGACCGTCGGTCGCATCGATAGCCTGCAGTGCGGTAAGGAATTCAGCCAGCGCGTGAGCGGTTTGGCCCGGATCGGCCATCGTCGACATCGATGGGTTTTCGCCCTGGATCCACTTGTACACCGACCATTGGTATGGGTAACCCTCGGCCGGATCGCCCATCGCCAGCGGTGTCGAAATGGTCAGCGGCAGGTGCGGCGCCAGGTGCGGCAGCCAACGCTGTTCCCGCTCAACCTGCCCGGCCCACCTGAGAAATCGAGGCAACCGGGCAATCAGCTCCGAACCCAATCGATACGTCGCATTGTCCGTACCGAATGCGGCGACCGGCTCGACCGGTAAGTCCGCCCACTGTGGAAACTGCCCGGACAACAGTCGACGTACCAACCCTGGATCGATCGCCGCCTCATGCGTACCAGCCAATGCACAAACTCCCCGGGGATTGGACAGAATAAGCGCGCCCATATCACCGGCTAGCAGCGGCCGTTGTCCACCGAATTATCTGGGCTCGGCCGGAGGGTCCTCGCCGGCGCCGATACTGCGCTGCGCCCAGGCGACATCGTGCCAGGCATTGTGTTTCCACCCGATCCGGCGGTAAATCCCGACTGGTTCGAACCCCATCGCCCGGTGTAAACCGACGCTGGCCTCGTTCGGGAGAGTCATGCCGGCCACCGCGGTCCGATATCCGCGCTCGGCCAGCCGGGCGAGCAGCGCCTCGTACAACGCCCGGCCGGCGCCCGTACGCCGTCGACCGTGCTCCAGATAAATGCTGACCTCGCACGACCACCGGTAGGCGACCCGGGTCTTGAACGGCCCACCGTAGGCATAGCCGACAATCCGCCCGTCGTCCTCCAGCACCAGCCAGGCATGAGTCTGGCTGGCGGCGGCGATACGTCGCGCCATTTCCGCCGGTTGCGGTGGGTCGCTCTCGAACGTGATCGCGGTGTCGAGAACGTAGGGGGCATAGATCGCGGCGCAGGCGTCGGCGTCGCGTTCGGTGGCGTCGCGAATACGTGAATCCAACCCGGTCATCATGTCGACGATAGTAGTCAATGAGTGGCTCTATAGTAACCAGTTATGACGGACCTCTCGATGAAGTTGGCCGCCGCCGTGCACTCGGCCCGGACGACGCGTGGCCTCTCGGTCAACGCGCTGGCCGAGCGCTCGGGCGTGTCCCGGGCGATGATCGGCAAGATCGAACGCGGCCAGGCCCAACCCACGGTTGCCTTGCTG
Source organism: Mycobacteriales bacterium (assembly GCA_040414495.1). Lineage (GTDB taxonomy): Bacteria > Actinomycetota > Actinomycetes > Mycobacteriales > QHCD01 > DATAVB01. The sequence continues at coordinate 4,786 of JBEDUI010000116.1, forward strand.
GGCCGGCTTTCCGGCGCGCTGGGCATCACGATGTCCGAGTTGGTGGCACGGGCCGAGGGGGATGAACGCCGGTTGATACGGGCCGCGGACCAGCCGGTCTGGACCGATCCGGCCAGCGGCTACCGGCGACGCGCGATTTCGCCTCCCGGCGGCGGGCCGTTGGAGCTGGTCGACGTCGAACTGCCGGCCGGCGCACGGATTTCGTACCCGGCCGATACGTACGCGTTTATTCATCAGCAGATGTGGGTGTTGCAGGGGCATTTGCGTTTTGTCGAAGGCGAAACGGTGCATGAATTGGACGCCGGCGACTGCCTGCAGCTCGGCCCGCCGCTGCCGTGTACGTTCATCAATCCGACCACGGAAAATTGCCGCTACATAGTCGCACTGACCAAACGCGACACGTGACAGACTCGAAGGCATGCCGGATCGAGAAGCATTACGGGGCCGGGTGGCGGTCGTTGCCGGTGCGACCCGCGGTGCCGGACGCGGAATCGCCGCCGCACTGGGTGAGGCGGGCGCGACCGTGATCTGCACTGGGCGCAGCAGCCGGAACGCCACGCTGAAATCGGATTACGACCGGGTCGAGACGGTCGAGGAAACCGCCGAGCTGGTAACCGAATTGGGTGGCAACGGCGTCCCGGTTGCGGTTGACCATCTGCGACCCGAGCAGGTGAGGCAACTCGCCGAACAAATCCGCGACGATTACGGGCATCTCGACATTCTCGTTAACGACATCTGGGGCGGCGAGGTGCTCAAAGGCGGTCCGGCGCAATGGGATACGCCCCTGTGGCAG
>JBEDUI010000117.1:0-14645 GCA_040414495.1 Mycobacteriales bacterium
AAGAAGAATGGCAAGCAGGGATTTTCCGTACTGAGCAATCACATTTCCTTGGCCCAGGCGTACGACGTCCCGTGGGCCGGCTGCCGGCACGTGAGCGACCCCGAGTCGCGTAAATGGCTGACCGAGACGCAGGTTCCGTTGTTCCCGTGGTCGAGTCAGGCGCGCGGGTTCTTCGCCCGGGCCAACCCCGAGGACAGGTCGGACGAGGAATTGGTGCGTTGCTATTACAGCGACGACAATTTCGAACGGCTGCGCCGGGCCCGTCAGCTCGGTGACGAGTTGGGCGTGCCGGCGACCGCGATTGCGTTGGCGTACCTGCTGCACCTGCCGTTCCCGACGTTCCCGCTTTTCGGGCCGCGGACGCTGGCCGAGACGCGCACCTCGATCGCGGCGCTGGACATTACGCTGACCCCGGAGCAGGTGGCCTGGCTGGACCTGTCGGCCTAAGGCTTTGTTACGGCGGGCTGGGCGGCTCTGGCTGCCCAGCCCGTCCGGCTCTGCAGACGGTCTCACGTCGCCGCAAAACTCAAGCCCCGTAAACCCTCAGGGTCGACCGCGCGAGCTCTGACTCTGCTCCACTCCTCGGAGCAGTGCCATAGCTTCACCGTGCGGAGCACCTGATCGGGGTTGGGTTAGCGTGACGCCTCGTGAAGACGATCGCGACAGGCGCCTGCTCGCTGGTTCTGACATTGCTGTGCTGGGGTGAAGTGGAGCACTGGCGCGCGTCCAAGCGCCGGCTTGGTTCCGCCCCGCCCGGGCCTGGGACGAGCGAAGCGGTAGTCGTACTCGGATACCGCAACCGAGGAAGCCGCATCAATTCGGTGAACCGGTGGCGCGTTCGGGCCGGGTTGCGATCGCTCGACGGCGCGGAGGCCCGACTCATCCTGAGCGGAGGCCCCGTCGGTGGTCAGAAGCCGGAAGCGGAACTGATGGCGGACTACGCGCGCGAGGTACGCGGATACCGGGGCCGGCTGCTGGTCGAACCCGAGAGCCGTTCCACTTGGGAGAACGTCAGGAATGTCATACCGCTGATCGAAGACGCGGACCGCATCAAGATCGTTTCGCATTCCCTGCACGCCGAGAAGGCGCGCGCATACCTGTGGCGGGAGCGCCCCGATCTCGCGGCCCGCTTGGTCCGCGGGAAAGATTACCGACTCGGAGAATGGCTTCTGGTCAAGCCGGCCCTCGCGCTGCTCGGCCTGCGAAATCTGCGCCGGGTCATGTCTGCCTGATGCACTCGGGCGCCGATTCCATTGCGCGGTGGCACCGGTCTACATGCTCGACGGTGCGGCCGGCACAAAGGCCGCGATGGAGCCGAGAAAAGAGCTGATTGCCGTGACCATTCCCGCCACCATGCGTGCCCTGCAGCAGACCTCACTGGATGGCCCGCGGGACGTACGTTTGATCACCGACGCGCCGGTGCCGAGCCCCGGCCCGGGCGAGGTGCTGATCCGCGTCGCCGACGCCGGCCTCAATTTCGCCGACATCTCCAAGTCCCACGGCACGTTCGGGAACGGCCCGCAGCCGCCGTTCCTGGCCGGGTTCGAGGGCGCCGGCGAGGTCGTGGCATTGGGCCAGGCGGTGACCAGCCCGCGGCTGGGCGCATGTGTCATCGGTGTCGGATACGGGGCGTTCGCCGAATACATGGTCCTGCCGGCGACCGCCGCGATGCCCGTACCCGATGGCTGGAGCGCCGAAAACGCGCTGGGTCTGGCCGTGAACTGGCCGACCGCAGTTGCCGCGCTGCGGCCGTTGGGCCGGCTGGCCGCGGGGGAGACCGTGTTGGTTCCCGCCGCGGCCGGCGCGACCGGGCAGGCCGCCGTGACCATCGCCAAGCACTACGGCGCGACCGTCGTCGCCACCGCCTCGCCGAACAAGTACGAGACCGTACGGGCGCTCGGCGCCGACCACGTACTGGATTCCCGCGATAGCAACCTCGCGGACGAGGTACTCCGGCTGACCAACGGTGCCGGTGCCGACCTGGTGCTGGAGTCGGCCGGTGGCGACACCTTCAACACCAGTCTGGCCGTGACCAGACCGGTCACCGGTCGGATCATCGTTTACGGCCTGGCCGGCGGCCAAGCCGCGATCACCAACTGGGATCTGGTCTACCGGCACCAGATCCACATCATCGGCCTCAACCTCGGCGTGCTGATTCAGGCCGCGCCGCGGATCTTCGGCGAGGTGATGGGCGAGCTGTCCGCTCTCATCGCCGCCGGCATCGTCGCACCGGCTCGGCCCACGATCTACGACCTGGCCGACGGGCCGAAGGCGCTCGCCGAGTTGGAGGCCCGGGCGACCGTCGGCAAATTGGCCTTGCGGCCCTGAGCGCGCCGATTCCTTCGCGGCGCTGCTCCGGTCGTAATGGAGAACGGTTCCGAACGGCGGGACCGATCCGGACAAGGAGCACGCATGGCAAGCAGGCAGGCCGGTCGCCTTAAGCTCGCGGAATGACGGCACCCACACGGGCGGCGGCGAACCAGGACCAGTTCGCCGCCGAGACCGAGCGGTACCGCCGGGAGCTGTTGGCGCACTGCTACCGCATGGTCGGTTCGGCGCATGACGCCGAGGACCTGGTGCAGGAAACGTACCTTCGGGCCTGGCGGTCGTACGCCGGCTTCGAGGGCCGGGCCTCGATTCGCTCCTGGCTGTACAAGATCGCGACCAACGTCTGCCTGAACGCGTTGGAGCCACGCCGAATCCGGGTCCTACCCTCGGGCCTGGCCAGTCCATCCGAGCGTCCCGACCGCCCGCCGCGGCAGGTTGGCTCCGGCGAGGTCTCGTGGCTGGAACCGCTGCCGGATCGATGGTTCGCCGACGATCCGGCCGCGGCAGTGGTCACCCGCGAATCGGTACGGCTGGCGCTCATCGCGAGCCTGCAGCACCTGCCCGCCCGTCAGCGCGCGATCCTCATTCTGCGTGAGGTGCTGGCGTTCTCGACGGCCGAAACCGCGCAGATTCTCGGTACGACGCCGGCTGCGGTGAAGAGCGGTCTGCAGCGCGCCCGGGCTCGGCTGGACGAACTGGAGCCAGAGTCCGAGGCGTTGCTCGAACCAACCGACCAGCGGGCGCGGGCGTTGCTCGAGGGTTACATCGCCGCGTTTGAACGGTCCGACGCGAGTTTGCTGGAAGACGTCCTGCGTGCCGACGCCACGCTGGAGGCGACGCCGTTCCGCGACTGGCAGGCCGGCCGGGTGAACTGCATCCGCATGCTGGAGACGTATGTGCTGGGCGCGCCGGGCGACTGGCGGATGATCGCAACGAGCGCCAACGGCCAGTCCGCTGTGGTTGCGTATCGCCGGGCCGCGGACGGCGCGTTCCATGCCGCCGATGTCGTAGTGCTGGCACCAACCGCCACCGGCGTCTCCCGGGTGACGGCGTTCCACGATCCGGCGCTGGTGGTGCTGTTCGGTTTCCCGGACGTGCTGGTCAACTGAACGGGATAGCTCATGTTCTCGGCCGGCCGCGATAGCCGCTGGGCGCGACGCCGAACCGGGTCCGGAACGCCCGGCTGAAGTGGAACGGGCTGGCGAAGCCGGCGGCCCGCGCGACCCGGCCGACGTCCAGGTCGGTCGCGTCCAGGAGTCGGGCGGCGTGTTCGAGTCGGGCCTCGTGCAACGCCTGCATCGGCGCCTGACCGGTCTGCTCGGTGAACAGGTGGGCGAACCGGGACGGGGACAACGCGACGTCCGCCGCCAGCGAGGCGACGGTATGCCGGCCGGCCGGGTCGGCCACGATCCGGGCCTGGGCCCGCCGGATCCGGGGGTCAAACGGGTCGGTCGGATCCCGGGCGGCGGCCAGCGCGACCAGTAGCGCGGTCTCGATGCCGGCCAACGCCAAATCACGCGCGGCCGGCAGGGTGGTCGATACGGCCGTGGCCGGTTCGTGCGGCGGCGTCAGCGCGGGCGGCGGCTCGTGGCCGGACCAACGGGCGTCGGCGTGCAACTGCCGGAACGTGCCGTGAATGCGATGGCGTACCGGGCCCGGCAATTCCCGCAGCGCGTACAGCCGCGGCCCGACCTGATATCCCTGCAACCGGGGCAACCAATTCGACCGCAACCGGAAATGCGCCCACCAGAATCCCCACCGACCCGGATTCTCCGGAACGTCGTAGTCATGCTCGACCGCCGGACCCAACAGCACCAGATCACCGGGTTCGGCCCGTACCGTGACCCCGCCCTGCCGGAACCGGCCGGCACCGCTGATCGTGGCCGTCAGCAACCAACTCGGTGCACCAGCGGATCGGTGCACCGCATAGCCGACACGCTCATCAAAACGTCCGACGACCACCGCCTCTGGTGGGGGAGCCGGTGTCTCGACAGCAGAATCAGGCATGTGGTCAGCATTCCTGGACATGCCACCGAATGCCACCTCGTATTTATCGTGAGCATATGCAGACGACCACACCGGAAGGCCTCGACGCGACCCGGCTACGGCAGTTCCAGAGCGACGGATTCACCGTCGTTCCGGCGCTGTTGGACAGCGACGAGGTCGACGACATCCGCGCCGAATTCATGGAATTGGAACGTCGCGGCCCGATTCCCGGCCATTTCGAGCCGACCAACGCCGACCCGAACGACCCGCTGACCCGCTTTCCCCGGGTTATGCATCCGCACAAATTCAACGACCTGGCCCGGAGTTATCTGCTGGACCGCAGGTTGCGGGTGATCCTGCGGCAATTGTTCGACGAGGAACCGCTGGCCGCCCAGAGCATGTTCTATTACAAGCCGCCGGGCGCACGCGGCCAGGCGTTGCATCAGGACAATTTCTATCTGCGGGTCGAACCGGGTACGTGCATCGCCGCGTGGGTCGCGATCGACGTGATCGACCGGTCCAATGGTGGCCTGGAGGTCGTTCCGGGTACGCACGCGATGGACATTTTCTGCCCGGAGGAGGCCGATTCCGAGCTCTCGTTCACCCGGGACTACGTGCCGCCACCGCCCGGCCTGTCGCCGGTGCCGATCGACATGTCGCCCGGTGATGTGCTGTTCTTCAACGGCAGCCTGGTGCACGGCTCCGGGCCGAACCAGAGCCCGGACCGGTTCCGCCGCTCGTTTATCGGGCACTACATCGGCCGCTCAACGCAGAAGATCTCGACCTGGTACCAGGTGCTCACCATGGATGGCGCCGACGTGCCGGTGGCGGCCAATACCGGCGGCGGCCCGTGTGGGATCGAGGTCGGCGGACCGCACTGACCGCTTTGTGCCCTACGGTTCCAGACCATGGGTGCATGGGCGGAGTCCGGGCAGCTCGACGACCCGGCGGCAGTCTTCGTCGAGACCAGCGGGCGCGGGCTGATCGAAGCGACCCGGCATGGTGACCGGTTCGGCCTCGGCCCGGTCGAGGTCGCGCTGCGACGAGAACCTGCGGGCCTCGGGGTCGAGATCGGCGGTCGGGAGCTGACCCGGGTCGTGTTGCGGTGGCGGCGGCCGTTGCCGGCCGGCGCGGTGGTGCTCGGCGACGCCTGGGAACGCGGGTACGGCGACCTGCAGTGGCGCAGTGCGCAGCCGGACCGCGTACTGCCGTGGAGTTGGCTGGTCTACGACCCGCGCACGCGCCGGACGTCCGGCGCCGGCGTGCGGGTGCAGCCCTCCTCGTTCTGCTCCTGGCGATTGGACGAGGAGGGCGTTTCGCTTTGGCTGGACCTGCGCAATGGAGGCGGTCCGGTCCGGCTCGGTGACCGGGCTTTGCCAGCCGCCACGGTGGTCCAGGTCGAGGGCGAACCGGACGAGTCGCCGTTCGCGGTGCAGCGCCGGCTCGCCGCTGCGATGTGTCCGGACCCGCTGCCGGCCAATGGCCCGGTCGTCGGCTGCAACAACTGGTATTACGCGTACGGAGTGAATTTCACGCCGGAGCACATTCTGCGGGACGCCGAGACGGTGTCGGAGCTTGCGGGCGATCATTCGGTTCGTCCGTTCGCGGTGGTGGACGCGGGGTGGAGCGCCGGCGGCGTTTGTCCCGGCGGTCCGTGGAAGGCCGGCCTGCCGGGGGTTTTCGACGATATGGCCGGGCTGGCCACGCAGATCACCGAACGCGGCGCCCGGCCCGGAATCTGGATCCGGCCGACCGCACTGTCCTTTGTCGACGATCCGGATCGGCTCCGACCCGGGCCCCGGCCCGCAGCTGAACAGCCGCTGGATCTTTCGATTCCCGAGAACCTGGATTCCGTACGCGATGCCATTGCGCTGGTACGGAATTGGGGCTTCGAACTGATCAAGCACGATTTCTCGACGTTCGATTTCTTCGGCCGATTCGGCAACCATATGGACAGCGACCTGACCGACCCCGGCTGGAGTCTGCGGGACCGTTCGCTGACCAACGCCGAAATCCTGCTGCGGCTGTACCAGGTGATCCGCGAGGCGGCCGGTTCGGCCACCGTGATCGGCTGCAACACGGTCGGGCATTTGGCCGCCGGACTGGTTGACGTGCAGCGGATCGGCGACGACACCTCGGGTCGGCAGTGGGAACGCACTCGGCGGATGGGCGTGAATTCGCTGGCGTTCCGGCTGGCGCAGCACGGGACGTTCTTCACCGCCGACGCGGACTGCGTACCGGCCACACCGGCGACGCCGTGGCAGAAGAACCGGCAATTCCTCGATCTGGTCGCCCGGTCCGGTACGGCCCTGTTCGTATCGGTCGACCCGGAGGCCCGCAGCGTGGCGGTCGACGCGGACCTGCGGGCCGCCGTCCGCACCGCCCTCGATGGCGGCGAGCCGGGCGGGGTCGAACCGCTGGACTGGATGATCACGACCTCACCGCGGCGGTGGCGGACCGGAACCGGCGAGCAGACGTACGACTGGCTCGAGCCGGCCGGCGCCCTCGGCCTCGGCGGCTAAATTCAAAAGCATTACCTGGCACGTAATCGACAAGCCGACACGTCGTTGGAATCCTTGCTGTGCAAGCGAAACAAAGCCACAGCAAGGAGTAAAGAATGAGCGACGTGTTGGTCAAACGGTATATCGACCTGTGGAACGAGCGGGACGCCGGAAAGCGCCGCGCCGCGATGGCCGAGATCTGGATCGAAGAAGCGTATTACGTCGACCCGCTGGCCGAGGCGACCGGACATGAGGCGGTCGACGCGGTTATCGCCGGCGCCCAGGCCCAGTTCCCCGGATTTGTTTTCCGGCTCGCCGGTGAGGTCGAGGCGCACCACAATATGCTCCGGTTCACCTGGGAATTGGCGCCGCAGGAGGGCGCCGAGGCCGTGGTCGTCGGCTCCGACGTCGCCAGCACGGTCGAGGGCAAGCTGCAGTACGTCGTCGGATTCCTGGACAAGGTTCCGGCGCAATAATCCACTGTGGCCGGTCTCGTTTTACGCGAGGCCGGCCACCGGAATACCGGAGAAGAGGTCGTCCTCGGGTAGCTCGGTGTCCACAAGGGACCGTACGAGGTGGTAGTCCTCGGTCGGCCAGATTCCCGTTCCAGGTCCCGTGAATGGGCGAAATACGGGTTATCCGGCGCCATCTGGGTCGCGTGGGCCAGCAAAGCGCGGTCCCTGGTGTCGAAGTATTCGGCGCATTGCACGCGGGTGGTGATGTCCAAACTCGGCGCATCACCCGGCTATTCGGCTAATACCGGCCCGATCAACGATTCGATGCCGCGGGCGGCCATGGCGTCGTGCAGTGCCTGGAACCAGGATTTCCGACAGGTTGGCCCGGGTCTCCGGCGTGTCCAGCTGCGCGTTGAGCACATCGCCGCGTTCACCGCCGGTGCAGGTCACCACCAGAACGTCGACGCCTTCGCGTGAATAGCGGGCCAACGTGGCCGCGCCCTTGCTCGATTCGTCGTCGGGGTGGGCGTGCACGGTCATCAACCGACGTGTCACGTAATGTCCTCTCCGCTGCTTGCACTACCGTCGGCGCAGGCCGTCAACCGCCACTCCGAGTACCCGTTCCAATTGGGTCGGCTCGGCGAATTGAATCATGGTGATCCCGCTGATGAGCCGCATGAGGTCGTCGAATCCGACGTCGGTCCGGGCGGCGCCGGCGTCCTGGGCCCGCTTGAGCAGCGGCTCGCCGGCGGCATAGATCGTCCGCCGGCAGGCCTTGAACATCTCCGACTCGTGGTTCAGCCCTTCGGCCAGCGCGCGTTTGGTCGCTGTGTATACAACGAAGCGGTGCAGCCAGGCGACGAGAGCGTCCCATGGCGGCAGGTCGGCCAGGTCCGCCGCCGAGTTGCACAGGTCCTCGACCTCGCTGACGTAGGCCGCCTCGATCAGATCCTGGCGGGTGGGGAAGTGCCGGTAGAGCGTGCCGATGCCGACCTTGGCCCGGCGCGCCAGGTCTTCCAACGAGGCCGATCCGCCCTGCTCAGCGAAGATCTCACGCGCGACGGCGAGCAGCCGCTCGTAGTTGCGGCGAGCATCGGCGCGCATTGGGCGCTGGCCCGGAAGGGTCCGCGCAACCTCACCCGACATACCTGCCGCTCCTTCCACCGCTTGCAACTGGAGGCTCTCCTCCGTAAGGTCTCATAACGGAGGTAGGCCTCCAAATTAGCATTTGGATACGAAGCGAGCGAGGCGACCCATGTCGAGAATTTGGCTGATTACCGGCAGTTCCCGCGGCTTCGGTTGGGAGTTGGCCAAGGCCGCGTTGGAGCGGGGCGAACAGGTCGTGGCGACCGCGCGTCGCCCGGAACAGTTGGCCGAATTGGTCGGCAGGTACGGCGATCAGGTCCGGACGGTGGCGCTCGATGTCACCGATCCCGCGGCCGCCCGTGCGGCGGTACACACCGCGGTCGATGAATTCGGTCGTCTCGACGTGGTCGTGAACAACGCCGGCTACGCCGATTCGGCGCCATTCGAGGAGATGAGCGACGACAATTTCCGGGCCCAGATCGAGGCGAACCTGTTCGGCGTGACCAACGTGACCAAGGCGGCGCTGCCCGTTCTGCGGCGGCAACGGTCCGGTCACTTCATCCAGTTCTCCTCAATCGGCGGTCGGGTCGGCGGCACGCCCGGACTGAGCGCCTACCAGACCGCGAAGTTCGCGGTGGAAGGCTTTTCCGAGGTACTGCACAACGAGGTCAAACCGTTGGGCATCAAGGTCACGATCATCGAGCCGGGCGCGTTCCGCACCGACTGGCAGGGCAGTTCCATGCGCCGCGACCCGGTCGGGCCGGACTACGAACAGACGGTTGGCGCGATGCACGAGTACCGCGACCGGGTCAGCGGCGATGAGCCCGGCGATCCGGCCCGCGCCGCCGAGATCATCGTCGACCTGGCCGGCCTGGACGAGCCGCCATTGCGGCTGCTGTTGGGGGCAGGCGCGGTCGACGCGGCGGCGAAATCCTCGGCCGAACGGGCCGCCGAAGCGCAGCGGTGGGCCGCGGTGAGCCGGTCGGCCGACTTCGGTGCGCAATTCCCGGTCACGATGGACGTCTAGCCCGATGAATCTTTAGTCACTGTGCGACAGGCTGCTCTCGCGTAACGGAATCGACGCGACCAGCACCGTACCGAGGCTGACCAGCTGAACCAGCGGTGTGAACGCGGTGGCGTGCAGGACGAGCACGCCGGCGAGGATCGCACCAATGATGAACGTGGCGAGGATGCCGAGACTCAACGACATGCCACGCACCGGCCGACCGTGTACCACGTGCGCAACGACCGTGGTCAGCGTGCCGGTGAGGTACGTGGTGGACAGGCCGCTCACGCCGAAGCGCTGGACGCTACTGCCCTGAATTCCCAGCGCGGCCGCGTTCAGGGCGAGCATGACCAACTGCATGGAGTTGCCCGGGTCGCTGCCGGTTAGCCACCACAGCAGCGCATTGACCACGATCACGCACCCTTCGAGCGCCAGCGCCGTGGTAATTGGGGCGGGCCAGGGCACCTCCGACGCCGACGCCGCGCCGACGACCCGCGCGCCGATGGAGGCACCGGCGATATAGCAGACGATCGCCGTCCCGATGTGCGCGGCAAGGGTGCCGTCCAGTTGGGGCAGCGAGAGTCCCAGAAGCACCATGTTGCCGGTCATCACGCTGGTGAACGCGCCGCCGAGCGCGACGAAACCGATCGCGTCGGTGGCGCCGCTGTTCAACGCGAGACAGGCGACAAGCAGGTTTCTGGTGCGCGTTCGCCGGGTTCTGCCGTCGGTCATATGGCCCTTCTTCATGTGGTCATCCATCGCTACGACCTTGCTCCGAAAACGTATACAAAGACCGGAGTGGCCCGAGGGTCCATCGGCTGATCCGGAGGGTGATCGGTATCTCTTACCCCGCTTTTATGGGTGGGCGAACGCGGCCCGGCTGTGCCGTATGAGTTCACTCACGGCCGGGCTCGTCGCCGTTCGCCAGACCAGCGCCAGCACCGCGGGCATCTCGATGTCCTGGATGGCGACGGCGGTCAACGGACCGCGGACCATCGACTCGCTCAGAATGCCGACGCCCAGCCCGCGGAGGGCCAGGTCGGCGACCGCGCCGGGTGCGCTGGCCTGCAGTGCGATATCCGGTTGTACGCCGTGCGCCGCGCAGGCCTGGTCCAAGACGGTCCGGATGCCGGTTCCCGGTGGCATGCAGACGAGCGGGTAAGCGCTGAGTTCGCTGAGGGTTGTGCGGCGCCGCTTGGTCAGGGGATGGTCGGCCGGCACGGCCGCGACGAGCGGTTCGCTGACGATCGGCATAGCGTTGAGCCCGCTCGGGGGAGCGCCGGCCGTTCCGACCAACGCGATATCGCTGGTGCCGGAACGTACGGACTCGACGAGCCGGTCGGAATTGTCCTCGTACAAGGCGATTTCCACGCCCGGATGGGCTTGGCGGAATGCCGAGAGCGCGTTGAACAGCGGGGTGACCGTGCACGCCGTGACCATCCCGACCACGAGTCGGCCACGCATCAGGCCGGTCACCTCGTCCACGGCCTGACGCAGTCCCGATACCGATGCGAGCACCGCGCGGGCGTGTTCCAGGGCCGCGGTCCCGGCATCGGTCAACGTGGCCGTCCGGCCGGACCGGTCGATGAGAGCCGCGCCGAGATCATGCTCGAGTTGCCGGATCTGCGCGCTGACGCCGGATTGGCTGATATGTACGCGTTCGGCAGCACGGGTGAAGTTGGCCTCTTCGGCCACCGCCACGAAGTATTCGAGCTGGCGTAGTTCCATGACTGATAATGCTAGTCATCATCAGAACCATTTGTTCGACTTCTAGCCGCGGATCGGTGACGCTGGACGTATTGAGGCCCCATGCTGAAAGGACTCCTATGTTTGAGAAGGCTATGAAGCCCGAGGATCTGACCCGGCTGTTCGTGGAGCGGGCCAATGCCGGTGATGCGGCCGGAATCGCCGCGCTGTATGAGGAAAACGCGGTGATGGCCTACCCGCCGGGTTCGTTGACCGTCGGCCGGACGGCGATCCGGGAATTGTGGGAAAAGGTCCTGGCGAATGCGCCACATTTCGAGCCGGAAAAGCCGTTGCCTACGTTGATCAGCGGCGACATCGCGCTTACCTCGACCCCGCCGAAGGACAACGCCGGCGCCCGGGCGCAGGTTGTACGTCGCCAGCCCGATGGCAGTTGGTTGCGGTTGCTGGACCAGCCCGAGTTCGTCTCGCCGTCTCGCAGCTGATCAGGTGGCGCGGGCGATATATGTCGCGAGCATTCCATCGGGGGAATAGCTGGCGTCCGCGATCACGAATCCGGCCCGCCGCAGCATGGGTTCAAGCAGCCAGGTGAACGTGGAATGTTCGTCGCGAACGTGTTCCTCCAATTCGGCCCGGCTCCACTGGTCGTCGCTGCTGCCCCCGGTCGCGCACCAGGCTTCGATACGTTCGTGCGCCTGCGCCGGGTCGAAGCTGTAGACGATGTCACAGAGCCGGAGAATTCCGCCGGGCCGGAGCATCCGATGCACTCGGTGCAAGGCGATGGTCTTCCAGAAATCGGGAAGATGGTGCAGCGCGTACCGAGAATAGACGACGTCGGCCGGGCGGCCGGTGTGCTCGTAGCTGAGAAAACCGGCCCGGGCGATCTCGACGTTATTGATGCCGGCGGCGGTCAGCTTCGCCTGCAGCACGGCCAACATCACCGGCGAAACGTCGACGGCGATCACGCGTTGGCACTCAGCCGCGACCGCCACCGTGAATTGACCGGTGCCCGGGCCGACGTCAATGACGTGTGACGTTGCCGTGAGCCCCCAATTCTTCAGCAGCAAGACCTCGTCACGAGCACCGGCGTCTTCTTTGGCGTCGTAACGCTGGACGTGATCGACATCAAGGTTTTCCCGACCCGCGCTGCGCAGTTCGTCGAGCAACCATCCCGGGCGTGATTCGCTGGTCACCGTATTCACTTCGTCATTATGCCGCGCGTTTTCCGCGCGCAACGGTGGGTTGTCGTGTCGCTCGTTGGTATTTTGACTGGGGGCAATAGGATTGGCAGCGAATTGTCCGATCCAGGTGCGGGGTGCGCTCGTGAAACGTAGGCAGGCGGCGGCGATTGTGGTAGCGGCGGGCGCGATCCTCGCCTCGGCAAGTGCGGCCAGTGCGTCGACTCCGCATACGTTCGCGCTGCTCGATGCCCGGACTGGACGGGTATTGCAGACGGTTTCGGTGCCGGCCGAGGTGACCAATGTGGTGTTTCTCGACCCCCTGACCGGCCGTCCGATCGGGGCTGAGTCGTCCGGCCCTGCTGGCAATCCGTTCAACCCACTCTGGTTACGGCATTAGGGCGATTACCGAGCGCGCTCACTAAAACTATTCGGGATTCCTGCGCTGGAATCGCGTCAATACCTGTACAGTCCCGACTCGGCGTACATCGCGCCGCATCTTGTGGCGCGGACACGGCGTCCGCGCGTTCTGTCGGGGGGACAGTTTTGAGCAGAAGGTTTACTTTGCCGTGCCCGCATGTCATGGCAGCGTTCATCGTAGGTGTGGCCGCGGTATTGTCCGGCTGCGGAAGCGCGAGTACGCATGCCGCTGGCCACCCGGCGAAGGCCGCGCACGAATCCAGCGCGGTCGCGTCGAGCGCGCCGGCTGTTACGGCGGCCTCTGAGTCGGCGTCTGAGTCGGCTTCCGAGTCGGCTTCCGAGTCGGCTTCGCCGATCAGTTCGGCGCCGAGCGCCACACCGACGCCGACGCATCGGGTCGTACCGACGCACACCGAGGCGCCGCGTCCCACGGTCGCCGCTGCGCCAACCCGCGCGGTTGCGCCGACTACCGTCGCGCCAACCCATACGGTTGCACCGCCCGCGCCGACAACTCACGCGGTGCCGGTTGCGCCCACGAAAGCCGCGCCGCCCAGCACAACGGCGGCCAGCAATTGTGATCCCTCCTATCCGGACACCTGTTTGCACGACGGCATAGGCGATTACGACTGCGCCGGCGGCTCTGGAAACGGGCCAAACTATGTCCATGGCCCGATCAAGGTGCTGCCACCGGATCCGTTTGGTCTCGATAGCGACCACGACGGCATCGGCTGCGAAAGCTGATTGTCTGTCGGGACTAGCGTGTGTTTCTCAAATCCTGGCAGCAGTGATCGCTGTAGGGGCTGCGGTGGTCCGGCGGCTACGTGGTGATCACGCCGCCCAACCGCGAGGGCGTTAGCTGGTACGTGGTTCCGCGCCCGCGATTGGGCCACTAGTCGTTTGTAGCGACGCTCGGTCGAAAGCACACCGCGTATACCGCGCACCTGGCGTCCACTGAGGATTATCTGCGACTGTCGGTCCTGGTCCTGGTCCTGGTCCTGGTCCTGGGCCGTGCCTGTGCGCGGGCCTGGATCAGACCCGGCCCGCCGTGTCGGCGGGCAGATCGTTCACGGACACGCCGAAACCCCGCACTCAGCTCGGGCAAGGCGAGCTCAGTTACCGCCGGGCTGAGATTTATCGGCGGGCAGCCCAAATTCGGCACCGAAATTGCGCACGCCCGGACATCCTCGGCGCCGGGCGCGCCAAATTTGGCACCGCGAGTGCGCAACCCCGCGCCGGCCCTCCCTCTCGGTGCGGGTTATCCGCTGGGGAGTCCGGGTTGGTCGTGCATGGTGTTTCGCCGCGGTTGCTGCTGCGGATCGATGATGGGTGGTGGGATGACGTGCGGAATCCCGTCGAGAAAGGTGATCTGCCAGCCCTTGTGGTGGACGATCCAATGATGGCGATGGCACAGCAGGACCAGATTCTGCAGTGATGTCGGTCCGCGGTCTGTCCAGTGTTTTACGTGATGTGTCTGGCACCAGGCGGCGGGGGCGGTGCAGCCGGGATGTACGCAGCCGATGTCGCGGGCGACGACGGCGCGGCGGATGGCTGGTGGGATGGTGCGGGTGGCTCGGCCGATATCGAGTGGCTCGCTCTGCGATCCGAGCAGGATCGGAATGATCGATGCGTCGCAGGCGATGCGGCGGGCGGCTTCGGCGGTGATGGCGGCTCCGGTGCCGAGGATTCCGGTGCCGGGACGCCGCAACGGTGTGTTGTCAGAGTGCTTGCTGCGTAGGTCATCCAGCGCGATCGTCACCGTGACTTGCGGTTTCTCCCCGCCGACGGCGGGCAGTTCGCCGCCCTCCGCTGCCCGACGGCATAACTCGACGAGGGCGTCGGCCATGCGCCGGCTGCCGGATCGGGTGTCGGGCTTGCCGTCCACGGCCGGTTCTGGTTGGGCGAGCGCCCCGAGGGCGGCTCGGACGGTGGCGGAGGCTTCGGAATCGAGCCTGCCGCGTATGTAATCCATGCCGCCGACATC
>JBEDUI010000118.1:0-7584 GCA_040414495.1 Mycobacteriales bacterium
TACGCGCCGACCGAGCCAACCCCAACAGCCCCCACATCACGCTCGCTGCAGATACGCGCGGACCGAGCGGACCGAACCAACCCTCGCATCACGGTCGCTGCTATGACGGCGCCGGGTCAGCTCACCAACCCGCCCTCAGGTCACGCTCGCTGCACCCAGGGCGACCGGGCCAACTCAGCTAGCCCCCACGTCACGGTCGCTGCAGCAGACCACCAACCGCGCCGACCTCAACGGCCCTCACATCACGCTCGCCGCAAAACCGGCGGCCGCGCAGCCCACCAAACCGCACTCACGTCACGGTCGCTGCAGCAGAGCACCATCCGAAATCTCAACAGCCCTCATGTCACGCTCGCTACAACAACAGCGGCCGGGCAGCCCACCAAACAGCACTCACGTCACGGTCGCTGCAGCAGAGCACCAACTGAGCCGACCCCAACAGCCCTCACATCACGCTCGCCGCAAATACGCGCCGACCGAGCCAACCCCAACAGCCCCCACACCACGCTCGCTGCAGCCAGGGCGAGCGGGCCAACTGACCAACCACCCTCAACATCACGGTCACCGCAGAAAAGGACGCCAAATAGAGCTCACCACTTCTCGAGGTGCCCGTCCGCGTCGAAGCCCATCGGCTCGGCGTCCCTGAGAATTGTCAGATCCGCCGCCGCCTCGACCTCACCCCGCAGCGACTCGGAGACCAGCAGCGCGGCCGTATCCAGCGTGTCGTGGATCCGTACCACCCGCGCGTTCTCCAGATCCGCCCGCCCGCACATCAACAGCGCCGCGGCGACCACATCCCGGTCGGTCGCGAATGCCAGCGGCAGCTGGGCCCGCTGCACACCGCCGATGCCCGAAGTGACCGCGTTGACGTACATCGCCCGCAGGTCGATCTTTTCCAGCACCCGGAACGGAATGAAGTCGGCCAGCCCGATGCCGACCGCGTTGCCGTCCGAGGCCGGGCTGATGTCATGTACGGAAATGTTGGTGATGCGCGGCCGCTCGAATTCCTCGGTGCCGCGGATCATCATCCGGCCGATGACGTTGGTGTCCATCCCGGACCCGGACTTGTCCTTGCCCAATTCGTCCACGACCAGCAGGTCGAGCTCGTCGAACGGCAGCGCGCCCATCAGCTTCCGGCTCTCCACCAGCAGCGCCGCCTCGCCGGCCCCGCCGATCTCGGCCGCATCCAGGAACGCGATCCGCGCGGTGCGTTCCAGCGCGTTCTCGATGATCGCCAGGCCGCCCAGCACCTTGCCGGTGCCCACGATCCGGCGCGCCACCTCCGGCACCCACCGCGCCAGCCCGCGCGAACCGTACGCGTGAATCCCGGCCGCGCCGCGGTGCTTGCCCAGCCCGATCGCGCAGATCTTGGCCAGCCCGCTCTCGACGTCGCCGTGGAAATCGGTGTGCGCCTTGACCCGGTTGACCACCAAAATCGCGTCGGCGGCCGCGGCGTTGGCGTCCAGGTGCGCCATCGGACCGTCCGGGATCCGGCCCAACTCGACGGTGTCCATCGTGGCCCGGATCGGCATGCCCATCGACGTTTCGGTGATGCCCAGATGGGCCAGCACCTCGCGTTGCCCCTCCGCGGTCGCGCCGCCGTGCGAGCCCATTGCCGGCACGACGAACGGCTCGGCCCCGGCCTCGCGCAGCCACTCCCCGGCCGCCCGGACGACCGGCGCGATGTCGTGAATGCCGCGGCTACCGGCGGTGATCGCCACCGACATGCCCGCGGTGATCCGGCCCCGCAACGGTTCGAGCTGCGCCTTGGCCGCACCGGCCGGATCGGCCTCGGTCACGGCGTCGATCTCCCGCCGTACCGGGATCAACCGTGGAAACGGGGCGTCGTAGCTCAGCTCTCGTACGCTCTCGAACGGCCCCAGACCACTGCTCATGACGACTCCGATAGCTCAGCGCGGACGAACGGTGTGCACCTCCAACCTAGGTCCATCACCGCGGTAACCGGACCTGGACGGTGCGGCCAGCATCGGCACCTTCCGGTAGCTGCAGCAGCACCCGCGAGCCGACATCGACGGTCACCGCGCCACCGGTCGGGCTGGCCGCGGAGACCACCATGCCGTCGACGTGCTCGACCAGCTGCAGGAGTACGGGCGCATCTACCCGTACGGTCAGCTGCGTTGCCACCTCGAGCCGGCCCGGTCGATTGAACGCCAGTTGGGCGACGCCGAGCACATCATGCCGGACCGCCTGCACGGTCGGGGTGTTGGCGATCACCGAAATCGGCGAGTGGTCGCAGTACTCCGCGGTCCGGGTCAGGTCCGCCGCCGGCAGCACGATGTACGCATATCCGGCCTGCCGCGGCGCCGGTCCGTGGTCGATCCCGATCGTGGCGACCTCGCGTTCGATGACATCGGCGGCGATCGAGGTGTTGATGTCGTGCCAGCTCCCGGTCCGCCTCTGCTGCTCCAGCAGTACCGGACCGGTCGCGGTCGGAAACACGTATCCGATCCGGCCGTGATGGGCCCACCGCGGATCGTGCACGATGCCCGGCCCGGTGGTGACGCCGCCGGCCGCGTCGGCGTGTGTCCACACCCCACCGGCCGCGAGGCTCTGGTTCAGGGTTGTGTGTACGGGCGCGGTCGCACCGGGCGCGTCGATTCCGGTCCCGAGACAGACGAATTCATCGTCGAAAAAGAACCACGCCTTATAGCCATCGGTAATGGCGTCCTTGGCCAGCCGCATCGCCGCCAGCCCGTATCGCCCGTCCGAGACCCCGCCGACGAAATCCCGCCCGCCCCGGGCGATCGCGCCATCTGGGGTACTTTGCCAATTCAGCACCGGCAGGTCGCCGGACGACTGCTCGGCGGTCAGGCCGGGCAGTCGGCGCCAATCCCACACCGGGTAGATGTCGCGGTATTCCAGGCCAGAAAGCCAGACCGGGTTGATTCCCTCGCCCAGATACCAACTGCGCAACGCCTCACCGTTGCCGGTCTCGGTCGGGCCGGTCCGGGTCGAGCACATCTTGACCGACGCCGACCAGGTCGGGCGGTGATGCGACTGGTAATCCGACCGCCAGAAATGCCGGTTGCCGCTGTGCCCGACGCCCATGCCATCCAGCCGGGCCGCAAATGCCTGCAATTCCTCGGCTCGCGGCGCGCCGGCGGCGACCAGATTCTGCGCGGCGTCGGCCAACAACCGAGCATCGTCCTGAGTGGAGGGACGGGCGATGACCCGGCCGGCGGCCGTAAAGTCGTAACTGCACTGCCCGTGCACCGCCCACCGTGACCCGTCGAGCAGATATCCGGTGAGAATATCCAACTGTTCGGGCGTGAACCGGAAAATCGTGTCCCGGCCCAGGTAGGCCAACTCGGTCGTATCAAGGGCGAAATCGTGCCCGTAACCGGCGAAATACAGCAGCGGCCCGTGTTGGTGGAAGCTGTAGTCGGGCTGAATGCCTTCGCCAAGGCTGATGTGGACGGTGGCCTGCACGCGGCGAAATGCGTCGGCGAGAATATCGGCGTCATCGAGCAGTACGCCGCGGCGAATATGCGCCTGGGCCGCCCAGATCAGGTTCTGCGCCGTCATTCCGTCCCAGACCGCGCGCTCGAGCCGCTGCCCGCCCAGCATTCGTTGCTCATCAGAAAGGTACGAGCCGATGAGCACCAGCGCGTTACCCAGTGCGATCGGCGTCCCCAGCTGGTTGTGCCACCAGTTGGCGCTCTGCGGATCCCGGCTCAGCCAGGCATATACCGCCTGCCGGGCATGACTCGGGTATTCCCGGGCCAACACACTGGCCCGCCGCAAATGCTCACGCGGTTCCCATTCAGCGGCGTCGGTGGCGTCGTAGCGGATGTCCGGCCAAATGCCCTCGGCCGTGATCGTGGCACACAGTTCCTCGATATCACCGCCTGCCGCTCGCTCCAGCACGCGCTGCCGAAGCCGCCGTGCCACCGCCTCGACGTCGTCCCGGTCGGGCATGTCCCTCCTGTCACCAGCCGTTGGCCAACCCTAATGGTTGACCTCAGGTGGCCGGAAGCACTTCCACGCCGAGGGCGGGTGGCCGGCTCAGGCCTTGTGCGCGTCCGGGTTCTCAGGCCTTGTGTGCGGCGGGGTTCTGCCAGAAGAACAGCTCGGGGTCGTAGACAGCCGGAGTCGGATGACCCCATGGGCCGGTCAGCCCGCCCTGCATGAGGTTCTTCTGATTCGGCACGTTGCGCAGGTCGGTCTTGGCCACCACGACCGTGGGCGCATTGGTGACCGTACCCATGAAGAACGGTCCCTGTTCGACGTGAATCCTCATGATCTTCCAGACCAGCTGGGTCCGCTTCATCTGGTCCGGCTCGATCTTGGCCTGGTCGAACAGATCCCACATCTGCCGCACCGGACCCTTGGGATCCGGCTCCAACCGTGGCGGGTTGCGCTTCCACGGGTCTACGTTCTGCTCCTGATGTTCGGCCGCGGTGCCGCGTACCGCGTAGAACTCACCTTCCAGCGGCGCCCACCGCTGGTTCTCGATCGGCACCAACCACAGTGGTTGCACCAGAATGCTGCCGACATTGCTGACGTCCCAGTTGGTGTGCATCATCAGCTTGCCGGCTTCCCACTGGTCGCTGTAGGACTGCGGCGCGATCGGATTACGGACCATATGCAGGCCGATCTTCTTACAGTCCGCGACCAGTTGGTCGTCGTTGGCCGCGGCCGGCGAGGAAATGTCGGCCGAATAGTCGATGCGTACGGTGAGCTTGCTGCCGTCGGGCATTTCGACATATCCGTCGCCGTCCCGGTCTTTCAGGCCCAGCTCTGCCAGCAGCTGTTTCGCCTTGGCCGGATCGTATTTGACGTACGAATCCCGCCATTGTTTGTAGATCTGCTGGCCCTGCGTGCCCACGTTGAATTCCAACGAGGCCGGACTGATCGTACCGGTTGTGATATCGCCGGTGTTGAAATACTGACTCTTGCGCAATACCTCGCGGTGGAATGCATGCGAGATCGCCTGCCGGAATTTCGGCTCACGGAACAGATTCCGTAGCTTCTCCTCCGGGTAGTCGTAATTGAGAAACATCGCCTGGCCGGTACCGGATCCGGTGCTCCACAGGGTGACCTCGGTGCCAGCCTTGCTCTTTGACTGCTGCAGGGTGGATACGTCCTCCAGGCTGATCTGCACGAAAGCGCCGTGACAGAAATCGACCTTGCCCTGCTGGACCTGCAGCTTGGCCACCTCGGCGTCCTGCACGAACGTGAACGTGATTTCGTCGAGGTACGGCAACTGGTCGCCGTCCTTGGTGACCGCGTAATAGTAGGGATTGCGCTGCAACACCATGCCGTGGTTGTTGTTGAACGACTTGCAGCTGAAGCCGGTGAGCGTGGGGCAATCGGGATTACGCAACCAGTCGGATTTGCTCTCCCACAAACCGCCGACGGTGTCCCAGTCCTTGGGCACGTTCTTGTTGTACTTGGGATGGAACTGCTTGAGATAGTGCTTGGGCAGCACCCAGATGGGACCGTTCTTTCCGATGGCGCCCTTGACATAGGCCGCGAGATGCTGGGCCGTGATCGGTGTCGGCGCGTCGAAGGTGAGCTTCAACGTCGTCTCATCCACCGCGGTCATCTTGACCAACGTGCCCTTGCCGGAACGGCAGTCATCCGGCGGGGTCTGAGCGTAATGGCCCGGCAACACAATGTCTTCCCACCAGAACAAGATGTCGTCGGTGGTGAAGGGCTGCCCGTCTGACCACTTCAGACCCTTGCGGAAGTTGAACGTCCACTCCGAGGCGTCGGCGTTCGAGGACCAGGTTTCGGCCAGGCCCGGGCCGATATCGAGCCCATCGTTGAGCCAGCGCAACGGAGAGTGCCCGTAGAAGAACTCTCTATTCGCGTCGGCGCCGCTCACACCCTGGGTGGTGAAGACGATCATTTGCAGGTTGCCGCCATATTTTCCGCGTTGAACCCAGTTGTGCGGAACGACGTATGGGTTCGCGGGCAGACGCTTTTCTACGGCCGGCAACTTTCCGGCCTTGATTTGGCTGGCGAGCGCGGGAGACTCATGGAAACTCTTGGGCGCGGCAAGGGGTTTCTTGGCTGAACCCTGCGCCGTACTGGCACTTCCGCCGCCGTTGTTACTGGTCGTCGCACGGTCATTACTCGAACTGCACGAAGCCAAGAATGCCGAACCAGCGGCGAGCGCTGATCCATAGAGAAACTTTCGGCGAGAAAGACTTCCCAGGTTGTCCATTACCGCCCGGATCCCTTCTTTACGTGCAGAAAAAACACGCGACGCCATGGTCCTGCGGGCTCCGCGTGACAATCGTCCGCAGGACAGGATGACATGACTCAGGCCTGGCGTCGCGCAACGATTATTCGCGATGCCAGCGTTCGTGCCGCGCCGTTCACCCACTCGCCCAGCACGAACGCATCGGTCCGTTAAGGAAAGCGCTTCCCGAGTACGTTTGCATTAGTGGCCGGTCCTGTCAAGACCAGCCGACATAGCCGGTTTGCGGTTGTTGCGAAGAAACGGCCGCTGCACTGGGCTACTAGCCGGGAACAGATGCAATGTCGCAAGTTTCATTGTCTGAGTGGGCCGTACTGGCAGGTAAGACAACGCTGCGATTAGGTCGTCCAATAACCGGATTTCCGGATTGAGCACGCTTGCTGAATCCCACGTGAATGAGGCGTTCCGGCGGTTGCAATCGACCCGGCGGGGCCATCGCGCAAGAAATCGTAAGAGGAATGTAATCAGAGAATCTGCGCGACCGACGCTTTGCGAGGTTGCGGTTGCCTCGGGTTGGTAGCGTGGCGAAACTGCGTATCGCACACTCAATCTGCGACGTTGCTCGTCCCGATTTCCGGACCGCCGGCTGTTCAGACCTTGCGGCGGTGCTCGTCCGGATTTCCACACGCAGACCTGCGACGGCACTCATCCCGTTTCCCGGCCTGCCGCCGCCCGCTCAGACCCGCGACGGCTCACATCCCAAATCCCCGCCTGCCGCCACCCGCCCAAATCCGCGACGGCTCACATCCCAAATCCCGGCCGGCCGCCGCCCGCTCAGACCCACGGGGTCCTCGTTCCTGCTTCCGGGCCCGCGATCCGTGGCGCTAGCCGCCACTCATGATCATGAGTGGATTTGCTACCGAAACCGGTACCAAATCCACTCACGATCATGGTCTTTGGGCGGGAATTCGGCGGCCACAGTTCAGACTTGGCACGGCGGCTGATTCACCCGCCGGGCCAAGACCTTGCCATCGATCGCGGCCCCAGATTCCCGCCCGCATTTCATGATCGTGATGGCTTTCGTCAACGAGAACGCGACGAACAACATCCCGATCAAGGTCCGCAGCCAGGCACGCCACGCCCGCTCACACATCGGCTCCGGCGCCCGAGGGTCGCCACGCCCGCTCGCACATCGGCGCCAAAACCCGAGGGCCGCCACGTTCGCGCAGGCACATCCAATCCGCAACCAGACTCGCCACGCCCGCACACGTACATCCAATCCGCGCCCGGGTCACCACGCCCGCGCAAGCGCATCCAATCCGCGCCCGGGTCAGCCACACCCACTCGCACATCGGCTCCGACGCCCGAGGGTCGCCACGCCTACTGGGCGCGTCGGCTCGAAGAAGAGGCACCCAGGC
>JBEDUI010000119.1:0-25659 GCA_040414495.1 Mycobacteriales bacterium
CGAGTCCACTAACACTGTGTGATCGGCTAGCCGGCTAGCTTAGAGACCGAATCGCATCGGAGACCGCAATATCGCTGATATCCGACAGAACTCCGATTGGACCGGGTGGGTAGCGATCCGACGTAGCCTCGGCGCAGAGCCAGAGTTCGATCTGGATTCGAAACGGGGGCGCGTTATGGTCCGATTCGGTGCACGCCATCACAGGGTGAGCAAACAGGGCTTCTACCGGGACAGTGGGCTGGATTTCCAGACGCGGCTGGTACTCGGCGATGCCGCGCACGGCGCCAGCGACGTGGGCGAAGTGCTCGCCACGATCGACCGGGTGGGTGGGCAGCGCGGCTGGCCCCGCGAATGGTCTGCGACGGCGCGGCGGGTACAGGGCGAGGCGCAGGCCGCACGCGATGCGGGGCACATGGTCAGCGCGTCGGCCGGATTCTTGCGGGCGGCGACCTATTGGGCCTGCGCGGTCGATGGACTGGCCGGGACGTCGAAGGCGGCCGATCTGCTGGCCGCGTTTCGGGTGCACCGGCAGTGCTGGGACGCGGTGGTCGACTGTTCGGAAGGTGCGTACGTCCGGGTCGACGTGCCATACGAGGGGACGACGCTGCCGGGCTACCTGCTGCGGCCGGACAATTCGGGGGCGACCCGCCCGACGTTGGTGATGACCAATGGCAGCGACGGCGCGGTCACCGGGCTGTGGACGGCGGCCGCGGCGGCCGCGTTGGCCCGCGGCTGGAACGCGTTCGCGTACGACGGTCCCGGTCAACAGTCGATGCTTTTCGAACACGACATGCCGTTCCGGCCGGACTGGGAAGCGGTGTTGACCCCGGTGTTGGACGCGCTGGCCGCCCGGCCCGACGTGGCCGCCGATCGGATGGCCGGGTACGGCATCAGCCAGGGCGGGTACTGGCTGCCGCGAGCACTGGCCTATGAGCACCGGTTGGTCGGCGCGGTGATCGACCCGGGCGTGGTCGACGTGTCGACGAGCTGGACCAGCCAGCTGACCAGCGGAATGCTGCGCCTGTTGGATTCCGGCGATCGGCCCGGGTTCAACCGCAATATGCAGCGCGCGATGCGGCTGCCCTCGATCCGGCGAAAGTTGACCTTCCGCGCCCGACCGTTCCGGCAGAACGACTGGTTCGACCTCTACAAAACAGTGCAAAGCTACCGACTCGATGAGGCGACCGCCGCGCTGATCACCACGCCTTTGTTGATTGCCGACCCGGAGCAGGAGCAGTTTTGGCCGGGTCAGTCGCGTCAGCTGGCCGATAAGGTTTCCGGGCCGGCGCAGATCGTGCGATTCACCGCAAAACAGGGCGCCAACTTTCACTGCCAACCGCTGGCCCGCCGCCAGATCGAGCCACAACTGTTTGATTGGCTGACACCGCTGATGAAATAGCGGTGTACGGCTGTCCGAGACGGTGTACGACATCGCGCTACACCGTACGTCGGCGTACGAACCGGACTGAACGGTGTACGGACCGGACTGAACCGCGTACGGATCAGCGGGACGGTGTACGGACCGGACTGAACCGCGTACGGACCAGCGGGACGGCGTACGGACCGGACTGAACCGCGTGCGGACCAGCGGGACGGCGTACAGCCCACAGCTACGGCGTACGGTGATTCGCTACGGTGTACGTCAATGCGCTACGGTGTAGCGCTCCCATGCTACAGCGTACGAAACGGGAGACAGCGTACGACGGCGTACGGCCGAACTGGGCGCGGCAAATCGGCCGCCGCAACAGGCATAACGGTTGCCGCCGGCCCACGGACTTCTCAGGCCAGTTTGAGAATTCGGCAGTCGTACCCGCTCATCGTCAACGTGATCGACCGCGTCTCGGCGAAGCTCTGTGTCGGCGAGGTCCCGACCAGCGGGTTGTAGATTCGCGCGGCCCGGCCCCGGTCCAACGTGACCGTGACCGTGTTCGAGCCGTCGGCCTGCTCGTTCCACATAGCCAGATAGAGGTCGCCGTTGGTCTTCTGCAGCAGGCGATCGTGCACGTTCTGCGGTTGGTCGGCAATCGCGTAGCTCAGCGGCGCCGGCGGTTTTGGCCGCCCGGTGCCTTTGTCGGCGAGAATCGTGGTCAGGTTGTGCAGGTACTGGCCGGACGGTTTGGGCGCGTAATTCGTGTCGACGAGACCCCAATATCCTTGCACCGGGTCATCGCGCAGCATGTAGATGAACGTATTGCGCCAGCCCCGGGCGAAGTTGGCCAGATATAGGGCCAGAATCAGGCCGCCTTGTTGCTCATCGGTGATGGCGCCGCCGCCTTCGGTCGCCCACCCGGTTTCGGTCATGACCCGGGGCAGCGTCGCCAGCTGGGACACCGGGTAACCGGCAAAACCGCCGTACCAGGTCGTTCCGAATTCGACGTACAGGCCGTCCCAGGCGCCGTTCAGGGTCGGATCGGCGACGTTCCAGGCCAGATTGTCGACCCAGCCGGGGGAGCGGTCGGGGTAGGTGTGGGTATTGGCGAAATCGGCGTAGTGGGTGCCGTCGGGCATGAGGGTCCCAGCACCGCGGGGAATCGTGAGGAACTGCAGGCCGACGTTATTCGGCTCGCTGCCACCGGCCTCGCTGGAGGCGAATACGGGATAATCCCGCAGCCGGGGATTGCTTTTGACCGACGAATACAGATCGCGGCAGTAACCCGCCACCGGCAGGAAATCGGTTGTCCGGTCGGAAGTCTTGCCCTCATACGTGACCGGCTGGTTGTTCGGCTCATTCGGACCCTCGACGGCCATGAGCGCGCCGACCGCGGCCAATTGATCGGCCATGTCGATCGTGTCTGCGACAGAGTCGGATTGGCCGATGAGATTGACCCGGGCCCCGCAGGCGCGGTGCAGGTCGATCCAGTTCGGCACGGCGCTCGCGTGCGCGTCGTCGCGAATGCTGTACACACCCAGGTACGGAAGTACGGTGGCCACCCCGCTGGCGTCGTCGACGCCCTGACCGATGTGCGTACAGACCCCGAGCGAGTTCAGGAAATCCGTAACCTTGGCCGCAGGCGCGGGCTTTTGCGCCGACGTCGCACGGGCGGTGCCGGCACTTGCCGCGCTGGCCGCGGCTCCGGCCGCCACGACGCCGGCGCCGCGCAGGACCGATCGACGCGAAATCCTGTTGTTCATCGACAGATTGTCCCTCCGGATCGCGAAGCGGGCTCGTGGTGAGTCTGCGCCGAAGTAGCGGAATATCCAGGCTATTCGACCGCAATCGGCCAGCGCCTGGGTCCAGAGGTACCGGAATTGGCGCGACGCGGTATCGAATGCGCACCGAGTCGGCGCTGTTCGGTTGGATCGAATTCAACCTGGCACGCTTTTACGAATCGGGCGAGCCTCCGAATTGAGCGCGGACCGGTTGGGCTTGATCGAATCGCCGCCCTGGCGGTCGAGCGGGCTTCGAATTGGGTGCCCCGGGTCGATCGGGCGGGCTTCGAATTGGGTGCCTCGGGGTCGATCGGGCGGGCTTCGAATTGGGTGCCCCGGGTCGATCGGGCGGCCTCGACCTGGCGTACGGTCCGGCTTACTCGAATCGAGCCCACGAATTGGGCGGGCTTACGAATCGGGCGGTTTTACGGATTGCGCGGGTTTACGGCGTCGGCGGCACCGCGGTCGACTGGGTCCCGATATCGGTCGGGCGCAGTACACCACTGGTCAGAGCACGGGCCAGGTCGGCCAGGTTGATCCGGTGGCTGTTCGCGTACTCGGTGAATACGATCCGAGCCTGCTCGGGATCAAGGTCCAGCGCGCCGGCGAGGTAACCGATCGCATGCGCGACGTGGACGCGATCATTGAGGGTGGTCAGCGTGTATTCGCTAACGCGCCGAATGCGCCGGGCCGAGTGATCCTGGGAAAGCCCAAGGCTGGCTAGATCCGTCAACGCCTGACCGAGTTCCCGTTCCGCATCGGTCAGCCGGACATTCTTCGTGAAGAGAAGGTTAATCCCGCCGACGGTTTGTCCGTCCAGCCGCATCGGCAGCGCGACAATGGTGGCATAGCCGGCATCAGCGGCGGCGCGCGCGAACGCCGGCCAACGGTCCTCAGTGGACGCCACGTCGTCCACCTCGATGATTTTCCCGGTCCGGATGGACTCGCTGCACGGACCCTCATCGGAGAAGGCCTGCAGTAGCTCGATAAGGCGCGCCCGTTCATCGGAGGCAGCGGCCACCTGGATTCCACCGCGCGGGTCGAGCAACAGGACTCCGGTCGCCTGGGCGCGCAACAGGCCGCGACAGGCCTCGGTAACCAGCGTCAACACCGTCAACCCGTCGTGCTCGCCCACCAGACGCTCCGTTATCCGCGCCAGCGGGCGGGCCACTTCCGGTGGGAGATTGGTCGACATACCGGAAGGTCTGCGGTTATTCATGCTGGCCTCTGTGGTTGCTCGCTTGCTCATATGGCAAACTCTTCGGGCGGAATTCGGCGGTGCAGCACATCATCAGCGACCTCCAACAGCGGCCGGTCGACGCTGTAGGCGTATGCGCGCAATCGAGCGAAAGCATTGTCGATGGTGACCTCGAGGAGTGCGGCAAGCATGCCAGTGGCCAAGTGCACATCATGATAGGACCCAGCCGGAGGGGACAGTCCCAGTGTCTCGGCGCGCTTATGGGCCGACGCCCGTTCCTGCAGGGACAACGTGGCTAATTCGGCCAGCACCGCCGCGTCGGCCAAGCCTTCGGGGTCCAGGCTGACCGACCGCTGACCGTAAAGGCTGAGGATGCCGAGCCGGATCGCACCCAACTGCAACGGGAAAGCAAATGCCGACGCGGTTCCGTATCGGATCGCGCCGTCGACGAACGCCGGCCACCTGTCGGCCTCGCTTTCCAGATTGTCGGCCAGCACTGGCCCGCCGCGGGTGATCGCGTCCACACCGGGTCCCTCACCGACCGTGAACTGCAATTCCTCGAGCCGGGCGGCCCAGTCCGCGCTGGTGGCCACGGTGTCCTCGACCTGACCGTCGGCGCGCAAGGTCACTGCCGCCGCGTCGGCCGCGCCGACAACTTCGACGCAGGCCAGACAAATGGCATGTACGACACTGTCATAGTTAACGTCAGCGCCTTGCCGCTGGATGACCCGCCAGAGCCGGGTCGATCGCTCATCGTTCACCGGCTATGCCACCTCTCGGCCGCTGACCCGATTCGGCCACAGCCCGGGTGCCACTGCCTGATTCAACCAGCCGGTAGGCGAGGCAGCGTGACATGGCCGAGGGTCCGGGGCCGGTAGTCGGGTGGATGGTCGGGCCTGGGGTTGGGTTGATCGCGCCGGATAGCCGAGTCGGCGGCTGCGCGCCGCGATGCGCTCCTCTCGGCTCGGTTGTGATGATCCACGCACGGCGCGAAGGCAAGGACGAAGCGCCCGAACGCTGCCTGGCCTGTGCCTGTCTGTCGGCGTTTAGTAAAGAAAGCGCCATATCGCCAGCGTATCGGTCCTTGTCCAGACACGATGCGGGCTCCCTTCCCTATGCTCCGCCCAGCCGGCGTTTATGGTCGCTACCTACCCTCTACCCCGACTCGGGCGATCTGACCCGTACGCAGCGTCGTAACCGAACTGCGACGATCATGACTGCGGTACGTATTGGCGGAAATGAGGGAGCCTTCATGGAGATCACCGAGATTACGGTGTTTCAGTCCGCGCAAGAGGTGTAGGTCAAGATCGAGACCGACGCCGGCATCGTCGGTTACGGCGAGGCCAGCACTTTCGCGCCGAAGGCTGTCGTCGGCATGCTCGAGAAGTTGCGCCCGTACCTGATCGGTGAGGATCCGCGGCGGATCGAGCATTTATGGCAGGAGAGTTTCCGCCGGCTTTTCGTACGGGGTGGTCCGGTGACCGCCTCGGCGGTCGCGAGAATCGATATAACTCTAACGGCGCGCGCACCCGGTTCTGCGTGCTATCGGCGGGTCGGTCCGGGACTGGTAAGTGGGCTCACGGCGCTACGCGAACGGGCTGCGGGTGCGGCAGCAGAATTCCGGTGTCCGGGATTTCGGCCGCGGGTCGGTAGCTGACCGTGAGTTCCGGAGTGCTACGGCGGTTGCCGGCATCATGTCGGGAGCGCATCAACGCGTCGAGAATTCCGGTGGTCAACAGCGTGCGTTGCACCGGATACGGCGCCACGCCGCCCAGCACCATCGATTCGATTTGCCGTACCAGCAGGGTGAAATGCTCACTGGGTGCGCCCGGCACGGCGCCGGGAAGGAACATTTGGCAGGCCATTTCGTGCTCAGGACCCCGGCAGGCGGCGGCCCAATTTCCGACGACGTCGCCGAACATCACCACCGCCGCACGTAGACCATCGGCGTAATCGATCAGGAAAACAGCCGTGGTACTGCGCTTCGCCCGGGCCTGTGCATCCGAATCCAGGTCCAGCGCATCGAGCGCCCGCCGTAACAGGGTCACCTCAACCGTGCCGTCGGCGAGCGCGTCCATGGCCGGCTCACCGGTGAGGCAATGCACCGCCGACACGCCGGTTTCGCCGCCCCGACGGCGTTCGGCGTGCGCCTGCAGGCCCTCCAGCGTATGGAATCCGTAGCTTTCGATGCCGCCGTAACCGACCGCCACCGCGTCGGACATCGCGGCGCCCAGCGGCCACTGGCTCGCGGTCGGAATACGCCAGGTCAGCGGGATCGTCGAGCCGGCCAGCAGGGGAATGCCGAGTCGGTCGGCGGTATCGACCATTGCTTTGGCATCGCGAAATCCCCACGAGAGGTGCTTATCCACGAAGACTGGTACGGTTTTTCCGGCGGCGATCATGGTCGCCACCGCCGTGTCGAACAACCGGCGGCGCGGATAGAGCTTCTGGCCGTATTCGTTGTCCTCGAATTCGCCGTGCTCGCCGACAATGACGACCCCGTCGACCTGCACGCCGCCGCGGCCGCAGCCGATTGCCTCGGCAATAGTGGGGAACCGCGGAACGCCGCTCCGGGCGGCGATCTGGGCACCGATGTCGGGCAGTCCGGCATTGTCGTCCTGCTCCAGATACATCGAGGCCACCTCGACCCGGGCCGGGGTGGGCTCGCCGTGCCATTGGTATCCCTCGATGAGCCGGGTACCGATCACGTCGGCGTGGGAGCCGAAGAAATAGGTCGTCGCGATGAGCGCAATTTTGGGCCTGGACATAAACGTATCTTTTCGCAGGGCGTGCGGTATGTCACCGGCCGTTCTCGGACATCTGCTGTCGCGGCGGAGTCGGAGTACGGTACCGGAATGCGGATCAGCCTGCTCTCGGACCGCCTGCCGATCCTGGCCGCTCCCATGGCTGGCGGCCCGTCGACCCCGGCGCTGGCCGCCGCGGTCAGCGATGCCGGCGGGCTTGGCTTTCTGGCCGCCGGATATCTCACGGCCGAGCGACTCGACGAGCAACTGACCGAGATCGAGTCGCGCACACCGCAGCCGTACGGGGTGAACCTTTTCCTGCCCTCACCCCAGACGGAGCAACTCGGACCGATTCTGGCCTACCGGGAGCGGTTGCGGCCGCTGGCCGACCGGTTCGGTGTGCAGTTGGGGGAGCCACGCTGGGACGACGACGCGCTGGCGGCCAAGGTCGATGTGCTGGCGCGGCACCGGCCGGCCGCGGTCAGCTTCACGTTCAATGGCCCGGATCCGGCGCTGTGCAAGCGTATTCGCGAAGCGACCGGCGCGATGCTCATTGCCACCGTCACCTCGGCCGCTGAAGCTGGGGCGGTGACGTCCAATGTGGACGCGCTGGCCGTGCAGGGCGCCGAGGCCGGTGCCCACCGCGCCATCTTCCGCGACGATCCCGATCAGCCGGCCGGTGCGCCGGCGGTCGGGTTGCTGTCCTTACTGGACGAGGTTTCCGCAGTCAGCGACCTGCCGTTGATCGCCGCCGGTGGTATCGCATCCGGACAGCAGATTGTGGACGCATTGGAGCACGGAGCCGTCGCGGCCGCTCTCGGAACGGCGTTTCTGTGCTGCCCCGAGGCCGGAACGTCCACTGTGCACAGACGCGCGTTGCTGGAGGCGCGGTTTTCCGACACCGGGTTTACCCGTGCCTTCACCGGGCGACCAGCCCGCGGCCTGGTCAACGGCTTTTTCCGCGAGCACGATTCAGCGGCGGTTCCGGGCTATCCCGAGATCCACCACATCACCCGGCCGATCCGGGCCGCTGCCGCTGCCGCGGGCGACGCCGACAACGTCCATTTGTGGGCCGGGGTCAATTGGCGGATGGTGACCGAGGAGCCGGCGGCGGCGTTGGTGGCGCGGCTGGCGGGGGAAATCGGCGTCGCTCGGTCCACTTAGGACATCAGTTGGCCCCGATGCCGGTCGACTCGCGTATCACGAGTTGGCACGGGCGTTCCTGAACGCCGGGCGACGGACGGCCGTCGATCGCATCCAGCAACCGGGTGGCCGCGATCCGGCCCAGTTCGGTGAGGTTCATGTCGACGGTGGTGAGCGGCGGACGACAGGAGGCGGCCATGACCTCCCAATTGTCGAACCCCACCAGAGCGATCTCGTCAGGCACGCGGCGGCCCATTTCGCGCAAACTGTCGGCAACACCGCGGGCGATCTGATCGCTGCCGCAGAAAATCGCGTCGCACCGCGGATCTGACCGCACCACCACATGCGCCGCCTGCCGGCCCCATTCCTCGCTCCACGCGCCGTAATGAATCCGGTCGGCGGCCAGGGGAAGGCCGTGCTCGGCCAGCGACTGGACCGACACCTCCGCCCGTACGGTCGCGGCGAGGTGATGCTGTGGCCCGGTGACGTGGGCGATCCGGGTGCGACCGGTGGCAACCAGGTGTTCGATCGCGAGTCGGGCGCCGCCGGCGTTGTCCGGCACCACCGACATGTCGGTGTCCTCGGTGGACGGTGCCATCGCGTAGACAACCGGAATCGAGAGGTGGTCGGCCAACGGCTTGCGCGGATCGTTGCGACGTCCGGTCACGATGACACCGTCGATCCGGCGCGCCAGCAGGGTTTGTACGTAGTGGTGTTCGCGCACCGCGTCGCCGCGGGTGTCGCACAGCAGTACCGAAACCTGACCGGCGCCGAGCGCCTCTTCGGCACCGAGCAGCACCGGAATGCTGAATCGTCCGATGCTGTCGGTGGTGAGTAGGCCGACGGTGAAGGAGCGCCCGGCCAGCAACCCCACCGCCAGCGCGTTCGGCTGGAACTTCAGCTCACGCGCCGCGTCCAGCACCCGCTGCCGGGTTTGCTGACGCAACTGACCGCGTCCGTTGAGCGCCTTGGACGCGGTGCCGATCGAGACGCCCGCCTTCGCAGCCACGTCGACTATCGTGGCCCGGCTGCGTGGCGGCGATTCCGACAAAGCTTTTCCCTTCCCCTTGCGACAAGTGCGGGCGGGTTGGTCCGCATATGGTATTCGGACCGACCGTTCCCGGGTATCGCTGTTATGTCGCCAATTTTGCTCGCTTCGCGCGGTCGCGTCGATTGCGATCCGGCTATTTCTCTTGACGCCCTCTGGGTCGCGCCCTATCTTAAGCGCGAAGAAAATTTTCCGAAACAGTTTCCGTAGCGGGATCACCCGCGTACTCGTCCGATTCCCGACGCTGTCAGGCGGATCCACAGGGGGCTGTCCATGCTGGACGATCAAAGCTTGGGTCCGATCCGGCTCAGCAGCAGCGCTCATGCGGCCCTGCGCCCGGCCGGCATCGCCCGGATCGACGGCGGGTTCTGGAGCGAACGGCAGCGAATCAACGCCGCCGCGATGATTCCCGGCGGCTTTGCGCAGTTGGAGCAGGCCGGCAATCTGGAGAACCTGCGGCTGGCCGCCGGCACCGCCTCCGGCCCGTATCACGGCGATCTGCCGTTTCTCGATACGGATGTGTACAAGTGGCTGGAAGCCGCGTCCTGGCAACTGGCCCGGGAAAATGACCCGCTGCTGACCAAACGCGTTGTCGAAGCGATCGAATTGTTGAGCGCCGCCCAGGAGCCGGACGGCTATTTGGAGTCGTATTTCCAGGTAACGCGCCCGGGGGAGCAGTTTGTCGACCTGAAATGGGGTCACGAACTCTATTGCGCCGGCCACCTGATTCAGGCCGCCGTCGCCCATTCCCGCGCTACCGGACGCCCGGAATTGCTGCAGATCGCCCGTCGCGTCGCCGATCACCTGGTTGCGACGTTCGGGGTGGATCGCAAAGACGCGCTCGACGGGCACCCGGGGGTCGAAACGGCTCTGGTCGAGTTGTACCGGGAAACGGCGGACGAGCGGTATCTGCGCCTGGCCGAGTATTTCATCGACCGGCGTGGTCACGGTCTGGTCGGTGACGGGAAATTCGGCCGCGAATACTGGCAGGACCATACGCCGCTACGCGAAGCCCAATTCGCGACCGGTCACAGCGTACGGCAGCTGTACCTATTGACCGGCGCTATTGACGTATATCTGGAAAACGGCGACGAGACGTTGTTGACTGCCGTTGTCCGGCTGTGGGAAGACATGGTCGCGACCAAGACGTACATCACCGGCGGAATGGGCTCGCATCATACGGACGAATCATTCGGCGAGCCGTACGAGTTGCCCAACGACCGGGCGTATTGCGAGACATGCGCCGCCATCGCGTCGGTGATGCTGAACTGGCGGCTGCTGTTGGCCACCGGCGACACTCGCTACGCCGACCTGGCCGAACGCACGCTGTACAACGGATTCCTGTCTGGGATATCGCTGGATGGCACGGGGTATCTCTACATCAACCCGTTGCAGGTCCGCGACGGTCACGGCGGTCGGCCGGGGGATCACGGCGTGATTCGCGCGCCCTGGTTCCGGTGCGCGTGTTGCCCACCAAATGTCATGCGGCTGCTGGCCACCCTGCAGCATTACGTCGCCGCCACCGACGGGTTCGGATTACGCATTCATCAGTACGCCTCGGGGGAATTCGGCGGAATGGTGGCGGGCGGTTCGGCCGCGGTGCGGGTGAGCACGGAATACCCGTGGCACGGCCGGATCGAGGTCGCTGTTACGGCGACACCGGGCAATTCCTGGCCGCTGTCATTGCGGGTGCCGGACTGGAGCGGCGCGCCGACGCTGCAGGTCAACGGTGAGTCGCAGCCGGCTGACGTGCGGGCCGGCTGGGTCCACATTGACCGGTCCTGGCGGGTCGGGGATCGGGTCGTGCTCGATGTCGATATGCCGGTGCGGCCCAGCACGCCGCATCCGCGGGTGGATGCGGCGCGAGGTTGTGTGGCGATCGAGCGCGGACCGTTGCTCTACTGCCTGGAGCAGACCGATCAGCCGGCCGGAATTCGGCTCGACGACGTGGCGATCGACCCGGCGGCCGCACTGTCCACAGAGGATCGACCGGACCTGCTCGGTGGCGTCACCACGATCAGAACCACTGGTGTGCTGGCCGAACCGGCCGATCAGGGCTGGTGGCCGTATGGCACCGCAAGGTCCGATACGCGACCGGTGGAACTCACCGCGGTGCCGTATTACGCCTGGGCGAATCGGGCCCGCGGCAGCATGCGGGTCTGGATACCGCTCGCCGGTACCTAACGGTCAGGAAAAGAGGCTCTGGGCCATGGCGAAAACAGGAGCCGGTGTCGGGCAGCAACGGGCTGGCCCGGCCGAAGTCGCCGCGGCAGCGCATCCGGTCCGCGGGTGGGATCGGAAGCGTACGGTCGTGCTGGCCCGGCTCGCGTTTCTTGTACCGGCGCTGCTGTACGTGGCTTTCGCATTCGCTCTGCCCGCCGTCTACAACGTGATTCTCAGCTTCGAACGCACCTCGCCGGCGACCATTGCCAACCTTATCTCGCCGTTCGCCGGAATTCAGAACTACAAAACCGTGCTGCTGAACAGCACGACCCAGGACGCGCTCGTCCACACCGCGATATTCACCGTTCTGTCATTGCTGTTCCAGTTCGTGATCGGCTTTGGGATGGCGCTGCTGTTCAACATGCGGTTCCCGTTCAGTCGGTTCGCCCGCTCGCTGATCATCGTGCCGTGGCTGCTGCCGCTGCTGGTCACCGGCATCATGTTCCGGTTTCTGTTCCAGTTGGAGGGCGGCGCGGTCAACCAGGCGCTGCTGGATCTGGGTCTGGTGAATCACCCGATCGATTTCCTGCTCAGTCCTCACTGGGCGTTCACGTCGGTGCTCATCACGAATATCTGGATCGGTATTCCGTTCTTCGCGATCCTGCTGTTCAGCGCCCTGCAGGACGTGCCGACCGATCTGACCGAGGCGGCGATTCTCGATGGCGCCAGCGGCTGGCAGCGACTGACTCAGGTCACGCTGCCGCTGATCCGGCCGGTCATCGAAGTGGTGTTCATGTTGGGTTTCGTCTTTACCGTCAAGGTATTCGATCTGGTCATCGGCGTGACCAGCGGTGGCCCGGCCAATGCGACCCAGTTGATAGCCAGTTGGGCGTACAACCTGTCGTTCCAACAGTTCGAGTACGGACAGGGCGCGGCGTTGAACACGATTCTGTTCGTTATCGCCATGCTGGCCGCGCCGTTCTATCTCTGGCAGGCCCGGAACACGTTGCGGGTGGGGTGAGGACGATGAAACTGAGCCCGGCCAAGACCGTTGCCGCGCTGTTCGGCGCGGTGCTCTCGTTGGCGATCGTGCTGTTCCCGGTCTATGCCATCATCATCGCGTCGTTCGAGCATTCCACCGATTTGTATTCCTCTGTCTACAAGTGGTTCCCACCGCACCCGACGCTGGCGAACTACCGCACCGTTCTGTCCACACAGGGCAGTCACCTGGTCAGCAGCCTGGTGATCGCCCTAGGTACGGCCGCGCTGACGTTGGTCATCGCCGTGCCGGCAGCGCATTTCCTGGCTCGGTACCGGTTCCGCACCACGGTCATCGTGATGGGCGTGTTGTTGGTGGCGCAGATCGTGCCGTCGATCGTCATTGCGAACTCGTTGTTCGTTGTCTACCACTCGCTGCATCTGCTCAATTCGTACATCGGCCTGATCCTGGCGGACGCCACGTATTCGCTGCCGTTCGCGATTCTGGTGTTGCGCGCGTTCATGCTCGGCCTGCCCGAAGACGTGTTGCAGGCGGCGCGTGTGGACGGTGCCTCGGAGTGGCAGATTTTTAGCCGGATTGTGTTGCCGATGAGCCGTTCGGCGATCATTACGGTCTCGTTGTTTGGTTTTCTGAACGGTTGGGGCGATTTTATCTTCGCGCTGACTCTCTTGCAGGGCACTGGTTCGGTCGCACCGATCACGTTGAGCATCTACAACTACATCGGCGAATTCACCACGAATCTCGGCGCGGCGATGGCGGCCGCGGTATTCGCCGTCCTACCCGCGGCGATCATGTTGGTCGCCGCCCAACGCTACATCGCCGCAGGCCTCACCGCGGGCGCGGTCCGGGGATGAGCGAAAGCTCCAGGAGGAGGGGCGCATGTTTCCCAGAAAGAGCAGAATGGGCCGGGCCGGAGCTCTGGCCCTGGCCGCGCTGGCGACGGCGAGTGTCGTGACTGCCTGTGGCAGTAGCGGCTCCTCAAGCACCTCGAACGGCAAAACGGTATTGAATGAAATCGACTACTTCACCTCCGGCGGTAGCGATACCGCGATGAAGTGGTACATCAAGAAATTCGAGGCCGAGCACCCCGACGTCACGGTCAAGCGGGATGTGGTGCCGTTCGCCAACCTCATCACCAAGGTGTTGCAGGACGCGAGCGCGCAGAACATGCCCAACATCATCATGCTCGACAACCCGAACGTGCCGCAGGTGGCGGCAACCGGGCAGCTGCGGAAATTCAACGACCTGCCTGGCTTCACCACGACCGGCTATTACGCCGGCGATATGAAGGAATGCCTCTACAAGGGTAATTACTATTGCTACCCGATCGGCACGAACTCGCTGGCGATCTTCTACAACAAGCACATGCTCAGCGCCGCGGGCGTACAGCCGCCGAAGACCTGGGCTGAGCTGACCGCCGCCGCCAAGAAACTCACCACCGGTGGAGTGCACGGTTTCGCCTTCGACGGAACCGCCGACGAACAGTCGACCTGGCAACTCGAGCCGTTCCTGTGGACCAACGGCGCCAGTCTGGAACATGTGGCCTCTCCGCAGGGCGTACAGGCGCTGCAACTGTGGACAGACATGGTGAAGAGTGGCTCGGCGTCCAAGCAGGTCCTCCAGTTAGGACAGTCGCCGGATCTGGCGCAGGAGTTCATCAAGAAGCGCGCGGCCATGATCGAGAACGGGCCGTGGATTTTCCCGCTGCTGGACGCGGCCGGGCTGAAGTACAACGTGGACTACGGGATCGTCCCGATGCCGGTCCGGCAGACGGGGCAGACCGTATCGGTGCCGCTTGGCGGTGAGACCTGGACGCTCGGCGATTCGGGTAACAGCAAGCAGAAGGACATGGCCTGGCAGTTCGTCAAGGGCATGCAGGAATCCTCGACGATGCTGCACATCACGTCGTTGATGTACTACCTGCCGACCAAGCCGGCCGTGACCGCGCAATTGTTGAAGGAAGGCCCGAAATACACGGTCTTCGCCAACGAGACCATGAACGCACGGGCCCGGACCCAGGACCTGGGTGAGAAGTATGCCAAGGTGTCCCAGGCGATCTGGACGGCGATTCAAAGCGCCTTAACGGGTTCGCAGAGCCCACAGAGCGCGCTCAAACAGGCGCAGTCCCAGATTTCCAGCATAACCGGGACCAAGTAGGGTCTTAGCTTTGCGCCAGGAATTACGCGGGTCCGGCGGAGATTGTCGGGCGATTCCGCCGGACTCAGCGTCCTAATTGGGCAGTACTTCGTCGGTCATGTTGGGCACGTCGGTCAGGCCACGCTCAGCGAGCCATGCCTTCAACGGCGTATCGATCTCGTGCGGCTCCTGGTATCCGACGTATCCGTCTTCGATACCGCTGAAATCGTATCCGAGCAACTGCTTGCGGACCGGACTCGCATTGGCGTAAGTCTCGTCCTCCTGGAAGTGGTAGTCGAACGGCCGCAGCCAACGCTGGGAGTATTCGAGATAGAGGTTCTTCCGCGCGTGCGGCCCGTAGTTCGGCGACGTCGAATGCCAGAGCCGATTGTCGAACAACACCGCGGTTCCGGCCTCGACCAGCAGTTCGTGCATC
The DNA here is from genome assembly GCA_040414495.1 of Mycobacteriales bacterium. Classification (GTDB taxonomy): domain Bacteria; phylum Actinomycetota; class Actinomycetes; order Mycobacteriales; family QHCD01; genus DATAVB01. The sequence continues at coordinate 15,019 of JBEDUI010000119.1, forward strand.
CCATACGGCGTGTCGGTCTGCCGGTTCCACGCCGGCCGGCCGGAGGTACGGTGGCTGCCGGGCACGATATACAGCGAACCCATCATCGGTTGATCGGCCGGCGTGAAGAAATAACCGACGCGGGTGGCCAGGTGCGGGTAGCGGCCGTTGACCGGAGTGGACGTCCACATCAGGTCGCGATGCCAACCGAACAGGCCCTGTGGCGATTCGCCGGCCGCCCGCTCGTAGCCGGGTCGGATGAAGGCATGCGAATTGCCGAGCTGGATGTTGTACCCGTGCAGGAAGGCCAGCAATGTCAAAATCTCGGGTCGGTCGACCAGTTCCATGAACTCCGGCGCTTTCTTGATGCAGCTCCGCAGTTCGAGGCGATCGCCGGGCTGGCGGGCCTTGCCCCGGGCACCGGCGGCAATGTTGCGATCAAGCCGGTCCAAAACGCCGATATACTTTTCGCACTCGGCCGCGGAGAGGATTCCCGGTAAAACCAGGAACCCGTTCTCCCAAAACTCTTCGCGCCATTGGGTCAGTTGGCCGATGTCAACGCGTGCTTCCGTGGTCTGCATCTCTCGTGGTGCCCTTCGGCTCGATTCCCGTACGGTCAATCGTGCCTGATGCAGCGCGGGTGTAAAGGTTCGTGGGCATGCCGCGACCGGTAGCGGCCGTTTACCGCTGATAGGTGACCGTTATCGTTCCGCGGGCCGCCGCGGCACCGGACAGACTGGCCAGGTCGGTGACGCGCCGTCTCAGGGCCCACACGGTGACGACGTAATGATGCATTTTGCCCGGCGGCGGGCACGGCGCACCGTAGCCGCGGTGGCCGAACCCGTTGCGCAGCAGCCTGACACCGGCGGGGTAGCTGCGCTGTCCGGTTTGGACGGACCGGGCTCGCAGGTTCAGTACGCCCCAATGCAGGAAATTGTGCGCATCGGTGTCGATGATCGTGATCGCGTAGACCACGGTGCCGGCTGGTCCGGCCGGCCACGACAGCGGGGGTGAGGTGCCGGCGTCGCCTTCGCGTAGGCAGCCGTATGGAGGCGTGATCGGTTGGCCGTCGTGCAGGACGCTTGAGGTGATCCGCAGCGTGGCCGGCACGCCCGAGGTCGCTGGTGTTTTGCTGCCACCGTGTCCGCATCCGCCGAGCAAGGCGGCGGTGGCCAGCACACTGGCCAGCATGGCGGTCAGCTGAGAAGTGGTCCGGCCCACCGCCAGTCGCCCTCCGGTCCGAGGAATTCCACCCGCTGGATTTCGACCTCCCAGTCGGCCTCATCGTCCTGTGCCCAGGCCAATGCCTCGGCGTGGTTGGCGAACTCATGTTCGTCCACGACGTCGCCCATCGCGTCCAGGAAACGGTACCGGGTCATCGGAATCAACGTAGCGCATATGGCTCGCCGAGGCTGCGGCAAATATTCGCAAATCGGAACAGCGTCGCATAGGCTCGGATCGTGGAATTACCCAAGGACGGATCGATCTGGCGGATCGGGACGAGCGTCGACGTGGCGTGGATAACCGGCAACACGCCTCCGGGTCGGACGATCGGCGCGGCCATTCCCTTGGTCTATGCCGCGTACGCGACGATTATCGTGCCCGATCCTGGCCCTGAGCGCGCGGCACACGATCGAGCGGTGTTGGCCGAGTTGGCGGCACAGTCGGCCGGGCCGTGGTGGTTGGGTTACCTGGAGAGCGGCGATACCGATGTGGTGTTTCCGTCGGCGCCGCGGACAACTCTTTATACGGGTTGGAATTACGTCTTTGTCGAGGCCGGGCCGGATCAAGCCGCTGCGTGGCGGGACGAAAATAGTGGCTCGGCCTGGCGCGGCTCGTTGCCGGAGGTGATTTTTCCGGCCGACAGGTCCTGGCTTTTCTCGACGTTGTGGGATGACGATTGGAGTTGTCTGGGTGGACCGGCTCCGTTAGTTGACCGTTTCCTGCGGCATCCGGATCTGCGGGCGCTGTTGGTTACGCCTGATCAGGACGCGACGCCGCCCGGTCATACGGCGTTGTAATAGGTCAATTCTGGGCGACGCCGAGGACGTATTTCTGAATATCCGATAGCGCTGCGGCGAGAGTCGGCGCCGTCAGGTCGGCCGCCGCGAGGTCGTCGATGGAATAGTGTCCGGTCGCGACGCAAATGGCATGCGTTCCGTTGTTCCGGGCGGCGGCGAGATCGTGCGGGGTGTCGCCGATAATAATGATGCGCTCGACCGGAATTGGTTGGCCGAGCGCATTGGCGACATGCTGTTGCGCCAGCTGAACCAGCTTTGAGCGGTCGTGGTGATCTTCGCCGTAGGCGCCGAGCGTCAGATTCAGGTACGGGTCCAAACCGAAGGCTTGCAGCTTTATACGCGAGATGGGCGCGGTATTTCCAGTGAGCACGGTTTGCAGCACGTGCGGCTCGCGGTCAAAAGATTGGACCAATTCGGTCGCGCCGGGCAGTGCGCAACCGCGTTCGGCCAGTTCGGCTGAAGCTGCGTGATATCCGGCCAATAGGGCTTCGGCCAATTGGATGAGGAGCTCATCGGTCGGTGCGATGCCGTGCGCGACAAGCGTGTCGTGCATGATGGCCCGTTCGGTCCGGCCACGCGTATCGGCGAGCTGCTCCAACGGCCGGCCCGTCACGATGGGAAATGCGCGTTCGTACACCGCGCGCCCCACTCCGCGCGTCCTGATCAACGTATGGTCAATGTCCCACAACACGAGCGCGGAAATCATTCCGCCAAGCTTAGCCGCGGCCGTCGCAATTGTGTACATCTTGACACGGCGGCGCACCGCGACCGGATCTATCCGCCGGGGAGGCCGGGTTGGTCGTGCATGGTGTCGCCGCTGCGGGCGCTAAACAGCTCTCGTGAACGTACGCGAATTTGTTTCCCGTTCTAGTACTCGTTCACGTCGAATAACCGCCGGCCGTACGCCCCCGTGGCGTACGGCCGGCGGATCCGGCATGCCATCAGATGATCATCTAATCCCAGATGTACACTCGTCGCGCTCCGAAATCAAGTGATGACTGTTCGTAATAGTCCGCTGTGGACAGACGAGCGATTGTGGTTCTCGGTCCACTTGAGATAGTGCTTACGGAGATCGGGTTATCGACGCCATTGACGGCTATGATTTCGCGCTGGGGAAATCACTGACAATTCGTATGAATAGCCGGTCCCAGTCGTTCGTACGGCAGCACGTGCGAGACATCTGGATAGCGACCAGATTGCCGTACGGCCAGGTAGAGGTAGCCGTGATCACCAAGGTCGGATGTCGCACAGACGTTCGCTTCCGCAGCCCGCGCGCTCGCATCCGTTCCCATTTGCGGACGCGAGCGGGCGCTTTGCTGGTGCTATGTCGCTGGGTCTTCTACAGGGCTTCGGGTCGGCCCATTACGCTGGCCCGGGATCTGATGGAGGTACGCGGACGATGACCCGCCTGCGCTGGCTGATACCGGTCTTTGCCGCGGTGACGTTGGCCGCGTGCGAGGGACCGCCGCGTGTCCATGTGGTCCAGCCGACCAGTGGCCGACCGACCAGCCACCGATCGTCCACATCGGAACCGCCGGCCCGGCACGCGGCCACCGGACCAGTGCCATCGGGACCGGTCAGCCGCGCCGACGCGACATGTCCACTGGCCGGGCTGAACGACGTGGCCGCGGACAGCGGAATGCGACTGAAACGCACTATCGTGCTCTCCGCGTCAGGCCGCACCGTCGGATGCGATTTCTACAGCGACCCGGCCTGGGCGGCGTCCGAACACCTGCCCGGTCCCAACCAGCCGGCCATCTCGATCCGCATCATGCATTATGCCGCCACGACCTCGGCCTACAACGCCATGATGCGCACGGCGCAGCGGAGCGGTTCGGCGGCGCACTCGCAGAATCTGAGTACGTCCATCAAGGGCGTCGTTTACCGGACACAATTCGATCCTGCTGACGGCAGTCAGGACTGGGCGTACGCCTTTGTCGCTGGCGCCGACGTGGTGACCGTCCTGACCGCGCAAACCGACAGCGAACTGACCGCCAGTGAAATCGGTCAGACCGTAGCCCCGCGTCTCTAGGACATGCTAAAGAGATCAGCCTCGGCGCAAGGCTTCCGATCAGTTCGTGCGGCCGGGATCGGCGCCGGCTTGACATCGGCAACCCTGCCGCGTTGCATCGCTGCAACATCGCCGGAGCGGGGAGATAACAGACGGTGACGCCACCAGCACCGATGCGCCAAATCCATCTCGATTTCCACACCAGCGAGGAGATTGCCGGGGTCGGCGCCGATTTCGACGGCGCCGCATTCGCCCGCACGCTGAGCGATGCGCAGGTGGATTCGGTCATTCTCTTCTCGCGCTGCCACCATGGCTGGGTCTACTACGACTCAAGGGTGCTGGCCGATCGGCGGCATCCGCATCTGGCCCGGAACCTGCTGGAGGAGCAGATCGAGGCCTGCCACGCCGCTGGGATCTCGGTATCGGTCTATACCACCGTGCAATGGGACATCAAGGTGTGCCGGGAGCATCCCGAATGGCGCGTATTCCTGCCCGATGGCCAGCTGGAAGGGACACCGCCGTTCGAGGCCGGTTTCTACCGCATGCTCTGCCTCAATACGCCATTCCGCGATTTCATCACGGCGCAGATCCGTGAGCTGATCGAAACGCTGCCGCTGGACGGGCTCTATCTCGATTTCATCCGACCGTATTCCTGCGTCTGTCAGTACTGTCTGCGCGGCATGGCCGAGCGCGGGCTCGATCCGGAAAACGCCGACCACCGAGCGGATTTCGGCGTCGCCACGGCGAACGAATTCGAATTGGAAACATCGGCGATGATCAGGTCGATCCGCCCTGATTGTGCGATCACCTACAACGGCGGCCATATCGGCATCCGGCATCGTGACGCCGCCCCGGCCTATGACAGATTTGAAATGGAGACGTTGCCCAGCGGTGGCTGGGGTTACCTGTATTTCCCGGTTACCGGCCGGTACGCCCGCACGCTCGGGCCGGCGGTGGTGGGTACGACCGGGAAATTCCACACCACGTGGGGCGACTTCCATTCGCTGAAGAGCCGCCCGGCGCTGGAGTACGAGTGTTTCCGCATGCTCTCGTTGGGCGCCGGCTGTTCGATCGGCGACCAACTGCATCCGCGGGGCGTGCTGGATGCCGAGGCGTACGCGATGATTGGCGAGGTGTACGGCCGGGTCAAGGCGCTTGAGCCGTGGTGTCGCGACGTGCGGGCGGTGACCGATATCGCTGTGGTCCATCCGGAACTCGTCCTCGGCGGCCGCGTCCAGGAACTGCCGGCCGGCGTGCAGGGCGTCACCAGAATGCTGGAGGAATTGGGACACCAGTTCGACATCGTCGACGACCGCGCCGATCTCGGTGGTTACCGGCTCGTCATCTTGCCCGACTACATCACGCTGGATCAGGCGCTGCGGGACCGGATTCGTCGTTACCTCGCCGGCGGCGGCAGCATTCTCGCTTCTTTTGAATCGGGCCTCTCACCGGACAAGTCCGCGTTTGTGCTCGAGGAGTTGGGCGTGACGATGGTCGGTGACGGCAACGCGTCGGTACGCGGAAAGGCGTACCCGCGCAACGACTATTCCGACTATCTACGTGACCGGGCCGGCGCCGAGCGGCCTACCTATTCGCGTGGTGTGGCCATCGCGGTCGCGCCGGACGCGGACGTGTTGGCTGAGACCGTGGCTTCGTACTTCGACCGCTCGTGGCGCCATTTCACCTCGCACCTGCAGGCGCCGTCCTCCGGCCAGGTCACCGGACCGGCGATCGTGCAGCGCGGCCGGTGTGTCTACTTTGCCCATCCGGTTTTCACTCAGTACGAGCGCAACGCCCCGCCGTGGTTCGCCACGCAGGTGGCGGCTGCGCTGGACCGACTGCTTCCAGACCGGCTGGTCCGGCACGACGGTCCGTCCACAGTGCAGGTGACGGTCAACGCGCAGCAGGACCGTTGGGCCCTGCATGTCTTGCACTACATTCCCGAGCGGCGGGCGGCGGAATTCGACACGGTAAACGACGTGATTCCCCTGCACGACCTGACGATCCAGTTGCGAGTCCCGGCGCCGGTGCGCGCCGTCACGCTGGAGCCGGCGGCGGAGCGCCTTCCATACAAGGAGACTGACGGCGCACTGACGTTGACCCTGCCGCGAGTGGACGGACACGCGCTCGTCTGCGTGCAGTTCGGAGACTGAGACCTCGGATCGTCTCCGACATCGGGCTCTCCCGCGCCGACTTGGATGCGAATTCGGCATGCGAAATTGCCGTACGTGTCGAATTCGATCCGTACGTAGCGCTCGATAAGTCCGGCGGGCACGGTTCCTTTGCGAGGCGAGGAGCTCGCAAAGGAATGCTCCGCCCGGATACGCGTCAAAAGCCGCGAGCCGTCTGGCGAACTATGCGGTTATCAGGCTCAGGTCGTCCTCCCAAGGTGTCGGCGGAATGTGTCTCGCGGTTGAGGTGGGCGATCAACATTGGGGCGGGCTCGAGAAAGATTTCGGCTGGTATGTGGAATGTCCACAGGAGGCTGCGGGGATGTAGTCGAATTTCGCTATCCGGATGCTGGTTTGCTCGTCGGCGATCAATTCGTTATTCGCGATGAACCGTTTAACCACGGCACTCGTAGGTCGATCGTTCTGGCCGATTCTGGCCTTGCGATTGAAAATCTTGGATCGGAAATCTATGAAAGATAGTAGCATTGCGCTACGAGGACAGCAACGGACTGAACTTGCGGAAGGCAGCTGATTCAGCTATGCCAAATGCAGATTCGCCGCACCGGCGCGGTCGGTTCCTACTCCTATGGCCAGACACCGCATTTCCTGGTCTTGGTTAATCGCAACTGTTTTCCGTAACTCGCCCGCCGAGGTGACCGGGTCGCTGGCGACCCGTCTCGATGGCGCGAATCGGTGGCCATCGATTGCGTTGTTGCAACGTTGGAGGGGTGTTGCCGCATCGTTTCTCTGACCTGAACGCCATATAGAACCGTATGGACCTGCACAGCATCGCCGGCGAAACGGGCGGTGCTGAAGGTACAGCGCGCGCTGATCGCGCCAGGCAATACCCGCGCTCGATCACGGAGAGGCATTTGTATGGCTGAGTCGCAGGAACAGCATTCGAGCACGCTGAGCCTCGAGCGGACACCCAATGTCGCGACAGTGCCGACGCGGGCTCGGACCCGCGGTCGTTTCGGCCGGCGCCTCTGGCAGTACCGCGTGCCATTAGCCTTTGCCCTGCCTGGTCTTGCTTTCTACCTTCTTTTTTACTATGTTCCGCTGCTCGGCAACGTCGTCGCCTTTCAGAACTACCTTCCGTTCCTCGGCTTCCTGCACAGCGATTTCATCGGCTTCAGCAACTTCACGGCGCTCTTCCACGACCAGCTCTTCTGGAAGGCGACGATCAATACGCTGGAAATCACCGTGTTGCAGCTGGTACTGTACTTTCCTGCGCCAATAGTCCTTGCGCTACTGCTCAACGCCGTTACGTCCAACGGCATACGGCGGGTTGTCCAATCGATCATTTACCTACCTCATTTCATGTCATGGGTAGTCGTCGTGATCCTCTTCCAGGAGATCTTCGGCGGGAGCGGTCTGCTCGATCAGTACCTCCGGAACCACGGAAACCAGAATCCGATCAACCTGATGACCGACCCGCGGTTTTTCAAGGCCTTGCTGACGGTTCAGGTGATCTGGAAGGACACCGGCTGGGGGACCATCATCTTCTTCGCGGCGCTCGTCGCGATCGACATTTCCCTCTACGAAGCGGCCGCTGTCGATGGTGCGAGCGGAATGCGTCGAATGTGGCATATCACGCTACCCGGGATCCGACCGATTATCGTGTTGTTGCTCGTGCTGCGACTCGGTACCACGCTCAGCGTTGGTTTCGAACAGATTGTGCTGCAGGAACCCAGCGTGGGCGCCAAAGCGGGACAGGTGCTCGATACGTACGTCTATTTCAACGGAATCGTTGGTGGTAACTGGGGACCGGCCGCGGCCGTCGGCCTGATGAAAGGTTTCGTGGGATTCATATTGGTGATCACAGCGAACTGGGCGGCGCATCGCCTGGGTGAGCAAGGAGTGATGTAGATGAGTCGCGTCTCCACTGCTCAGCCGCTGTGGGCGCGGGAGCATAACCGTTCGTTCCGGATCATCAAATCATTGGTGATCACGGTGGCGACACTCCTGATCCTGCTCCCGTTCCTGAACGTGGTCGAGATCAGCTTCCTATCGACAAAAGAGCTTGCCGAATACACCGGGAGCCTGCACCTGATTCCACATCACCTCACGCTCGCGGCCTATCGCAGCATTTTCCACGGCGGCATCGTCATCCGCGCCATGATTGTGTCCATCGGCGTGACGCTGGTCGGTACGGCGCTGAGCCTGCTGGTGTCCATCGGCCTCGCGTACGCCCTGAGCGTGAGTGGGCTGCCGGGGCGCAAATCGATGCTCATGTTCGTATTGCTGACGTTCCTGTTTGCTCCCGGCATTATCCCGCTCTATTTGACGGTCAATGCGACGGGAATGCTCGACACGTATCTATCCTTGATCATCCCGACACTGCTGAGCACCTTCAACGTTGTGGTGCTGCGAAACTTTTTCCTCAACCTCCCGAAGGAACTCCTCGAAAGCGCCAGGATGGATGGAGCAGGCTACGGGGCGACGCTGCGCACGATCATCTTGCCGTTGTCCAAACCGATTATCGCGGTCATCGGGCTGTTCTACGCCGTCTCCTATTGGGATGCGTTCTTCAACGCCTTGCTCTACATCAACGACACGTCAAAGTGGCCCATTCAGCTGGTCCTGAATTCGTACATCCTGCAGGGGCAGTCGCTGCCGAACGCGATAGCGCAAAGTGCCCAATCCGTGAACGTGACCGCGCCAACAGAGGCGATTCAGATGGCAGTGCTGGTGGTCTCGATGGTCCCCATCATCATCGTGTACCCGTTCCTGCAGAAGTATTTCGTGAAGGGCGTTCTGACCGGCGCTATTAAAGGCTGATCTGGTGCTGGTATCGACCGAAAGGGTAAAGCCATGTCACAACGGTTGAGTCGTCGCAGCTTCCTGTCGGCGGCCGGGGGTGCCGCCCTTGGCGCCGGCGTTCTGGCCGGCTGCGGCAGTTCGAGCTCGGGATCCTCGAGCGCGTCGGTCAAGGCGGCTCTGCCGGACTACGTCCCGCGCAAGTTGCCGGTGACACCGACATTTCCCGGACATGGAATTGTCCCGGCCGGGTACACCAAGGTGCCGCCGGAATACAACGCGTATGAAGGCGTTCCGGGGTCTGGTGGCACAGTGACCTTGTTCTCGCCGCTGTACGGCACACCGATCACGCCTGAGGGCTCCAATCCATGGTGGAAGGCGATCAACAAGGCGTTGGGAGTCGATCTGCACCTTCAGCAGGTGCCGGACAGCGCGTATCTGACCAAACAACAGGCGGCGATCGCGTCGAACAACCTGCCCGACGTGATGACCTTTATTACGCAGCTGCCGAACTTCGCCGATCTGATGGAACACGATTTCGCTGATTTGACGTCCTTCCTGTCCGGCAAGGGGATACGAAAGTACCCCAACCTGGCCGCGCTGCCGACGTATGCCTGGAAGAACTCGCAGCTGGATGGCCGTATCATGGGTGTCCCGCTGCCGCTTCCGGTCGCGAACACCGCGTTCTTCTGTCGCACGGACATATTGGCCAAGAGCAGCAATCCACATCCGGCCAACGCCGATGAGTTCTTGGCCACGGCCAAAGAGGTCACGAATTCCCGGGCCGGGGTCTGGGCCATCGGCAGCCGCGGGCAGGGCGCGCCCAACACGTACATGCACCCCTTCTTCGCGATGATGTGGGGCGTACCGAACAACTGGAAGGTCGACGGATCAGGCAAGTTCACCTCGTGGCTCGAGAGTCCACAGTGGCTGGACACCTTGTCGTACATGCAGAAGCTCTTCAAAGCCGGCGTCTACAACCCCGGCAGTCTGACCACTGACGATTCCAAGAATCTGTTTTCCACCGGAAAGATCGTCATCTATCAAGATGGTATCCAGGCGGCCCAGGGTGGCGGCGGACTGCAGGCCGTGATCAATCAGTCGGATCCGCATGGCTCGATGGATATCATGGTTCCGCCGGGCCACGATGGCGGCAAGGGGACGTATTGGAATACGCCCGGCCTGCTGGGACAGTTCTCCGCTATCCGTAAGGGGTCCAAGGCTCACACCGAGGAAATGCTCCGGTTGATGGACTTCTGCGCCGCCCCGACGTTCAGCAAGCAAAGCAATCTGCTGTCGTACGGCGTCAAGGGTGTGGACTACAAGCTCGTCAACGGCACGCCGCAGGCCACTGAGGCGGCGAACAACAAAGGTGGAGCCACCGGATTCATGTCGTTGCCGCCGCTGGTGTACGTCAGCGTGGGCACTGAAAATGTCGTGAAGATGCAATACAATTTCAGCGAGGAGACGGCCAAGATCGGCGTCGACGATCCAAGCCTGGGCCTGTATTCGGCGACGAACGCCCGAGTCGGCGAGAACCTCACGAACAACGTGGTAAATCCCGCCATCCAGGCCATCGTCCGCGGCCAGTCGGTAAAATCGTGGTCGGATACGTTGTCGCAATGGAAGAGCCAAGGCGGTTCGGCGATCCGCACAGAATACGAGAAGGCATACGCGGACCAGAAGAAGCACCACTGAG
>JBEDUI010000120.1:0-14798 GCA_040414495.1 Mycobacteriales bacterium
GGCCGGCCGATCGTGAACGGACGCCGGTCAGACGTCCGCTCCCGATCCACCGTTGCGAGACGGCCACTCCAAAGCTCACGCCGGCTTGAGTTTCCCTTGCAGCATCAGGATTGTGGTGAAGTTGTCGGCGTACGGGGAGTTTCCGTATATCGGGTCGCCGTCGGCCGGATAGCCCGTCACGGCGCTGATCAAGGCCGGATTGTTTCCGAATCGCTCCCACAGTGGAATGATCGGCAGCAATTCGTTGAACGCCAGCGCAGCCGTGGTCGTGTTCTTCTTCAATGCCGCGTCGTCGATACCGATGCCGGCGTCAACCACCACCTTCTGCAGATCGACCTTGCCCACCACGTCGGTGGTCTGGGTCATCGGGAAATCCATTCCCTTCTGCGTCGGGCCGAGCTGCGGCGTGTTGAACACGAACAACGCCGAGCGGAAGCTGTCGGCCGGGTACGGATTTCCCGATGAGCCCCAGCCCTGGATCGCGAGCTGGTATTTGCTCTGTTGCACGTCGACTTCTTGTTGAACGGCCTGCTCACCTTTCAGGATGATGTTGATTCCGAAATCGCCCAGCTGACCGGCCAGGTTCTTCGCCGCCGCTGACCAGTCCGCGTAGTCGGAGGGGAACAGCAGCTCGTACGAGGCCTTCTTGCCCTGCGGCGTCATCCAGCTCTTGCCCTGCTTCTTCCAGCCCGCCTCGGTCAGCAGTTGGGTCGCCTTCTGCTGATTGTGCTCATATTTGTTCAGCTTGGCCATGTCCTCTTGCGACAGCCAGGTCGGCAGCGCGGTGTCGGACAGGCCCGCCATATATTGCACGCCTTTACCCGACTTGCCCTCGCCGATCGTGCCGTTCTGGTTGCGGTCGATCACGTACGCGAGCGCCTGCCGGGCGCGCTTATCGGCGAATTCGGGCAGCTTCGCATAGTTGAAGAATATCGCCGGGCCGGAATACGTCGGCGGTCGCAGAATCCGATAACCCTTCTTGACCAGCTCTTCCTCGGTCGCGACCGGGAAAGCCTGGGTGGCGTAGTCGATCTTCTTCTGCAGCATCAGTGGGCTGATCGCTTCGGTCTCGCCCTGATATATCTGCACTTTGTCGAACTTCATCTTGTCGGCCAGGTACGACTTGGTGTTCTTCGACAGTGTCATCTGATCGCTGCGGACCGTATCCGCATCGATGCTCATTGGTCCGCTGGCCGTGACCGTCTTCGGCTTGAACGCGGCTATCGACTTGTTCAACGCGACCATTTTCTTGTCGCTGGACGGCTTTTTCGCCTTGACCAACGGCTCGGCCTGTTTACCGAAGCTGCCGAACTGCGAGTCGGCGACGATCCGTTCCCGCAGCAGGTAGTACTGCGCGATCGGGGCCGGTGTGCCGAGGTGATAGACGACCGTCTTGTCGTCGGTCATCTCAAAGCTGTCGACGTAGCTGTAGGCGGGCCGGATCATGACGTACCCCAACAGCGAGGTCGTGTAAACGTCCTTGGCCGTTATCGGCTTGCCGTCGCTCCAGTTCATGCCGTCGCGAACTTTGTAGGTAAACGTCTTGCCATCGGTGGACAAAGAACTCGACTCATCGGCAAGCAGGTAGAAGTACTTCTGCTGCTTCCAGAAGTACATCGCGCCGGGCAGTACGATCAAATCGTAGAGATAGTTCAATGCGTTCGGAATTGACTCGGTGATTCCGTCGAACGGGTTCAGGTTTCCCTTCGGGGGCGCGTCGTACGGCTCGCCGGCATTGAATGTCGTCCCTGATCCCTGGGAACTGCTGCTGCCGCCGGCCCGGCTGCAGGCGGCCGCTGATGCCCCCAACGACGCGACGCCGGCCAACTGAAACATGCGGCGCCGGGACAGAAACATGCCGGAATCATCCTTGCCATAAAGCACGCCAATCCTCCTTGGTGAGATGCGGTAAGTTCACCACACAATCGGCACATCGTCACCGGTTGGATCGGAGGATCGTCAGTCGTTACAAGCGTGAACATTGCCGAAACGCCGCGCGTGCACTGGCACATCGCGGCGATTCCGCGTGACCGCCGAAGCACGGCAGGCGTTCGGCAATACCCTGCTTTCGCAGGGAAACCTGGCAATCCTTTGAGGACACTGCCTACGAAGCGCGTTTCCACGATCCGGTATAACTCGCCCCGGGCCAGCGGAGTTTTTGACGATCAGATCCGGGCCACGCCCTCGGCGGCCGCAACCCGCTCCCCGTTCACGACCCGTATTCCCCCGCCATCCTGGATGTTCGAGGTTGCCCCGGCACTGTCCACAGTGAACCGCGCCCGCCGTCCGGTCGGGGTTACGACGGTGACTGTCCGACCCTAACCACCCGGGTATCGGACCAGCGTCAGCCCGTCGAGGTAGTCGTAATCAGGCCGGTCGTCGCGGCACCGATCGGCAACACCGAGCCTTCGCGGACATCCAGCGGGAGGCTGTCGAAGCCGTGTGCCTCGGTCCGCCACGATCCGCCGGTCACGGTCTCGCCGGTCAGGTAGTTGGTCCATTGGCCCGTTGCCTGTCCCCCAGAGGCGATATCGAAACCGCGCCGCGGCGTGCTGCCGGCAAAATGCTCGATGCGTACGCCGATCACGCCGGGCATTGGTGCGCTCAAGGTGATCGTGAACAGTGGATCGTTGATCGTGTTGTTGCGCCGGGTCACCGCCCGCGCGGGAGCGTCGATGGTAAGCGAACCGGCCGCCGGATCCGGCACGATGTCGTAAACCTGACTGGCGTAGGTCGCCTCCACACCGGGGCGCATCTGCCAGTAGCCGTCGGTGAATTTCATCGTTCCTCCCGGATTACGGCGACCGCGCCGGCAGGTAGCACGCCCGTGAATGCGGTCTGGGTCGTCAGCTCGAATCCGGCTACCGGCAACCGCACCTGCGCGTCTCCGTGGTTGATGGCGAAGAGGTAATCGGCGTCCGCGCTGCGCCGGCGAACCACCTCGACATCCCGTGGTGCCTCGATCGGAGGCGCGATTCCTAATTGACCGATGATTGTGGACAGTAGAGTGGCCAGGTCGGCGCGGTCCAGGTGCGCCGAGACATACCAGGCGCTGCCCCGGCCCACCTCACGGCGCGTCACCGCCGGCGATCCGATCAGGACGCCGGAGCCGTACGAGGCAATCACTGCCGCGTCGTCGGCGTGCACGTGCTCGGTCCAGGTCGACACTCCCCAGCCGTTGTCCAGCTTTTCGTTCTGTCCGTCCAGCAGTACGTGGAATTCCTCGACGTACACACCGAGCAGATCCCGGAATGCGCCGGGATAGCCACCGGTGCGCACCCGATTATGCTCATCGACAATTCCGGACAGGAAGCTGATCACCACGTTCCCGCCGCCCCGCACATAGGCGGCGATCCGGCCGGCCAGTTCGTCGGTGGCCAGAAACAGGGCCGGCACGAGCACCAGGTCGTACGAATCGAGCGGCGTGGTGGCTGGCACGATATCGACGAGAATATTGCGCTCCCACAACACCCGGTGGTAATCGCGGGCAATAGCCGACAGGTTCAGATTCTGGTGTGGTTTCGCGCCGGCCTGCCACGCCCAACCGGAGGCGTCATCCATGACCAGCGCGACCCGGGCCGGTTCGACCGGGACGCCGCGCAGCTCGGCGATTCGACCCAGCATCGCGCCGAGTTCGGCGACCTCCCGCCAGATCCGCGACCGCGTCCCGGTGTGCGGCACCATCGCGGAGTGGAACTGCTCGGCCCCGGCGACCGACTGTCGCCATTGGAAAAACATCGCGCCGTCCGAGCCACGGGCGATGTGAGCCAACGCATTGCGCGCCATTTCCCCGGGCGCCTTCGGCAGATTACGTGGTTGCCAACTCACCGCGCTGGTCGCATGTTCCAGCAACAGCCAGGGAGTCGCCGGATCCAGGCCACGCATCCGGTCGGCGCTGAAGGCCAGGTCCTGGGCATGAGCCGGGTCGGCGCCGCGAATGTAATGGTCGTTCGTGCGGATATCCATTTCCGGACTCCAGCCGGCGTAATCCACAACGTGCGGGCCCTGGCCAACCATGAAATTCGTGGTGACCGGAATTGTCGGCGTAATCTCCCGCAATATCTCGTGTTCGGCACGGTACTGACCCAACAGCGCGTCGGAGGAGAACCGGTCGAAATCGAGAATAAGACCCGGATTTCCTGGTGACTCGCTGTCTCGAGGCGGCAGAATCTGATCGAAGTCGGTATAACGATGACCCCAGAAAGCCGTACCCCAGGCGGCGTTGACCGCCTCGATGCTGCCGTGCCGATCGGCCAGCCAACGCCGGAAGTCCGCCGCGGAATAGTCGCAGTAACACAGCCGGTTTCCGCCGCCCAGCTCGTTCCCGACATGCCACATCCGCAGCGCCGGATGGGCGCCGTATCGCTCGGCGAGGACGCGCACAATTCGCAGCGAGTGCTCACGCCACACCGGATTGCTGGCACACCAGCCCAGCCGACCACCCTGCGAATACGACCGGCCGAAACGGTCGACCGGCAGGATTTCCGGATGCTGTTGATGCAGCCAGATCGGCGGCGCGGCGGTCGGGGTGGCCAGATCGACGCCAATTCCCGCGCCATCCAGCAACGTCAGGATCCGATCCATCCAGCCGAAGTCGAATTCGCCCTCGCGCGGTTCGAGGCTGCCCCAGGAAAAAACGCCGAGCGTGACCAGCGATACGCCGGCCTCGCGCATCAGCTCAATATCGGCGGCCCACGTCTGTT
Organism: Mycobacteriales bacterium; assembly: GCA_040414495.1. Lineage (GTDB taxonomy): Bacteria > Actinomycetota > Actinomycetes > Mycobacteriales > QHCD01 > DATAVB01. The sequence goes on from JBEDUI010000120.1 coordinate 4,704, forward strand.
CCGGCCATTGCTCGGGGTTGTAGTCGCCGCCGAAGCTCAGGCCCGGGGTGGGCCAGCCTCGTCGTTCCGAAGAGTGACGCACGTCCATCCGGCTCCCTCACCTGACCCCGTACCATTTAGTGTCACTGTAGAACCACATCGCGGAACGCTTGCCCTAGGCCGATTTCGGCACTGGGAGCCGGAACGGTGGTCCGGGCGAAACGCTTAAGTTCCCCGATCACCGACGCGGGCGAAATTCTCGAACCGCGGCAGGTCAGTTCAGCTCCGCCTGCCACGCCTCAAGGTCAGCCAGAATCGCCTGTGCCACAGGCAGTTCGGCCGCGGCTGCGGAGGCGTGCTCGATCGCCTCGCGTTCCGGTAATTCGACGACCCAGCGGCCGACCGACCAGGCCGGCTGGCGGGCCATCGCCAGCGGCAATGCGGCGCGCTCGGCGGCCGAAAGCGGCACCGAAGCCGCGGCATCGTAGGCCTCGACGAATCGCCGCAACTGTGCCCGATCCGCTGGGCCGGGCCGGCCCTTTCCCGGCTGCAGCGCAAAGAAGTACGCGCTCAGAGCCAGATCGTCGATTCTGGCGCGGTCGGCCATGAAATCAAAGTCAAGTACGAGAGCGATCCGGCCATCGCGAAACAGCACGTTGTTGTCCCACCAATCCCCGTGCACCAACTGCACTCGCTGCCCCGATCGCAATGGACGTTCCGCCGCGTCAACCGCCTCGATATGCGCCAGCACCAGGTCGGCGAACTCATTCAGCTTCGGACGCCCCCACGAGCGGATCCGGGCCACGCCCCGCCGGGTCGCATCCAGCGCGTCGGCCGAATGAATGTGGTTGGCGTACCGGACTGTGTGGCCGGCCGGCGGAATCGCGGCCGTGCGCAACGCGTCGTGCACCTGGGCCAGCATGCCGAAACCGGCCACCAGCAACGGCTCGGTGTTCATCCGTAATTCCCACGGCACGTACGGCTCCAATTCGGCCACCACTGTGTCGCCCAGCGTGACGTAAGAATGCCCATCGGCCGTACACAGTGGACGTACCGCCGGAATTCCGGCCTCGATCACGGCCAACCGCGCCGCCTGCACCGCGGCCAGCCTTTCCGGCGAGGTCGAGCTCTGATGAATCCGGGCCACCAACGGATTGCCGTCGTATTCCAGCAGCAGGTTCGTGGTCCAACTGCCGCCAAGATCGCGCCAAGCAACCGGAACCGGCCGGCCGTAGCGGCCTGCGATCTGTGCCACAAGCGCGTCCGACCCCGGCACCCGTACCTCATCCACAAAAGGCTCCGTCACAATCGGCCAGTAGAAACCACATTCACCACCAATTGCCACCAAATTTCCCGCGTCACAGGCCTGAACAGGACCGCTCGCTGACCCACCCGTTCGAACAATGAGACACTTTCTGCGATGGCAGAATCGGGGGGACTTCAGGGCTACGTCCGGCTGTTGCGGCACGGTCCGGCGGTACGCCCCTTCAGCGCGGCGGTATTGGCCCGATTACCGATTTCCATGGCCCCGCTGAGCATGATCCTGTTGATCCAACACGTTCGCGGTGAGTACGGGATTGCCGGCGTCGTCACCGGTGTGTACGCCCTCGGCACCGCGGCCGGGTCGCCGATCTGGGGCCGGTGCATGGACCGGTTCGGTCAGCTACGGGTCATCGCACCGACCACTGTGGCCTGTGCCGGATTGCTGGTCGCGCTCGCGTTGACAGCCAATGCCAACGCCGGCGACGCGGCCCTGTTGACCTGCGCGGCCCTGGCCGGCTTCGCGTTTCCGCCGGTCGGGCCGGGGATGCGCGCGGCCTGGCGGATCATCTTCCCCGACCCGGTCTCGCGCCGGATCGGGTACGCGTTGGACGCCTCGGCGGTCGAGCTGATCTTCGTCGGCGGCCCGCTGCTGCTATCCCTGCTCCTGGTCGTCAGCCCACCGATCGTGCCGTTGCTGGTCACCGCAGCCCTGCTCGCCACCGGCGGCCTGGGCTACAGCCTGAGCGCCGCGGCCCGTTCGTACCAGCCGGTGCACCGCTCCGAGCGACGGCGGCAGAATGCCAGCGGCCGCAGCGCAATCTCGGCCCCGGGCGTACTGGCGGTGCTGACCGTGAACCTGGTGATGAGCGTCGGGTTCGGGCAGTGCGACACCTCGTTGGCCGCGACCGCCCGGCAAGTGCTGCACAATCAGGCCCGGCTCGGCGTGCTGTTCGCCGCCATCGCCGGCGGCAGTGCGATCGGCGGGCTCTGGTACGGATCGCGGCACTGGTCCGGGTACGAACACCGCCGGCTGCCGCTGTCGCTGTCGATCTTCACGGTCGCGTTGGTGCCGCTGCCATTGCTGTTGGGGCATCGCCCGCCGCTGGCCGCGCTGCTGCCGCTGCTGTTCCTGGCTGGGCTGTCCATCGCGCCGTCGCTGATCATGCAGCAGAACGTGCTCGATCACCTCGCTCCCAGGCACCGGGTCAACGAGGCGCAGGCGTTGCTGACCGCGGCCGGCACCAGCGGGGCCGCTGCCGGTACGGCGTTGGCCGGCATCCTCATCGACGCCGGTGGGCCGCGGGTGTCGTTCGCCGGCGCGGCCATCGCGATCGGGGCCGCGGCCACGGTCGCGTTACTCAGCCAGCACCGGTGGCACGCGGCCACCGACCGGGTGACCGCCGCGACCCCGGAGCCGGCGCCGGTCGACTAAAGATCGACTAAAGGTCGGGCGCTTCGCGCAATTCCCAACGGGACCGGATGTCCAGCTTCGTAAACACCTTGCCCATATGCCATTCGACCGTGCGTGGGCTGATGAACAGCTGCGCCCCGATCTCCGAATTCGTCAGCCCGTCCCGAGCCAACCGGGCGATCTGCGCCTCCTGCGCCGTCAGCTTCTGCACCGATTCCACGCTGCGTTTGCGTACGGTCTCGCCGGTCGCCGACAACTCCCGGCGGGCCCGATCGGCGAATGCCTCGGTTCCCATCCGTACGAACGCCTCGTGCGCGGACCGCAGCTGCTCACGGGCATCGACCCGCCGGTTCTCCCGCCGTAACCACTCGCCGTACACCAAGCGAGTCCGGGCCTGCTCGACCCGCACGCCCGTACCAGACAGGTGATCCAACGCCTCCAGATAGAAGGCCTCCGCGTCCGGGCCGCCGAGCAACGCCCGGCACCGCGCCTCGACCCCGAGCGCCCACGGCGTGGCGGCCGGACGAGTCGTCTGCACCAGCCGCTCCAACGCATCTTCGGCGCGCACCCGCAGGCCCAGCCGCGCCGCCGCCTCGACCAGCTCGACCAACCCCCACCCGGCCAGCCCGAGTTGCTCGGGCCGACTGCTGGCCTGCTCGGCCGCTACCCGCGCCACCTCGTACCGGCCGAGGCCGTTGTGCAGCACCGCGTCGACCCAGTACGCGATCGTCAACCCCATGCCTTCGCCCCGGCGGTGGAATTCCGGGATGCAGGTCTCGATCAGCTTCGCGGTCTCAGCGGCCTGGCCGGACCAGCCGGCGACCCCGAGCTCGTCGTACAGCGCGATGTTGCTCCCGGTGGTCTCGGTAACCGCCCGGACCTCATCGACCAGCGCGACGGCCGCGTCCAGCTCCCCACCGAAAATATGCACACCGATCTGGGAGCTGAGCGCCAGCGGCAATACGGTAAAAGCGCCGGTGTCCCGGGTCAGGCTGACATGCCGGGCGGCCAACGCCTGCCAGCTGTCGTAATCCCACAGCACCAGGGCCGTATGGCAGGCGAGCCAGAGCCAGCGCAAGCCGATGTCGGTGGGCAGGTCCTCGCGGCGGAACGCCTCCAGCGCGCGATGCAGAGTCGGCGCCCCGGCGGCCGGGCCCTCGGTGATATAGGCAACCAGCCCGTCGAGCAGCAGATCCGAGGGCCTGGGCGGCTGCTGCGCCGGCGGGGCGGACCGCGCCGCCTCCGCGGTCTCGAACACCCCGGCGCCGCTGGCCAACCGGCCGGCGAATACGGCCGCCGACAGCGCTTCGAGGTACGTCGCCCGAGCCAGCGTCGGATCCAACGGGTCAAGCAGGTTGGCCGCCTTGAGTAGCAGGGGCGGGGCGTCACTCCCGCGGCTCACCGCGAACGCGATCTGGCCGTGCAGCAGGTCGACCTGGGCCATCTGCAGCTCGGTCAGTGGCCCGACCTGGGCGGTCCGCAGCAGCTCCAGCGCGGCGCCGGGTGCGCCGGCCAGGTACTTCGCGTGCGCCGCCGCCAGCGCCCGCTCGATGCGGCGGGCCGGGTCCATGGTCAGTCCGGCCGACCGGGCCAGAAACGCCGCCGCGGCGGCAAAGCCGCCCCGCGCCTGCGCCCGCCCGGCGGAACGTTCCAGTTCCTCGGCCACCTCCTCGTCCGGCCCCGGTGCGGCCTGCGCCCGATGCCACGCGCGGCGGTCGGAGTCGGCCGGCGCGGTCACCTCGGCCAGGGCCAGGTGCACGCGGTGCCGCTCATCCGGCGTGGCTGAGTGATATACGGCCGAGCGCACCAACGGATGCCGGAACCGGACCCGGGTGCCGACCTCCAGCAGGCTGGCCCGTTCGGCCGGGGCCGCGGCCGCGGCGGTGAAGCCGAGTTGCTCCGCTGCCAGCCACAACAGCATCGGGTCGCCCACGGGCTCGGCCGCCGCGGTCAGCAACAGCAGCCTGGTGTCGGCCGGCAGCGATTCGATCCGGCGTTGGAAGCTCTGTTCGATCCGGCTGGTGAGCGGCCGGGCGTCCGGCAGCGAGAATCCGCCGGCCAGCTCGGCCGCGCTCATCCCGCGCGGCAACTCCAGCAACGCCAGCGGATTGCCGTCGGTCTCGGCCACGATCCGGTCTCGGATCTGGTCGTCAAGCAGACCGTGTACGGCTGAGGCCAACAGCACCCGGGCGTCCGCGTCGCTGAGCCGGTCCACCGCCAGTCCGGGCAGCCCGACCAGCTCCGGCTCGGCCTCCTTGGTGGTCGCGAACACCACCGCGATCGACTCAGCCACCAGCCGCCGGGAAACGAACGCCATTGCCTGCAGCGAGGATTTGTCCAGCCACTGGGCGTCGTCGATCACGCACAACAGCGGCCGGTCCTCCGCCGCCAACGCCAACAGGCTCAACACGGCCAGCCCGACCAGGAATCGGTCCGGAGCCGGCCCGGGCCGCAGTCCGAACGCGACCCGGAGGGCGTCCCGCTGCGGATCCGGCAGCTCGTCGAGCCGGTCAAGAATCTGCGCGCACAGCTGATGTACGCCGGCGAACGCCAGCTCCATTTCCGATTCCACGCCCAACACTCGGGCAACGCGGAAATCGGCCGCCTCATCGAGCAGGTAGCTCAGGAGCGCCGTCTTACCGCAGCCCGGTTCGCCGCGCAGTACCAACGCCGAACTCTGCCCGGAGCGCACATCATGTACCAGCCGGACCAGCGCCGCACATTCGTTGCGCCGGCCACACAAGGTCGCCCCAACCGGACCGGTGCGCGTGGCCATGCCTGATAGTAGGTCGGGAATCGGTGATCTTTCATCTGCGGAAACGGCGCGATTACTGCTTTTCGGGCCAGCCCCCGGTCCGCTTCACCGGCCGGCGCGGCCGCCCTGAACCCGAACACAGCCCCGGCGGCCAGTGTTAGCTCATATAACCGGAAATGCTGTTCAGCAGATAATGCCATTACATAAATATGATCAATTCTGGGAAAGCGATCCTGAAGCGCATCAACGGGATCGGCGCCTCATGACCGTTCGGCGCGTCCCAGGACAGCCAAGTGCGCAAACAGCACATTGCCGTACGCATTCGTGCCGTAAATCCAAGGTACTGGATACCGGCCCGGAGACTACCGGGGTTCCTGACCCGGGGCCTCCCGGGCGCGACCGGCGTCGCTCGGCGGCACTGTTGAGTCTGAGGTGCGGCAGGCAATAACCGGTTCGCCCACCGGCTGTCCCAAAGTAGCTCAATCCCCCGATATGCCCCGACCCGGAGGCGCCGGTAAAGGCGGCATAATTTTTAGCCCAAGGAGCGCTAATGGGAACGTTTCTGATGAAACGACTCCGAACCAAGAAATGCGTCATGTCCGGCTGTAGCGCCGAATCGGTCGGACATCTAAAATTCTCCGATCCGACCGAGATCTTCTATTTGTGCGCCGACCACATCATGGATGTCGCGTTGATGCGCTTTGATTTCATTTCGTTCACCGCCGATCCGGTCCAGAACAGCGAGGACCCGACCCGCGAGTAATCAGACCCGGCGCGGGCCGTGTGCAGGCATCCCCCCAGCCCGCACGGCCCGCGCTGCCCCACTTGGCGATCAGCGCCAACCACCGTGATCATGCGGAAAGGCCCGTGTCGCGGACCATTTCTGCATAATCACGATGCCGATTAGCGGACCACAATCGCGTGTGGACCCGGCGGCACCAATTCGCCGATCACCGGCGCCCCCGGAATCTCGCCCACCACCAGCAATCCGCCCGAGGTTTGGGCATCGGCCAGCAGCAGCGCCTCGGCTTCGTCCACTGCGGACAGATCGACGTGTGGTGCGACCCAGTCCAGATTGCGCCGGGTTCCGCCACTGACGTACCCGTCCCGTACCGCCTGCCGGGCACCGTCCAAATAGGACACCGCGGCGGCGTCGAGAACCGCACTGCAACCGCTGGCGCGGGTCAGCTTGAACAAATGCCCCAGCAATCCGAATCCGGTCACGTCGGTCGCGCACCGGACCCCGGCCTGGCTCGCGGCCAAGGCGGCATCCCGGTTGAGCGTGGTCATCGCGTCGATCGCGTCGCCGAATACCTCGCCGGTCGCCTTGTGCCGGGTATTGAGCACACCGATGCCCAACGGCTTCGTCAGACTCAGCGGCAACCCGGGTTCGCCGGAATCCAGGCGCATCAGCTGGTCCGGGTTGACCCGGCCGGTGACCGCCAGGCCGTATTTCGGCTCCGGGTCGTCAATGCTGTGCCCACCGGCCAGGTGGCAGGCCGCGGCGCGGGTGACGTCCAACCCGCCGCGCAGCACCTCGCCGATCAGCTCGTCCGGAAGTACGTCGCGCGGCCACATGAGCAGGTTCACCGCGACGATCGGCTCCCCGCCCATGGCGTAAATGTCCGAGAGCGCGTTGGTTGCGGCGATCCGACCCCAGTCGTAGGGATCGTCGACCACCGGTGTGAAGAAATCGGTCGTGGCAACCAGCGTTTCGCCGCTGGGCAGGGACACCACGGCCGCGTCGTCACCGTCATCGAGGCCGATCAACAGCGTCCCCGGCGCGGCCACGGGAATTCCCCGTAATTCGGCCAATGCGTCTTCCAATTGGCCGGGCGGGATCTTGCACGCGCACCCGCCACCATGTGCGTACTGGGTCAGCCGATACGACATCTGCGCCACCTTCCGCCGACGGTGAGTTCTGGCTTCTGGCTTCTGGCGGAGGCGGACGGGAATCGAACCCGCCAGGCTGAGTTTCTCGGGGCCTCAACGGTTTTGAAGACCGCGCCGGTCACCAGGCCGGGTACGCCTCCGCGCCAGAGCCTAGCCCGACGCGGCGATCACCACCCGTTGATGATCGGCGAGTTGGCGAGTACGCCCCTGCCGGTCCAGTAATTCAAGTAGCGGTACGGCTACCCGCCGGGTCGTCTGCAATACCTGCCGGGCCTGGCTCACGGTGAATGGCTGCGGCAACCGGGCCAACCGGTGTACAGCTTCGGCATCCGCGCCGGGCAGCAGGTAGATCCCCGGAGCGACCGCGAGCAGAGCCCCGGTCCGGACCAACGTGGCCAGCTCGGCCGGGCCCAGACCCAGCCCGGTCAGCCGGTCCGACTCCGGCGCATGGAACGGTGCCCGGCCCAGGTCGCGACGCAGTTGGGTCAGCGCGGCGCTCAATGGTCCAGGCAGGTCCCGGCTGCCACTGTGGATCCGCCCGGTCGCGGCGGTCAGCGGCGGCTCGACCAGTGCGGTCAGCAGCCTCGGATCGGGCAACCCGAGCGCACGTTGAGCCGCCTCGAACGGAATTCCGGGTTCGAGCGGATGCGCCTTTTCGTACCGCTCAACCAACCCGGCCAGGTCGACCCGCAACCGCTGCCACAGCGGCGGATCGACCAGCCAGTCGGCGGCGACCGGTTCCGTGGTCGGGGTCAGGCCCATAGCCTGCAACTGACCGGTTTGTACGAAGCCGCGCCTACGCAGTTCGGTATCCGCGTCGGGCGGCGCGGCCAACTCGCGGGCCCGGGCCGGACCCGCACCGCGGCCCCGCAGTGGCGGCGGCCGTACGTCCAGGACCTGGACGCCGGCCGCGATCACCCGCCGACCGGGGTCGCGCAGCAACGCCCGGTCGCCGATCCGCAACGGCACCGGGCGGGCCAACCGAATCCGCGCGGTGTCCGGACCGAGCGGCCGGATCGTGGCCGGCAGGCTGGCCGACCCGATGTGCATCATCAGCTGCCGAGGCAACGCCGCTTCGTTTTCCAGCCGGGCGTCCAGAACATCGGTCAGCAGCCACCGGTCCGGGCTGACCAGGACATCGCCGCGACCGACCTGCTCGCGCGCCACCCCACGCAGGTTGACCGCGACCCGGGCCACCGCCGGAACGGTCTCGGCCGGCGAACCCAACGCCTGCAGTCCGCGTACGACCGCCGCCAACCCGGCCGGCTCCAGCCGTACCTCATCTCCCACCGACAACGTGCCCGCCGCCAACGTGCCGGTCACGACCGTACCGGCGCCGCGGATCGTGAACGCCCGGTCGACCCAGAGCCGGACCGGCGCGCTGACGTCCGGTGCCGGCAGCCCGTCAACGAGCCGATCCAAAGCGCCCCGTAACTCCTCGAGACCTGAGCCGGTACGGCCGCTGACCGCCACCGACTCGAGGCCACCGAGCGGTGTCGCGGCCAACTCGGCCAACGCCTGTTCCCGGGCCAACCCGGGGTCGGCCAGGTCGGACCGGGTGATCGCCAACAGCCCGTGCCGTACCCGCAATGCCCGCAACGCCGCCAGGTGCTCGGCCGACTGCGGCATCCAACCCTCGTCGGCGGCGACCACGAACAGCACCGCCGGCACCGGCCCGACCCCGGCCAGCATGTTCGGTACGAACCGCTCGTGCCCGGGCACGTCGACGAACGCGACCCGCCGCCCGGATGGGAGCGTGGTCCAGGCGAAACCGAGGTCGATGGTCATGCCGCGGGCCTGCTCGGCCGCCCAGCGGTCGGGCTCCATGCCGGTGAGTAGCCGGACCAGGGTGGATTTCCCGTGGTCCACGTGCCCCGCGCTCGCTACGACGTACATCCCAGCACCGCCGCGAGGAGCACCTCGTCGGCTTCGGGCGGCACGGCACCCAGGTCAAGCAGGCACCGGTCGGCCTCGACCCGGCCCAGTACCGGCGGTTCACCGGTCCGCAGCGCGGCGGCGTACCACGCCGGCAGGCTGACCGCGGCGCTTCGCAACTGCACCCCGGGCGCGCCACCGCCACCGACCACGGCCGCGGTCCGCAGAGCCTCAGCCCCTCGTTCAGCCAACTTGGCCGCGAGCGATTCGGCCCGCGCCCACAGCTCCTCCGGCTCCGCGTGCAGTGCCTCCGTGGTCGGGGTTGGCGGTCCGGACAGGGTGGCTTCCAACGCGGCCAGGGTCAGCTTGTCCACCCGCAGCGCCCGGGCCAGCGGATGCCGGCGTAGCCGCTCGATCAGGTCTTCCCGGCCGAGTAGCAACCCGGCCTGCGGCCCGCCGAGCAGCTTGTCGGCGCTGGCCGTGACGAGGTCCGCCCCGTCCCGCAGCGCGCCGGCCGCATCGGGTTCGTCCGGCAGCGTCGGGTCAGCGGCCAGCAGCCCGGACCCGATATCGACCACCAGCGGCACACCGAGGTCGGTCAGTTGATCGATCGGTACGTCGGCGGTGAACCCGGAGATGACAAAGTTCGACGGGTGGACCTTGAGTACGAAGCCGGTCCGCGGCCCGATCGCCGCGACGTAGTCGGCTTTCAGGGTCCGGTTGGTCGTGCCGACCTCGTGCAGCCGGGCACCGGTCGAGGCCAGCAGGTCGGGCAGCCGGAAACCGTCGCCGATCTCGACCAGTTCGCCCCGGCTGACCACGACATCCCGGCCGGCGGCCAGTGCCGCCAGGACCAGCAGCACCGCCGCGGCGCCGTTGTTGACGACCAGCGCCGCCTCCGTTCCGCACGCCAGAGCCA
>JBEDUI010000121.1:0-42164 GCA_040414495.1 Mycobacteriales bacterium
GAGGCCGTGCTGCAGGAGGCCGATGCGTTGGACCGGAGCGATTTCGCGCCATTCTGTATCGATACGACCGCGCTGACGGTGGCCGAGGTCGCCGATGCTATTACGAAGCAGACCGACGGCTGGCCCGGACTGGCATGAACACTCCACTGTTGTGGCTGGGCGGGCCGCCCTGCGTCGGGAAATCGGCCGTCGGCTGGGAGTTGCTACTGCAGATTATGCGAGCCGGGACCAAGGCAGCGTACGTCGATCTCGAGCAGATCGGATTCGCCTGTCACATAAGCGATCCGGAGGACCTCAGGGCGCGCAACCTGCAGTTCATGTGGACGAATTTCCACAACGCAGGAGCGCAGGTTCTCATCGTCTCCGATACTGGCGTGCATTACGGCGTAGATGTGGACAGCCTGGCTGGGGTTACGCCGAGGCGCTATCTGTTGCGGGCGCGGGCGGAGACGTTGCGGGCACGGGTCTTTCGCCGTGGTGCAGGCATTGATCCAGCGCTGCCGGGTGACTCTTTACTTGGCTGCGACGAATTGACGCTACGGCGAAAAGCCGAGGAAGCGGTGCGGACGGCCGCGGCGCTGGTGGATGGGATATGTGTAGACACCGATGATCGAACGGTCTCCGACGTGGCAGCCCTGATACGAGTCGACGCCGGTCTGTAAGACGCGTCATTTCCCGGTCGGCGCAGTTGGCTGCGTTCTTGGGCCGTGGTATTTGTACGACTTCACCAACGCAGCGCCGCCTCTGGAACGGCTGCCGGCTTTCGTGCGTCGCTGTAGCTCAAAGCCACGTGGGAGGCGAGATGGGCCATAACTCCAGGCAGACCCGTGTTCTGCGCCGATGGTGGTTGGCGGCGACAATTGCGGCCGTGGCGTTACTCGTTGCCGGTGGCGTGACGGTGTGGGCCGTACAAGGCTCGACCGTGCACAATGCGCCACAGCCCGTGGCGGGCGGTCTGCGCGACCTGTGCGCGAAGATGGACCCGGAGCTGGTGTGGAAGGCCCTGCCAGCGGCGACTCGCCGGGATGCGCCCTCACATTATTACGAGCCTGATGCGGGACCTCAACCGCACGTGACGGAGCTGTCGTGCGAGGTAGGGGCGAGGGATCCGCACGATCCGAAACACTTGAGTGAAGTCGGCGCGTCGGTGACGGCAACCTACTTTCCCAGCGCTGCGGGTGCCCGGACGAAGTTCGCGGCCGACAGGGAAACCATGCAAGAGGACTACGCCAATCGGTGCGCGGAGTTTCCGAAGGACTGTCGTCCGCAAAAGGAATGGTGCGGACCGGGACACGGGCTGGGCACTGACTCGTTCACCGAGTACCTCGCCTTGGGCATTCAGTTTTCCTTCCAATGCGAGATCCTCGATGATCGTTTGGTGCTCTCTGCGGACGTGGACATGGTCGTGAAGAAGTCACCCTCTGCACCGGACCCGTTCATGGAATCGGTCCATGGCCCAGCGGTCCGGGTCGCGGCGACCACTATGAGCACCCGGTTGCTAAAGGAACTTCCACACCGCTAAGGAAGTTGTCCGGCCCGGATCCTGCCGACCAGGTCCATAAGAATGTCGGCGAGACTGAGCCAACGTTCGGTGGCATCGTCAAGCGCGATCACCAGAACGCTGTCGGTGGTGCCGTCCCAGCGGACGAGTTTGGCGTTCACAGTGCCCAGACTCCCGCCGTGCAGGTAGACGCGATGGCCGCGATGACTGCGGATACCGAGCCCCCACGCGTAATCGATCGGTGTGCCATCGTCGAAGCGCCCGGCGCGGTGCACGAGTTCGGAAACGCCGAGAGTGTTATTCGCCAGGCCACGATTCCACCGCAAGAGGTCGGCAACCGTCGTCCACATGCCACCCGGGCCGATCGCATGCGGCGCCGGCTGCCCTGGGATTCGCGGCGTGACACCAGGTGGAGCGAGCTGCGGACCCACCCAAAAACACGTATCGCTCATCCCCAGCGGGGTGAAGATTTCGCGGTCCGCCCACGTAATAAGCGATTCGTCAACGACGCGCGTCACGATGCTACCCAGCAAGCTGTATCCAGTACTGGAGTATCGGTAGTCGGTGCCCGGCTTTCCCTGCAAGTCTTGGCATTGCGCCAATGCGGCGAGAATTCCGTCGTTCGTGTACGGGTAGGCAGTATCCGGGCTGGGTATAGCCCCGATGTGGTGGATCAGATGGCGAACCCGGACGCGGTCGGCCCATTCGGGCAGTTCTGGGAGCCAGCGCCCGATGGGTTGCTCGATGTCAAGCTCGCCGCGTATACAAGTGATCGCGGCGCAGGCGGCCATGACCTGCTTGCCCAGCGACGCGGCATAGAAGACCGTCCCTTGTGGACAGCCCTGGGCCACAATCGTCTGCTCGCCAGCAACATCCAGACCAATGATCACCGGCTCGTGGTCGGCGTAACCGGCGGTCGCACAAGCGGTCATCGACCGTTCTCTTTCGGCGGCGCGAAAGGAGAGTCGACGATCATGCCGTGTTCGTAGGCCTGCCCGTCGACCGCTGCCCACATCTGCCAGAGCGCGTCAAAACGCTCCGCCGGCTCAACTCGGAGGTCCACTGCGGACGCCATCGCACCCAGCACCTGCGCCGGGGCGTGACCCCGCAACGCCTGAATCAACCATTTCTCGGCCGGGTACGTCGCCCCCGCGCTCAGCAGCCAAAACCGCGCCGCATGCGCCACACACGCGGACGCGGTCACTACCTGCGCAGTCTGATTCTGCCGTGGCAGGGTAGCTACCGCCTCGTTGCGCGCATGCCGGAATGATGCGTAAGCGCTCGCCGCTAGTCGTGGCCGACGCCGGGAAAACAGACTCGCAGTGCGGGCCCGATAACGTTCGGCCGCTTCGCTCGGTGGCGTAATCGCGGTCGCCTGTCCCAACTCGAATGCCCACTCCGCGAGTCGATCCCGTTCCCGTTGCCGACAGCCGCGCGGACCAAGCACCGTAATGTCCACGGCATTTACGGCCCGCCAACGTCTATGCAGGTCGAGCGTCGGTCGTCCCTGTACGGTCGGGCGCTCGACGCGGAAGATCTCGTCGACGGCACCAGCGAACGGGTTTTCGTCATAATCATCGGTCGGGCTCACAATCAGTGTGTCCCAATCGCTGAGCGGGTCGGCGAAGCCGGTCGCCCGAGACCCGACCAGATACCACCCGCCGGCCCGAGCGGCGACTGCGATTCGGCTGTCTCGCATTCCGCACTCGGCGAGATCCTCAATGGACGTGATCACGACCGGATTGTGCACCTAATCTCCGTGTTCGGTCACCAGATTATACGGAACAGGTCGCGCAGGTCGGCGACGAGCAGATCGGGGAATTCCAGAGCGGCGAAATGACCACCCTGGTCGTGATGCCGCCACAGCCGAATGTCGGGATATCGCTTGACCGCCCAACGCCGGGAAATCCGCGGCGTTTCATGGTCGAAAATCGACGCGCCGACCGGAACCGGCACTACGTCGCTCGTCTGCTCGGTGAACCAGGTGGAGACGGTGCCGATGCTTTCGTAATAGAGCCGGGCGGCCGAGGCGCCGGTGCGGGTAAGCCAGTACAGCGTCACCGCATCGAGTATGTCGTCGGCGCTGAGCTGACTGGAATGTTCGCGGTCGCTCCACAAGTGGTACTTCTCCGCGATCCAGGCGCACAGCGCGATGGGGGAGTCGACCAGGGCATAACCGATTGTCTGCGGTCGGGTGCGGTGGATTTCCGAATAGGCCGAGCCATCAAATTGCACCTGGTCCAGATCGTCGATCGCACGCCGTTCCCACGATGTCAGGTCGGTCGTCAGATCCGGTGGCGCCAGCGGTGGTACGAGGTGCACGCCGGAGACGTGTGCGGCGTCGTACTGGGCCAGCAGGGTCGTGACGCTGGTGCCCCAATCGCTGCCCATGGCGCCGAATCGGGCGTAGCCGAGCCGGGCCATCAGCGTGGCCCAGGCTCGGGCGATCCGTTCGATTCCCCATCCCGTACGGGCGGGGCGGTCGCTGAAGCCGTACCCGGGCAACGACGGCACGACAACATGGAACGCATCGCTGGCCGCACCGCCGTATCGGACCGGGTCGACCAACGGCCCGATGATTTTCGTGAATTCGAATACGGAGCCGGGCCAGCCGTGGGTCAGCAACAGCGGACGGGCGGCCGCATGAGGCGAACGCACATGCAGCAGGTGGATTCCGAGTCCATCGATCGTGGTACGCAATTGCGGGTAGGCGTTCAGCATTGATTCGGCCCGGCGCCAGTCGTATCCGGTGGCCCAATACCGGCACAATTGTTTCAGGTACTTCAGCGGCACACCTTGCGACCAATCGTCGACGGTCTCTGCTTCGGGCCAGCGGGCGTGCTCGATCCGTGCCCGCAGAGCGTCCAGTTCGGACTGTGCAATGTCGACAGTGAACGACTGTGTCATTTCTGTTCGCCTCCTGCGCGCTCGGTGGTGGAACGAAATCGGCGCACCCGGACCCGGCTCGAACAGCGTGGCGAGCAATATTGACGACCGCGTCCTGCGGCAATGAATGGCGCCGCGCAATCCGTTGCCTGGCAGGTGTTGACGAGCGAAACATCGCCGGTGCGCAGCAGGTCGATCGCCTGCGGTAGTACCTGCGCGGCCAACCCGGCGATCCGTCCGGATCGACCGGACACGAATGACAAGGTGCCGTGGTTATCGAGCTGTGGGGCTAATGCGTAATCTCGCAGCAGTGTATTCAGCCGCGACGTTCTGGCTGCCGCATCGTCCGGGCCGAGGACTACCGGCAGCAACGCGTCGCGCAGCTCACGCAGCCGGCGTAGCTCGCTGGGCTGTACGTCGCGCAGGCCGAATTCGGCCAGGCGATCCAGCTGTGGCTTCGGGCCGAGCATGTCCGGAAAGCCCGTACCCGCATCGCGAGTGTCGACGAGCCGCAGCAATAAGTGGTATCGCTCCCGGTTAGCCACGTAACGCAGTCTAGGTGTTCTACTGCGTTACGCAAGCTGGTACGTTTGCTCCCGGATCCCCGAGGAGGTTGTCCGCCATGGGCAAAGATGAGGCGCCGACCGAGCGTCCGCTCGCGGCCGACGAGGCCACAACGCTGCTGGGATTTCTGGATTATCAACGCGATATCTTCGCGTGGAAGTGCAGCGGCCTGAACGCGGTTGGTCTTCGGGCGCGGCACGTGCCGTCGACGATGACATTGGGCGCATTGTTGAAGCATCTGGCGCGGGCCGAGGACCATTGGTTTTCCACCTGGCTGCACGGGCGCCCGACCGCGCCGCCGTGGAACGCAGTCGAGACGGATTGGACTTGGGACTGGCAGTCCGCGGATGACGATGCGCCCGAATATCTACGCGCGCTGTGGCGCAACGCGGTAAGGCGTTCGCGATCGTTGGTCGCCGAGGCATTGACGGACGGCTTGGATCGGCCGAGCCGGCCGCCATGGGACGATCCGGCACCGCCCAGCCTGCGCTGGATTCTGTGCCACATGATTGAGGAATACGCGCGGCATAACGGGCACGCGGACCTCATTCGCGAATCGATCGACGGCCTTGTGGGCGAGGATCCGGCCGGGTAGCGAAACGATCCGGCCGCTCGGTTTGTGCGGTGCGCTGGCGGGTAAGTGGCCTGCTTGGTCGGGAGCTGGGGAATCGCCGTCTGGACTGCTAGCAAATGCTTCGAATGGGCGCGGCGTGTTGGATCCGATGTGGACGACCGAAATATCACCGACTGACGGTGTTCCTGCGTCCGCGTGAAGATTGCCACATCGCTACCGAAGCCCGCGCCGCCGGGTTCAGAAGCGCCGCTGATACTGGATGACGAAGTGCTCCGAGATCAACGATCGTGAGGAGGACATTGTGCCAACTGCCCTGTCAAGTCTGCATCCCATCTTTGATCACAAGGGCCCGTTTGCGGTTGCCTGTTTGGATATCTCCCGGACCAGCGAAGGTGCCGAGGCGAACATTGAGCTGCGTTGGCGTCATTTACGTGAGCATCTGGAGCATTCCGGAGCCGACGCGGCAACGCTGGAAGGGATGGACGCGGTTGTTGGGGCTAAAGACTCCACTCCCGGTCACGAGGGGCAATACGTCGCCGCCGCGGGCGGAGATGTGCTGCTCGATGAACGACTGCCACGAGCTCCTCGACAGGACACATCCGACTGGGGTGGTATTCCAGATTTCATGCCGCTATTTCGCATATTTCCACCGCGCCTTCCCTATCTTGTCGTGGACAGCCACCACGACAGCGCTGAAGTGAGCGTCTGGACACCCGAGGGAACGGTGCGGGAATCGGTGCAGGGCGCAGAACCGCGGCCGGACACGAACGCCGCGAGTGGTGGCTGGTCACACAAGCGTTTTCAGAATGCGGTGGAGAATCTGTGGCTGAAAAACGCGAAGGCCGTAGCCCAGGAAGTCGAAGCGCAGGCAGTGCGGCACAGCGTGGAAGCCATCTTTATTTGTGGCGACGTGCACGCCGCCAGCGCGTTGCGTGAGCATCTCCCCAAACGCGTGAGCGACCGAATTACCGAGATTGAGGGTCCCGATTACGATGCGAGGCTGGCGCGCACGGTCAACCAGTTGGAGGCTGAACGCGACAACGCGGTGATTGACGAGATGATCCAAGGGCTGGGGCGAGCGGACCGTGCGGTCGCCGGAATCGAACGGGTCGTCGAAGCACTTCGGCTTGGCCAGGTGGAAACGCTTATCCTGCTGGACGATCCGGCGGCTTCGGCCACGGTGTGGGCCGGACCCGGGCCGCTTGAGATCGGAACCCGGCAAAAGGATTTGGTCGACCTTGGTCTGGAGCGTCCGCGGGAGGTTCGCGCGGACTCCGCGTTGATCCGAGCCGCGGCCGCAGCTGACTCCTCGATCGTGGTGACGACTTCCGGCCCGGCCCAGTTGCGGCAAGGCGTCGCCGCGACATTGCGTTACCAGCTGGGCGAATGACTACCGACTGATGTCGAGGTGTTGATATTGCGCCGAGTGGTTGGGTAGGCGATTCGGCGAGTTTGAAGAATGGTGCGGCCCGCTACTGAGCCACAGGATGATTGAAAGAACGATTCCAAACAGGACAATGATCGCCATCGCGATCGAGAATGCGTAGGCCGGACGTCGCCGACGGCGCGACACCTGCTGCAATCGCGTTCGCAGTTGCACATGGGTCATGTCGAGCTCCGAGGTGGATTATTCACGCGCGGTTTCCTCAAGCGACCGGATGCGAGACCGATAGCTGCCCGCAGAGGCGACCGCGGCGCCGAGCCGGGCTCGTAGGTCGGCCAAATGCTGCGTTGCGTTGGTGAGAATCGCCACCGGGTCATCGTCGAGCTTGTGCCGCAGCGGTGTGACACTGCCCAAAACCGCGGTTCCCTCGGCCAGCCGTTCGGTGACCGTCAGCAGATTGGCCAGAATGTGGGGAAGTGAATCGGCGATCTCGCTACACGTCGCCAGATCCAACTGCGCACCGGAGACGCTGGACGCCGCAGCCTCGGTTTGCCGGGCCGCATCGGTCATCGAATCGAGGACGTTGCCGGACAGGTCAGCCATTCTGTCGCCTCCTTCGTCAGGTCGTACGTCTGTGCCTACCCAGCAGCCCCGCGGCTAGACGTACATCTCGCGTGGAAGACCGGGTTTGTCAACGTCGACGAAGGATGGGAGGTATCCGCGCTCCGGCGAGTATCGTGCCGGATTTGGCGCGGTCGATGGATTGGCTATTTCGCCCGCGTAGTATGAAGTGTCCGGTGCGAAGCCGGCTAGTCGACGACGAGCGTCTGTTCGAGCTGGGTCCGGTGCAGGATCTTGCGCAGCTGCGGATTAGGTCGGTGCAGCACGGCGCCAGCCGGAAAAGCCTTCTCGGCCCAGACGAAGACGGTCAGGCCGGTGGAGTCGCAAAAACTCAGGTCGGTCAGGTCAAGAATTAGACGCTGGGTTCCGTTGGCGAGCTTGTGTCCCGCGGCCGTGCGCAGCTGCGGTGCGGAGGCCACGTCGAGTTCGCCCGAGAGACTTAGTACACCGTCGGATCCAGGGTAGATGCGCAGGTTCGAGCCATCGGTGGATGGGATCATTGGCTGCTTCCAGGTCGCCACACTCGCCCGCCCGGCGGGCAGGTGGCCGGATCCCAAAGGACCGGTCGCTACACCGTAGACGCCATGATGGATTCGCGCAGCCCGAGGAATTGATCGGGTCGCCTAGGCCGAGCGACCCTAATGCCGGAATGCCTCGCTGAGCTTGTCACCGTGATATTTGACGACCGCGGGCCCGAGTCGCGCTTGGGTCGGCAGGTCGAGCCTCTGCTCGCTTTTGCGTTGCTCGCTCGTGCTCGGCTGTTTGGTTTTGCTTTTGGTGACCATCGTCGTCCTTCCGCGTTCGGAGTTGCTACGCGCGTAGCCGGTCCAATCGGCGATGAGCCTCGGACAAGGATTGCTGGTGCTCGTTGATTCCGTCCCAGGGGTCCGTGGTCTGCGCCAGGCGGCGAGTGACGTTATGAATGGTATATCGCCTCGGCGTCATTTGCGGGTCGTCTATTTCCCGCCAGCGAATGGGTGTCGCGACCCCGGCGTCCTCGTTGGCCCGTACGGAATATGGTGCGACCGCGGTTTGTGAGTAGGCGTTGCGCATAATATCGAGATAGATCCGACCCCGCCGGGATTCCTTGCGTGCCTGAGTGGTCAGCTTGTCCGGGTGGTTGGCGGCCAGCATCTCGGCCACCGATCGGGCGAAGCCGCGGGTCGCGTCGAAATCGTCGCTACGGTTCAGTGGAACGACGACGTGGAAGCCGCGCGAGCCGGTCGTCTGCACGTACGAGATGAGCCGAAGCTCGTCCAACAGTTCCCGTAACTGCTTGGCCGCGCGCCGCACCTCACCGATGTCCTGCTCCGCCGGGTCCACATCGAACACGATCCGGTCCGGATTACGTGGCTGGTCCTTCAGCGAAAGCCAGGTGTGGAACGTAATGCAGTCCTGATTTACCAGGTAGGCCAATGACGCTTCGTCGCCCGCCAGGGCGTGACAGACGCTGCCGCCCTCCTTCTCCTCGGCCACTGTCTCGATCCAGTCGGGAACTTGTCCCTGGACGTCTTTCTGATAGAAGCCCTGGTGCGTGATGCCGCGGGGAAACCGCTGCAGCATAAGGGGCCGATTGCGTAGATGAGGCAGCATAACCGGAGCTACCCGACGATAGTATTCGGCTAATTGCCCTTTGCCGGTGCCGTCGGGAAAAAGCTCCCGATCAGCATGCGTGATCTCAATATCACCCACGCTTGGCATCGCGGTCCTCCCCGTCCCCGGCAACGCCTTGCCGGGTATGCATGGCAACTTCCTCAGCACCGCCGGCGCCGTTGACGTTCCTGCCCATACTAGAGCCGTTGGGTGAGCAGGCGTTTGCCCTGCTCGGCGCCTTTGCGACTGTTTTCCTGGGCCAACCGGAAGAACTCGGCCAATTCGCGGTCACCTTCACGTTCGGCGTCCTGGATGAAGGTCTCCAGCCGTAGCACGTTGCTCAGGCAGCTCTCGGTGAACCAAATGATGTTGTAGTCCTTGTCCATAGTGCCCGTGACGTGTCCGGTCTCGGTGTTCGTCATCGATTTTCTCCTCCAGACATAATGATGCCCATCGCAAGGCAGGCGAATGCCTCGCTGCCAAACCAGGCGCATTGGCCTGATGATGTTGGTCTACCCGAGATGTTCTGGGGCAATCACGTGCGTGAACGACGTCGTACAACGCCTTCACCTGGTATGCGCGCTGTAATCCGGCATGCCGGTTCACGGATGAGCGGATGCCGGTTGGGTATGTCGAGCGACGGTAGCTGTCGCTTGGAGGTGATCACGTGGGCGGCTTCGCGGAGACGCTGGTGTGGTGGGCGGTGTGCGTCGGCCTGTGGATCCTGACCTTGTCCTCAGTGAACATTCAGGACGTCGTGGTAGCCGCGGTGCTGGCTGTGCCGTGTGCGGTCGCGACCCGAGCCGGGCGGGCGGTGACGTCGGTTCGATGGCGGCCGCGGGCCGAGTGGTGGCGTTGGGCCGCGTCGCTGCCGCTGTTAATTTGCGCCGACACCGTGCGGGCTTTTGCGGTGTTTCCCCGCTTTGTCGGAAAGCGTGCCGCCGCCGGTGAATGGCAGGAGGTGCGGTTGCCTGCGGATGAACCGAAGGAACGGGCGGTTGCCCGGCGCGCCTTGGCAGCGGTGACACTCTCGGCGTCGCCGGGAGCATTGGTGATCGACTCACCGCCTGATGGTCCGCTGTTGGTTCATACATTGCCGTCCGGTTCGGACCGTCCACTGCGGATGGTGGCCCGGTGAATGCGCCCTGGCTATTGGCGGCGGCGCTAGTGCTCGCCGGCGGAATCGCGCCCGGCCTGTGGCTGGCCTCGCGCGGCGGTCCGGTCGAGCGGCTGTTCGGTCTCGAAGTTGTTGGGGCGACGGGAGTTCTCGCGTTGTTGTTGCTGTCGCGGGGATTCGGCCAGTCCTCGTATCTGATCGTTCCGTTGGTGGTCGTCCTGCTGGCGTTTGCTGGCACTTTGGTTTTCACCCGGCTATTGCGGATGCGATCCCGATGAATACCGAATACGTGGCTTGGGGCCTGCTCGCGGCCGGATGCGCCGTGCTTGTCTTTTCCTGCGCCGGCGCGGTTGCGGTGCGATCGCTTTATGTTCGGTTGCATTTCCTCACACCGGTGACGTCGTTGAGCGGACCACTGATCGGAATCGGACTGGCCATTGACGCCGGTTGGGGTCTGACCGCGGCTCTGGATCTGGCCATCGTCGCGTTGCTGGCGGTGACCGGGCCGGTGCTGACCTCGGCCACCGGCCGCGCCGTGGCTACCCGCCGCGGTCGCATTCGGACGGATTCGCCGCAATGACAGGCGTTTTGATAGTGCTCGCGCTGACGCTGGTCGGTATCGGCGGGACGGTGGTGGCATTCACGTTCGAGCCGGAACGGCAGGCGTTGACGTTGTCGGTATTCGGCCTGCTGCTGACGGTGTTGTTTGTGGTGCTGCAGGCGCCGGATGTGGCGCTGTCCCAACTCGGGATCGGCTCTGCCGTTGTGCCGCTCATGGTGATGCTGGCGCTACGTAAAATCCGGAGTGGACGATCATGAGTCGGACGACGCGCCAGATTGTTTTTCTCGTTGCCGCCGCGGGTCTTGGTGTGCTGCTGGTACTGGCTTTTCGTGGGTTGCCGGGTTTTGGCACGACGACGCATCCTTATCGGGATCTGGCCGTCGCGGCCGCATTGGCTCATCGGGCGCCGAATGTGATTTCCTCGGTCAACTTCGACCAACGTGCGATCGACACGCTGGGCGAGGAGACGATCCTGTTGGGGTCGGTGATCGGCGCCGCGGCGTTATTGCGACCGACTCGTGAAATGCGTCGGGCCAGTCCGCCCGGCGGCGGGCATGTTCTGCCCGCTACGCGGCTGGTCGGATACTTCATGCTGCCGCTCACTCTGTTAGTTGGCACGGACGTGGTGGTGCATGGCCACCTCACGCCCGGCGGCGGTTTCCAGGGCGGTGTCGTGCTGGCGACCGGGTTGCATTTGCAATACGTGACAGCCGACTTTGAGGGACTGCGTCGGCTGCGGCCACTGTCCTGGTGCGAGGCTGCCGAGGCCTCGGGAGCAACGGCTTTCGCAGCGATCGGGCTGGCCGGCATTGTCGTCAGCGGCGCATTTCTTGCCAATGTCGTTCCGCTCGGCCATTTCGGTGACCTCCTGTCGGCCGGCACCGTCCCATTGCTGAATATCGCCGTCGGTATCGAGGTCGCCTGCGGCGTAGTGGTCTTGCTCGCATCCTATTTCCGGCAGGCGTTGCTCCTGGGCCCAGCCGAGACTGAGAAGGAGAGTTCGCGATGAGCATTTACGCGTTCATTGTCGCCGGCTGGCTCGTGCTGGCCGGACTGGCCGGCGTAGTGCGCAGCCGCGACCTGGTTCACGTCGTCGTGTGCCTGTCCATAGCGCAGGCCGGCACGTATGTACTACTGCTGGGAATCGGCTACCAGCACGGTGGAACAGCGCCGATCTTCGGCCCGACCACGCCAACGTCCGCCGCGGTCGTCGATCCGGTGGTGCAGGCGATGACGCTGACCGATATCGTGGTATCGGCGACAATTACCGCGCTGCTGCTGGCCATTGTCATCCAGATCAGCAAACGTCACGACACCGTCGATCCCGACCAGCTCCGGGCCCTGCGCGGCTGATTAGATGACTCAGCTGCCGCTCATCGCGGTCGCGTTGCCGATCGTCGTCGCGTGTATTCTCCTTATCGTAGGGCGATACGTACCGCGCGTCGTCGACGTCATCGCGATCTCGGCGGCTGCCGGGGTGGTAGGCATATGCGCCGCGCTCCTAGCCCAGACCGGGCAGAATCGGGCCGTCACCTGGGTGGGCAATTGGCGTCCGATTCACGGACACAGCGTCGGTATTGTGTTCGTGGCGGATCCGATCGGTACTGGGTTGGCTCTGCTGGCGGCCGTGCTGATTACGATCGCGCTGATATACAGCTGGCGTTATTTCGACAGCGTTGAGGCACATTTCCACGCCCTGATGCTGTTATTCCTCACTGGAATGGTCGGTTTCTGTCTCACCGGCGACCTGTTCGACATGTTCGTCTTCTTCGAATTGATGGGCGCCGTCGCGTATGCGCTGACCGGACAGAAGGTTGAGGAACCCCAGTCCCTCGAAGGCGCGCTGAACTTCGGCGTGGTGAATTCCGCTGGCGCGTACCTGTCGTTGATGGGGATCGGTTTGTTGTACGGCGCGACCGGCCAACTGGGGCTGGCGCAAATCGGTACGGCGTTGTCCGGTCGGTCACCGAGCGCGTTGATCGTTGCTGCATTCGTACTCGTGCTGACGGCGATGTTGGTCAAGGCCGCGGTGGTCCCGTTTCATTTCTGGCTCGCCGATGCCCACGCCGTAGCTCCATCACCGGTCTGCGTGATTTTGTCAGGCGTCATGGTTGAGCTGGGACTGTACGGTGCGGCGCGTATTTATTGGGTGGTCTTTGCTCCGGTATTGCCCGGCTCGGACGTGCGCCGGGCCTTCCTCACCCTCGGCGTGCTGACCGCGATCCTCGGCTCGATCATGTGTTTCAGCCAGCGGCATATCAAACGCATGCTCGCCTATTCGACCATCGCCCACGTCGGACTCTTCTTCGTCGGTGTGGCGGTTCTGACCTCAGACGGGATCGCCGGCTCGGCCATTTACGTTCTCGGGCATGCCGGCGTGAAATCGGCACTGTTTCTCTTGGCCGGCGTATTGCTCAATCGGTACGGAAGCGTCGATGAGTACGAACTGCATGGCCGGCCCAATAGCGGCGAACGTTGGCGCGCCGGCCCGCTGTTCCTCTTTGGTGCCGCCGGTCTGGCCGGCATGCCGCCGTTCGGCACCGGCCTGGGCAAGGCGGTGCTCGAGGACGCGGTCAATACGGCGGGATATCCCTGGATCATCGCGATCTTCGTGATCACGTCGGCCATGACAGGAGCCGCCGCGTTCCGGGTCGGCCTGCGGGTCTACTTCGGACTGGGACCGCACAGCGAACCACCGGCCGAGGAGGAGACGACCGGCCAGGATGAGCAGCGGGAAACTCAGCGGCTTGAGCGGACGCCAGCGACCATGACCGGCGCCGTGGTGGTCCTGCTCGGGGTCGGTCTGCTGAGCGGATGCTGGCCCGGCCTGAATGCGGCGGTCAGTCGCGCCGCGATACTTTTTGTCGGACGCTCCGGCTATGTCGGTCAGGCGTTGCATGGCGCTGCCCGGGAACCGGTCGTGGCGTCGAGTTCCGTGGGGTGGACGGCGATCGGTGTCGGGCTCGGATTTCTCTCGCTCGTATTGGCGGTGTGCCTGGCCCTGCTCACGTTGAAGGTTCTGCGCCTGCCTGCGCTCGCGGCCCGCACGGGTGGTCCGATACGCGAGGTTATGGCGCCATTGCACGCGCTCCACTCAGGACATATCGGCGACTACATCACCTGGTTACTGGTGGGCGTGGTCGGCCTGGCTGCCTTGGTCGGGATCCCGCTGGTATGACGAAAACCGTTATTACCGTGTGTCGCCGCGATCAGGTGTGAGCAGCCCAGTGCCGGGTAAGAGCCGGAACGTACCGCGCGCAAATGCGCTTGCCGCCGGTCGTGGAAAGGGTTGCTCATGAGCCAAACAGTCGGTGACTACATCCTGGCACGGTTGCGGGAATGGGACGTTGACGTGGTCTTCGGCTATCCCGGCGACGGGATCAACGGCATCCTGGCCGCGTGGGGACGCGCCGATAACCACCCGAAATTCGTGCAGGCCCGGCACGAGGAGATGGCCGCCTTCGAAGCGGTGGGCTACGCCAAATTCAGCGGCAACGTCGGCGTTTGCACCGCGACGTCGGGCCCGGGCGCTATTCATTTGCTGAATGGGCTGTATGACGCGAAGCTGGATCACGTACCGGTTGTCGCGATCGTCGGGCAGACAAATCGCAGCGCGATGGGTGGCTCGTACCAGCAGGAAGTCGACCTGGCCACACTGTATAAGGATGTGGCGAGCGAGTACGTGCAGACGGTAACAGTGCCCGAACAGCTGCCCAATGTGCTGGACCGCGCCATCCGCACGGCTGAGGGTCAGCACGCGCCGACCGCGATCATCATTCCGGCCGACGTGCAGGAATTGGAGTACACGCCACCCGCGCATGCATTCAAGATGGTGCCGTCCAGTCTGGATATCAGCTGGCCGGCGATTTCGCCGGACGACGAGGCGGTGGCCAGGGCGGCGGACATTCTCAACTCCGGCGAGCGGGTCGCGATTCTCGTTGGACAGGGCGCCCGCGGCGCGCGGAACGAGGTGCAGCAGGTGGCCGAGTTGCTCGGCGCCGGCGTTGCCAAAGCCCTGCTGGGCAAGGATGTGCTGCCCGATGACCTGCCGTACGTGACCGGTTCGATCGGGCTGCTGGGCACCCGGCCGAGTTACGAGCTGATGCGCGACTGCGACACGTTGCTGACGATCGGTTCGAATTTCCCGTACAGCCAGTTCATGCCGGATTTTGATCAGGCCCGGGCAATCCAAGTCGATATTGACAGCCGGTTCATTGGCATGCGCTATCCGTACGAGGTCAATCTCGTCGGTGACGCCGCCGGCACGTTGCGCGCATTGTTGCCGCGGCTGCAACGCAAGAGCGACCGTAAGTGGCGGGACACCGTCGAGGACAATGTCGCGCACTGGTGGCAAACCGTTGAGGACGAAGCGATGGTCGAGGCGGACCCGATCAATCCGATGCGGTTGTTCTGGGAGGCGTCGGCTCGGCTGCCGGACAATGTCATGGTGGCCGCCGATTCGGGGTCGGCCGCGAACTGGTATGCCCGGGATCTGAAGCTCACGGGCACTATGCGGGGCTCGCTGTCCGGCACCCTGGCCACGATGGGTCCGGGCGTGCCGTACGGGATCGGGGCGAAGTTCGCGCACCCGGATCGGCCGATGATCGTCTTCGAGGGCGACGGCGCGATGCAGATGAACGGGCTCGCTGAGCTGATCACGATTCAGCGGTATTGGCAGGAGTGGTCGGATCCGCGGCTCGTCGTCGCCGTGCTGCACAATAACGACCTCAACCAGGTCACCTGGGAAATGCGCGCAATGCAGGGCGCGCCGAAATTCACCGAGTCCCAGACACTGCCCGAAGTGGACTATGCCGGGTTTGCCGCCCGCCTCGGTCTTGGCGCGATGGCGGTGGAGAAGCTGGAAGAAGTCGGCCCGGCCTGGGATCGTGCGCTCGCCGCGGACCGGCCCACGGTGCTGGATGTCCGGTGCGACCCGGACGTGCCGCCGATTCCACCGCACGCCACGTTCGACCAGATGAAGCAGACCGCCGACGCGATTCTGCAAGGGGATGAGAACCGGTGGGGCGTCATCAAGGCAGGCGTGAAGACGAAGGTCCAGGAATTCCTGCCACACCGGGACAACTGAGGTGATTGACGATCCTATTAGGACGGTCGAGGCGGCGGCCTATACGATCCCGACCGACCAGCCGGAGGCGGACGGAACGCTCGCCTGGGATTCGACGACGATCGTGCTCGTCACGCTCACGGCCGGCGACCAGGTCGGTCTGGGGTGGACATACGGACCGGCCGCGTGCGCGGCCGTGGTCCGCGACGAGTTGGCCGACCTGGTCCACGGTCGATCCGCGTATGACATTCCGGCGGTCTGGCAGTCGATGGTCGCGGCGATTCGCAACGCGGGTCGACCCGGCATCGCCGGGTATGCGCTCTCGGCAATCGACGTGGCGCTGTGGGATCTGAAGGCCCGGCTGTTGGGCGTTGGGCTGCATCGGTTGTTGGGCAGCGCGCGGGACGCCGTTCCGGTCTACGGTAGCGGCGGCTTTACGACGTACACCGAGGACACATTGCGGCGTCAATTGACCGGCTGGGCCAAAGAACAACAGATCCCGCGGGTGAAGATCAAGATCGGCGAGTCCTGGGGCAACCGCGCCGGCCGCGATATCGAGCGCATTCGGCAGGCCCGCGAAATCATCGGGCCGCGCTGTGAGCTGTTCGTCGACGTCAACGGCGCATACACCGCCAAGCAGGCGATCCGGGTCGCTGAACGGGTCGCGGATCTCGATATCCACTGGCTTGAGGAGCCGGTGAGTTCCGATGATCTGGTCGGGCTACGAGCGGTTCGCGCCGGTGTCGTCGCCGACGTAACGGCCGGCGAATACGGCTGCGATCTGGCCTACTTCCAGCACATGCTGGCGGCGGACGCGGTCGACTGCCTGCAGGCCGACATTTCCCGTTGCGGCGGAATATCCGAATGGATGCGGATCGCGGCGGCCGCGGCCGCCCATGGCGTGCAGATTTCCGGCCACTGCGCGCCGCATCTGCACGCGCATGCCGCTGCGGCGACGCCGAATCTGCGGCACCTGGAGTGGTTCCACGACCACGTACGTATTGAACACATGCTTTTCGACGGCTCACTCGATCCGACCGGTGGGGCCGTGCGACCGGACTCGAGCGCGCCCGGTCACGGGCTCTCGTTCAAGGCCGCCGACGCCGAACAGTACCGAGTGGACTGACAGCGAAAGGAGCAACTTCCGTGGCGGTGACCGACCTTCCCCGACCGACACTGGGTGAGTCCGAGCAGGTCGACGTGGCAGCCTTGGTGCGCGATCTCAGGGCGGCCGTGGACGGCGAGATTCGATTCGACGCCGGCACTCGCGGCGCGTACTCCACCGACGCCAGCAATTTCCGTCAGGTACCGATCGGTGTGGTGATCCCACGTACCGTCGAGGCTGCCGTTGCCGCGGTGGATGTGTGTCACCGGCGGGGCGTTCCGATGCTGTCCCGTGGCGGTGGTACGAGCCTGGCCGGACAATGCACGAACACCGCGGTGGTGATCGACTGGTCGAAATACTGCAACCGGCTGCTGTCGGTGGATCCGGCCAAGCGCACTTGCGTCGTCGAGCCGGGGATTGTGTTGGATGTCCTGAACGAACAGCTCGGTGAGCACGGACTGCGTTTCGGACCCGAGCCGGCCACGCACGCGAACTGCACGCTGGGCGGCATGATCGGTAACAATTCGTGTGGCGCCACGGCCCAGCGCACCGGCAAGGTTGTTGACAATATCGTCGCGCTGGAAGTCCTTTTGACCGACGGCACCCGGTTCTGGTGCGGCCGCACATCCGATGCCGAGTACGCCGAGATTGAGGCGCACGGCGACCGCCGGGCCGCGATTTACCGGTCGTTACGGCGGCTCCGGGACGAATACGGCGCCCAGATTCGCGAGCGTTATCCGGATATTCCGCGGCGCGTCTCCGGGTATAACCTGGATTCGCTGCTGCCGGAGAAAGACTTCAATGTCGCGCAGTTGCTGGTGGGCAGTGAGTCCACTTTGGTCACTGTCCTGCGGGCCGAGCTGGCTCTGGTGCCGATTCTCGCGAAACGATCGCTGATCGTGCTGGGGTATCCGAGCATCGCGGCCGCGGCGGACGCGGTGCCGGCCATTGTCCAGCATGAACCCATCGCGCTGGAAGGCGTTGACGAACGGCTGATCCGGGACGAGCAGATCAAGTCGATCAACCCGGACGCATTGCGAGAACTGCCGCAGGGGACGGGATTTCTGATGGTTCAGTTTGGCGCGGGCTCCCAGCCCGAGGCCGATGATGCCGCCGAGCGCATGCTGGCCGCCCTGCACGAAACCGAGCACGATCCCGATGTCGCGTTCTACGACGACCCGGAACGGGAGGACGAACTGTGGTCGGTCCGCGAAGCGGGACTGGGTGCCACCGCGCATATCCCGGGCCGGCCGGACACCTGGGAAGGCTGGGAGGATTCGGCGGTTCCGCCGAGCCGGCTTGGTGACTATCTGCGCGATTTGGAGCGACTGTACGAGGAATTCGGCTACGCCAGCGAGACCGGTCCCAGCCTGTATGGCCATTTCGGTCAGGGCTGTGTGCACACGAGAATTCCGTTCGCCCTCTATTCGACCGAGGGCGTCGCCGACTACCGGCGGTTCATGCTGCGGGCCGCGCAGTTGGTCGCGTCGTATGGCGGATCTTTCTCCGGTGAGCATGGCGATGGCCAATCGCGGGGCGAACTGCTGCCGCTGATGTTCGGGGACCGGCTCGTGCAGGCCTTTGGCGAGTTGAAGGCGCTGTTCGATCCGGAGAACCTGATGAACCCGGGCAAGGTGGTCCAGCCGTACCGACTGGACGAGAACCTGCGCCTGGGCGGTTCCTGGTCACCGTCCCTTTCGGACGATCTCTACTTCAAGTTTCCCGAGGACGGCGGATCCTTCAAGCAGGCGGCCAACCGGTGCGTGGGCGTGGGGAAGTGCCGGCAGCACCACCATCCCGGCGGCGCCGTGATGTGTCCGTCCTATCAGGCCACCGGCGAGGAGGAACACTCCACAAGGGGCCGCGCGCGGCTGCTCTTCGAAATGCTGAATGGGCACGGCGACGGCCCGATCAAAGACGGTTGGCATTCCGAGGCCGTCCGGGACGCGCTCGATTTGTGCCTGTCCTGCAAGGGCTGCAAGACCGACTGTCCGGCCAATGTGGACATGGCCACGTACAAGGCTGAATTCCTGGCCCACCATTACCAGCATCGGCCGCGGCCGCGGCATCATTACACGCTCGGTTGGTTGCCGGTGCTGGCCGGTGCGGTGACCCGTACTCACCTGGCCGGCGTCGCCAACGCGGTGAGCCACGCGCCGATCCTGCGGGGTGTCTTGCCGCGGATGGCGGGCGTGGAAAAACGTGATGTGCCGCTGTTCGCCGGCGAATCGCTGCAGCGGTGGTGGCAACGCCGCGGACCGCGCGGCAGCGGCGAACGCGGAACCGTGCTGCTGTGGCCGGATACCTTCACCAACACCTTCCATCCGCATATCGGCCAGGCCGCTGTTGCGGTGCTCGAAGCAGCCGGCTGGGAGGTCACGATGCCGACCGAACCTGTCTGCTGTGGACTGACCTGGATTTCCACCGGCCAGCTGGCGACCGCCAAAAAGGTGCTACGGCGCACGATCGGCACGCTGGCCGAACACGTCCACCATGGTGGGTTCGTCCTGGGGCTGGAACCCAGCTGCACAGCCGTTTTCCGCAGCGACGCGCACGAGCTGTTTCCCGACGACCCGGATGTCGACCGGCTCGCGGACCATACGGTGACCCTGGCCGAATTGTTGACGAAGCACACTCCCAAGTGGCAGCCGCCGCGGTTGCCGGGTAGCCCGGCCGCACTGGCCCAGGTGCATTGTCACCAGCACGCGATCCTGGGCTGGGATGCCGACGCGGACCTGCTGTCCGCGGCGGGAGTCGACGCGGAACGGTTGGATTCCGGGTGTTGCGGTCTGGCCGGCAATTTCGGCTTTGAGCCCGGGCATTTGCCGGTGAGCGAGGCCTGCGCCGAGTCGGTCATGCTGCCGCGGATCCGGGAGGCCCCGGCCGACACGCTGATCCTCGCCGACGGCTTCAGCTGCCGTACCCAGATCGATGAGCTCGACAGTGGTGGGCGTCGCGCGGTCCATCTCGCCGAGGTATTGGCGGCCGGTCTGAGCACAGTGGACATTGGCGAGCGCCCGGAGAACGCCATCGCCGCGCGGCCGGAATCTTCCCGGGCCGCGCTACCGGCGGCGGCTGGGGCGGCGGCCGCGCTCGGGTTGGGGTTTGGGGCGTGGCGGCGCTGGCGCTGATCATTCGGTCGAAAGGTGCTGATATGGATACGAAGCCAGCTGTCGTTGTGGTGACCGGGGCTAGCGGCGGCGTCGGGCGGGCGGTGACCCGCGCCTTCGCCCGTCGCGGTGCCTGCGTAGCGTTGCTGGCGCGCGGCCGTACCGGATTGGCCGGAGCGGCCGACGATGTCCGCGAACTCGGCGGCACACCGCTGGAGTTGCCGACGGACGTTTCCGACTATGCGCAGGTCGAGTCGGCGGCGGCGCGGGTCGAGGATGAGTTCGGCCCGATTGACGTTTGGGTCAATGTCGCGTTCACCTCGGTATTCGCGCCATTCGTCGACATCAAGCCGGAAGAATTCCGCCGGGTCACCGAGGTCAGCTATTTAGGTTATGTCTACGGTACGAAAGCTGCGTTGTCCCGCATGCGTACCCGCGATCGGGGCGTTATCGTCCAGGTGGGATCCGCACTGGCGTATCGCGGAATCCCCTTGCAGAGTGCCTATTGCGGCGCGAAGCACGCCATTCAGGGATTTCACGAGTCGCTGCGGTGCGAGTTGCTGCACGACGGGAGCAACGTGCACGTGACGATGGTGCAGCTGCCTGCGGTGAATACGCCGCAATTCTCGTGGGTGCTGTCCCGGCTACGGCGCCAGCCGCAGCCCGTACCACCGATCTACCAACCCGAAATTGCCGCCAAAGCGGTGCTGCACGCGGCGGATCACCCGCGCCGGCGAGAATACTGGGTCGGTGGGAGCACGCTCGGCACGTTGACCGCGAACGCCATCATGCCGGGAGTTCTGGACCGGTACCTCGCCCGCACCGGATATAAGTCGCAGCAGACTGAGCAGCGCGAGCCAGCCGATGCGCCGGCGAACCTGTGGTCTCCGGCCGATCGGGCCGGGGGAGAGGACTACGGCGCGCATGGCAAATTCGACGACCAGTCGACCCGGCATAGCCTGCAGCTACTGGCCTCCCAGCACCACGGTCGCATAGCCGCTGTAGCATTGCTGGCTGCGGTGGGCGCCGGTGTCCTCATACGACGGTCGGGCTGATGAGCACACGACCCGAATTCCCTCCGCACGTATTGCGGGAATATGCATTGCTGGCGGACGGGGAGCGCGGCGCACTGTGTGGGCCGAGAGGCGACGTGTCCTGGATGTGCGCGCCGCGTTGGCATGACGACGCCGTCTTCGCGTCGTTGGTAGGCGGATCCGGTGCGTGCGTCGTGACACCGGTCGACACCTATGTGTGGGGTGGGTATTACGAAACCGGGTCCTTGATCTGGCACAACCGGTGGATCACGACCGACACCGTCGTCGAATGCCAGGATGCGTTGGCTTTTCCCGGCGACCCGCATCGGCTGGTGCTGATCCGCCGCATCGTCGCCCCCGAAAAACGCGTAACGGTCCGTATCCACGTGGATGTGCGCGTTGCTTTCGGCCGCCACCCGATGACCGATCTGCGGCGTGATGCGGGTGACCACTTGATCGGGCATTCCGGACCGCTGCGAATCCGGGTCAGCGGTGCAACCGATCTGTCCATTGTGGATGGTGGCCGGCTCGTCGGTGAGGTCACGGTCGAGTCGGGACGGCATCATGACCTGGTGGTAGAGATCTCGGATGAACCGCTGCCAGAGCCGGTGGACGCGGATCAGCTGTGGGCAGCGACCAGGAAAGCCTGGTCGAGCGGGTCACCCGACTTCGCCACCTCCGTGGCACCTCGCGACGCGCGCCAGTCCTATGCGGTCCTACGTGGACTCACGGCGCGGACCGGTGGGATGGTCGCCGCCGCAACGCTGGGTCTACCCGAGCGCGCCGAGGCCGGACGAAACTATGACTACCGCTACGTCTGGCTGCGTGATCAGTGTTTTGCGGCGATGGCCGTGGCGGTGGGCGAACCGGGCGCGTTGTTCGACAGTTGGGCGAGGTTCGTCGTGGCGCGGGTACTGGAAAACGGCGACCGGCTCGCTCCGGCCTACCGCATAGACGGTGGTGATCTGCCGCCGGAATCCAAAGTGGGACTGCCGGGGTATCCCGGAGGTACGGACGTGGTCGGGAACTGGGTCCGCCAGCAGTTCCAATTGGACAGTCTCGGCGAAATACTTGAACTGCTGGCCGCCGCCGCCCGCTACGACCGGCTCGATGCCGATGGTGTCAAGGCCGCGTCGATCGTGATCGACATGATCGAACGTCGCTGGAACCAACCGGACGCCGGCACCTGGGAATTGGACGACAATTGGTGGACGCATTCCCGATTGGCTTGCGTGGCAGGGCTAAATGCCTTTGCCGGTGTGAGCCCGCGCCGCGAGAAGGCGCGGCTCAAGGAGTTGGCCGACACAATACTGGCCGAGACGACGCGCCGTTGTCTGCATCCGCGTGGCTTCTGGCGACGCAGCCCGGAGCATTCGGGTACCGACGCGTTGCTGCTGCTGGCACCCGTGCGTGGCGCGCTGGAACCCGGCGATCCGCGAACGCTGGCCACAATTGCGGCAGTCGAGGATCAGCTGACCCAGGACGGCTACGTCTACCGATTCGCGCCCGACGACCGTCCACTAGGGAGCGCTGAGGGCGCGTTTCTGCTGTGCGGATTTAGCACGGCGATGGCTATGTGGCAGCAGGGGCGCACTGCCGACGCATTCCGCTGGTTCGAACGTACCCGGGCCAGTTGCGGCCCGCCGGGGCTCTTGGCCGAGGAGTACGACACCACACAGCGGCAATTGCGCGGAAACCTGCCCCAAGCATTCGTGCACGCCATGCTGCTGGAGTCGGCGCAACGGCTCAGCCAGCCGTACAAGGCCTGAACCCGCCAGACGCAGCCGAAGCCCGGCCCGCAGAACGGGCCGGGCTGGCATCCCTAAAGCTCTTTGATCAGATTGTCCTTCGTCGTAGCAAGGCTCACGGTGTCATCGCTGACATCGGCGATCTGATCCGCCGCGACGTAAAGGTCATGCTTGAACAGACCCTTGTTGTCGATCTTCACGAAACCAGTACGTAGCAGACGTTCGGCCAGCGGCGCTGGCACATCCGGTTCGGTCCCGCCGGTAATGCCGGCAGCCAACGCGCCGATCGGGGCGGCGGCCGGTGCTCCGCCAGCGCCGATTCCGCCGGCCGGAGCCGCCGGTACGACGCTCGGCGCGGTACCGATTACGCCAGCGTCCACACCGGATTCCTGGCCTTCGCTCGTCACCGCATCCGGGTCGCTCATCTTGACGACGGTCACCGTGCCGATCTTCTTCCGGGAGGAATCAACGACGTCCATACCATTGCGCACCTTGCCGATGAGGCCCGGACCAGGCGTGTAGGTCATGGCTTCTCCGTATTCGTATGGATTGGATCGGACCTGTGATTCTTTCCCGTTATGCGCGGCCGGCAATCGTGCGGCGGCGCATCGGATTCAGGCGCTCGGGTAAGGCAGATACATGGCTACTCAACACGACATCGTCAAGAACGTACTGAGCCAGTACGGAAAGACGTATGCGGAGGAGGCCGGAATCAAGCTGGCCAACCGGCCGAGCCCGCTCTACGAACTATCCGTTCTCACGATGTTGCTCAGCGCCCGGATCAGCGGCCACATAGCACTTTCCGCCGGACGGGAACTCTTCAAAGCCGGTTTTCGAACTCCTGCGCGGATGGCCGATGCGACCTGGCAGGAGCGGGTCGATGCGCTGGGCCGTGGCCACTACCGACGGTACGACGAACGCACCGCGACCATGCTCGGGGACGGTGCGGAGTTGATCCAGGACCGTTGGCGTGGCGACCTGCGAGCTATCCGCGGTGCGAAGCTAAGAGATGATCTCACCCAAATTCCCGGAATTGGGCCGACCGGGAGCGACATATTCTGCCGCGAGGTACAGGAGGTGTGGCCCGAGTTGCGGCCTTTCGTCGATCAGCGGGCCCGGCGCGGCGCCGAGGCACTTGATCTGCCGACCGATCCGGAGAAATTGCAGGGACTGGTCGACGACAGCGACCTCACCCGCTTCATCGACGGTCTGGTTCGGATCACTCTGGACGAGCACGCGGCGCAGAAAATAACGGAATCCAAGGCCTGAGGAAATTACCGGCCCAACGACCAGGCCACAATGGACATAGCGCAGATCAAGGCATTCACCGTGCCGACCGTGAGCAGCTTGTTCCACCGGTCGCGGGCGCTTCCCAGTGGAGGTGGTGGATCTCCCACTGAGACCGGCTCACGGGCTCGGTAATGCCGAGCGGCCATCGCAAAGCAGATCAGCGCCGCAACGCCGAAGACAACAGTTACGAGTACAACAATGAAATCGTTCATACAGTCACGTTAACCGCTCCGCCGGCACAGCAAACCGTTGCCAGACCTTATTCGCGGCGGCCGCGTCCTTATTTTCTGGACGCCGGGACCTTATTCCCTTTGCCGTCCTTATTTACCGGCCGAGCGCCTGTTCCAGCTCTCGCTTGGTCATGTTGGACCGCCCTTTGATGTTGCGCCGCTTGGCGTCGTTGTAGAGCTGGTCCTTGGTCGGGCCACCCGGGCCCTGCCGGTTGCCGGAGCGCTTGCCGCCGCGGTGCTGTGGCGATACGTCTTCCACCGAGGTTTTGCTGGCTTGATCCGATTCACCGCTCTGGGCGCGGTTTTTGTTCACCGTACGGGCCGCGATCTCTTGGGCGCGGTCCTCGCTGGCACCCCGGTCCAGCTGCGAGTCTTTGATGTGTTCGTACTGACGCTCGCGCTTGTCGCCCCAAGCCTGCTGCGGCATGTCAATCACCCTTCGTGCGAGCTGAGCAACGTCACTGGGACTTCTACCCGTTGTGCGCCTCGATTACCCCGGCTTACTCATGGGTAGCCCGGTTATAACGGGCACAGTGGACAGTCGTGACCAAACCCAAAGCTAGCCGCGCCACTGCAGATCGGCTACGACGGCACGGTGGTCTGACGGGTACGTTCCATCTAGTGCGTCGCCGGCTAGGCGCACGCCTTCGACGATGAGGTGTTGGTCCTCGCGGCCGGGTCGGAAAAAGATGTGGTCAATTCGCTGGTCGACCATTTGTGGGCCGGCTTCCAATGGCGCCGAGGGATGACTGGATGGAAGCGTTACGGCCTCAGGCGCTCCACCGCCGGCGATCCAGGCGTCCGTCATGACGTCGCCCAACGACCGTAATACGGGCGATTGTGCCGAGGCATTCATATCGCCCATGACCAGGACCGGGCAGGGACCATCGAACCGCGGATCGGTGCCGAGGCTGGCCATAAGCTCACCCTGGGCGATGCGATCGTCGGTGTAGGGCACTCCGTAGTCCAAACACGTGGCCACGATCGACAACGGGCCGGCCGGGTGCTGGACACGCACGATCAGCGCGCACGGATCCCAACTGCGGTGGCGGGCTGGCATCGTGATGATGTCGTGGTCGAGAATCGGCCAGCGGGACAGGACCGCGATTCCCAGCCCCACGCTGTCGTCGTTTGATTCATCGACCGGCGCCGGGGGATATGATGGCGAGGCGAATACCTCATGCATATCGAGCGCTTGTGCCAGCTCACGAGCCTGGGTTGTGTCCTCGGTGCTCCACACTTCCTGCAGCGCAAGGACATCTGGGCCGAAGCGTTCGAGCGTCGCCAGGATGCCCGGCTGTCGGTCCTGCCAACGCGGTCCGAATCGCCACCAGATATTCCATGTCATTGCCCGTACCGAGCTGTCGACCATGTCGCGATCTCCTTCGGCTATGACCACGTCGTGGCGTTCTCGAGGAAATCGTCGGTGTGCGGTGGAATTACGCAGAAAATGAGCCCGCCCGGATCACGCATTTGCCAATAGCGATCAAATCGTTGCACCCGGGTGGCGCCGAGTTGTTCCAGGCGTTCGGCTTCGGCGTCGACATCATCGGTGGCTATGTCCAGATGAATGCGCGGAGCGGTTGTCTCGCCGACACGTTGTACGTCGATGATCACGTCGCCGCCGAAGCTGCCGAACGAGCGATATGGATCGGCTGGATCGTCCGAAGTGGTCGGAGTACGGCCGGTCGCCGCAGCCCAGAACGCAACGCTGGCGGCGAACGACTGCGGTGGGTGGTCGATGAAGATCCCGTCGATTCGGCTTCGATGCATTGTGCCCTCCTAGTAGGTCTGCGAGGTATGACCTTCCCCGCTTCCGTTACAGGCTAAACTTGTTTTGGAGGTAACGACAATGGGCGCGGGCGAGCTGGCACTGGTGGGTGGACATGTGGCGATCGATTTCGTCAACACCCTGGGCGGCACCCTCGAGCGGCCGATCGAGTGCCTGCACGACTACGGAGACCTGCTGGCCTGGGCCCGGCACGCCGACCTAATAGACAATGCGCTGGCCGATCGACTATCCCGGCAGAAGCCGAAGGCGGCATTCGACAGGACGCTGGCGCTGCGCGCACACCTCGATACGGTGCTGCGGGCCGGGCTCGCACAACACGACGCGTCGGCCGATCTGGCCGCGCTGGTCGCGACCTACCGAAACGCGGTGAGCCACGCGCGGCTCGCGCCGGATAATGGGTACGCGTGGACGTGGCCGGCGGAGCAGGCCACGCCCGACGAGGTCAGCTGGCGACTCGCGGTGCACGCCGTCGATTTGTTGCAACACACACCGCTGGAACAATTACGCCAGTGTGCCGGGTGCCGATATCTGTTTCTGGACCACTCCAAGAACAACAGCCGGCGCTGGTGTCGTATGCGTGGGTGCGGCGACAACGCCAAGATGCGTCGTTACCGGGCCCGAAAAGGCGCTAATACTGACAACCGCGGGCGGCCGACCTCCAAGGAAGGTCGGCCGCCCGGATAACGTTCAGCGTTATATTTGCACCAGACGTTCAAAGACGAATTCGTACGGCAGGTAGGAGACGTCGTATTCGTGGCCGGGCTGGTGCGCCTGCAGCTGCGAGAGTTGGATCAGCCGCCAGCCGTCGATCAGCGCATCGACGCCGGTCCGGTACGGGGGCTCATCGCTGTCGCCCATGGTCGGCTTCGACTTTCCGGTTCCGTCGTAGCGCGACCAGCCGATGACATTGGAATCCAGAGCCGAGGTACCCAGATAAAGGATCAATACCTGCTGGCGAATCTGCGGCTGGACCGGGCTCTGGGCAAAGGCTTCTTCAATGGAAGTGGTCACTATTCATGCTTTCTTTCTGGTACGGGCAGATGAGGTCAGAAATTCCAGCCCGAAGCGCGTTTGCTCGAGCCGAGCCGCGCATCGGTCGCGTCGGGAGCCACGAATTGTGGCCGCAGCTGCTCGCGGGTCAGGTAGTAATCGAGGTCGAAGAGTTGGTCACCGGTCAGCACGCGCCACAGCTTGGCCCGGTTCACCAATTCCAGCCGGCCTTCATTCGCATGCAGCCAGCCAAAGCTGGCGGTCAATTCCTTGATCACACCCGGATCGTCGATGTCGTCGGTGTTCCACAGGCGCAGCTGACGGACCGTCGGGTTGAACCGGATCTTGAACATGTAGCGCTTATTGTCCGAGTCGTTGCGCCGTCCGCCGTGCCAGATGCCGTGGTGCAGCAGGGCTACCGTGCCAGCGGGGCACACGAGCCGGGTCTGGCCGGCCAGATTCTGGTAGCGGCCAATGCCGGTCTGGTTGATCTTGCGCAGGTGGCTGCCGGGGACGCTGAGCGTGCCGCCCTGTTCGAGAGTGACCGCCCGGGGGTAATACATGAGCTGCACGTCAAATGCGTCGGTGCGGGTATCCAGAATGGCGTCACCGTGCATGTTCTGGGCGTCACCGCCGTGCGGTGGCCGGATGTGGACGGCGTGGTGGTCGATCCGCGGCCCGGGCCCGACCAGGCTTTGTATCGCGCCGGCGACAGCCGGCAGATCGAGTAG
Source organism: Mycobacteriales bacterium (assembly GCA_040414495.1). Lineage (GTDB taxonomy): Bacteria > Actinomycetota > Actinomycetes > Mycobacteriales > QHCD01 > DATAVB01. Next base: position 27,898 of record JBEDUI010000121.1, read on the forward strand.
CTCACGTACGAACGTGCCCGGCGGAAATGCCTCGTCCAGCGGCGTACCGTACGAATACCCGGGGATTCCGGCGTCGAAGACGTCGATTGCCCGCTCGTTGAGCTCGGCCGGTACGACGCTTTCGAGCATGACGCTGCCATGGGAGACGAAATGGGCCATCTCCACCGAACTCAAGAGGTGTTTCCGGTCGACCAATGCGGCCATCGTGCTGGTCCCTCCTCGGAGGCTAATCCGGGGAATTCCGTAACCCCGCGATATCTGCTCACCTCACCGTAGGCACGAAGCGACGCCGTTGTCGTGGTGCAGAATCCGCATCTACTGGTTAAAATCCAGCATGACCGATCTCGGGGTGCCGGCCGTGAAGCTGGATCTGTCGCAGCCACCGACGGTGCATGGGCAGGGCCGGGCCATGCACGGCGTACGACAGCTTGTGGACGATTTCCGGCTGCCGAAACTGTGGTCGCTGCACCTTTACAGCTACCACGCCGAGTTGGAAGTCGACGGACAGACGTTCCAGGTCGCGCCGGGTCTGGTGTCTCTGGTCCCGCCGGCGGCCCGGATCCAGTACCGGTACCGCGGCCCCTCGATGCACCTGTTCGCCCACCTGCGCATCACCGGTCGGCGACCGACCGCCGGCAATCTGCGCATGGTGATGGCCCCGGGTCCTGATCTGCCCGCGATCACCGATCTCATGGAATCCGCGGTGACGTTCGCGGCGACGTGGCCGGAGCGGACCCGGGCCGATATCTGGTCGGTTCTGCTGCGACTGGCGGGCGCGCCACCGGCGCCCAGTCCTGGCCGTAATGCCGGCCAGGATCACGTCGCGGCGGCTATGTCCTATGTGGAATTCCGGTTGCCGGAGGCGCTGTCAATACCGCAGATCGCCGCCGCGGTGGGCCTCTCGCCCGGCCATCTGACCCGGGTATTTGTCGCGGCGACCGGGGAGACGGTTGTTGGCTACGTGCGCCGGCGCCGCATCGACCATGCCCGCCGGCTCCTGACCAGCAGCACGATGTCGATCAGCGCGATCGCCGCCAGCGTAGGGATTCGCGACCTGCAGGCGTTCAACAAGACGTGCCGGGCGGTGACCGGGCAGTCGCCTCGGCAATTGCGCGACCGGGGTTAGGAAATGACAGCGTGGAACGAAGTTCCGTTTCAAGCCGGCCAAGCAGGCGTACTGCGCGTACGACTGGCCCGTGCCGGTCTTTCCCAACGGTGACTACTTCATCTTCCTGACCAAGGATTTCCGCGACGGCACCTTCGGGCACCCATGGGAGGAAACGCTGTGCGTTATGGGGGAGCGGATGGTCAATTCGCTCGGGCGATCGTTGCGTAGCTGGTTGCCGATCAAACGCGAAAACGGCGAGCCACCGGCGTCCTGAATAGGTCAGCAAATCAGTCGTGCGCGGACAGCGGCGGTGCGCTTACGCTGCCGGGCATGGATGAATTCGCGGCGATAAAGGCGTGGGAGAGTGTTGTCGGCGCCGCTCGATTGGAGCCGATGGACAAGGTCAGCCATCCACTGTGGCGGGTTGTCGGCGACGATGGCCGGGAGTGGGTGCTCAAGCATCTACCGGAATTCCCGCCCGGCGTGGGTCCGGTCGAGGAGTACCGGGTGCTGGCTTACCTGCAGGCAGCCGGGTTGCCGGTGGCCGCGCCGGTGATCACCGACGAGGGCATGATTGCCTGGAACGCCGACAATCTGCGTACCGATCCGGTCGAGAAACAGCCGACCGGTAAACACGCGTACGTCCTGATTCCCCTGCTCCCAAACGATTCCGAGCTGCGCGAAACCCCGGAGCTGGCCTACACAATCGGCGCCGGCATCGGTCGGCTCGACCGAGCGCTGGCCGACTGTCCGTGGCAGGTGACGTCATTCACCGATGATCCGGCGCGGCAGGTGCTGGGGGAGCGGTACGAGCAATTGCCAGCGGAGTTGCGCGCGCTCGCCACGCCGTTGCGCGATCGGCTTTACGCCGCGATCGTCGATCTGCCTACGCAGCGCACGCACGGCGACTGCAACATCGGCAACGTGCTCGTGCATAACGGTGCGGTCACCGGATTCATCGATTGTGACCATCTGCCGACCGGACCGCGCAACTACGATCTGGCCAAATACCTGGCCAGCCGAATCAACACACATGTCGACACAGGTGAGCCGGGCGCGATGGTGGCGGTATTACGGCATTACGTCGCCGGCTTTCATGGAACCTACCCGCTCAGCGAACGTGAGTTGGCGGCGGTCGTACCAATGATGCTTGCCATTGCGATGGGGAGCGCCGACTGGCACCTGAACGGGTGGGTGCCGAATCCGGCTGGCTACCAGCGGGATCTGCGTACGCTCGACTGGCTCGTGCGGCGATACGACGAGCTGGCGCGCGCCGCGGCACCCCGCTGACGGCGCCCGGAACCCGACGGGGGCGACGACGCGGGCGGTTCGTGCAAGGCGTTGTGGGCGCGTGGAACAAGGTCATGAACCTCGACTGGTACGAGACCTGGTCGCTCCCGGTGCCCGTAGTTCCGCCGGCGAGCCCTGACCGCGTTGGCCGGGGCCCCGAGTCCCGTCGCCGGGGAATCCCACTAGGGCATTGCACTGATTCGATCCCCGCCGGGTCGCACCACAGTGGAGATAGGCACCGATCGCAATCCCTGCGCTCGGGTCGGACCCGAAAGGCGTAAGAAATGAAGATCGCAGTCATCGGCGGCACGGGACTCGTCGGGTCGCAGGTCGTCAAGATGCTGAACGAGGAGGGGCACGAAGCGCTGCCGCACTCGCTCTCCACGGGCGTGGACCTGCTCAGCGGAGCCGGCCTGGCGACAGCACTCGCCGGTGCCGATGTGGTCGTGAACCTAACCAACTCGCCCACCTTCGACGAGGCCGCGCCCGCGTTCTTCCAGACGAGCATGGACAACCTGCTCGCGGCCGCCGGGGTCGGGCATGCGGTGATCCTTTCGATCGTCGGGGCCGACAAGGTTCCGGACTACGTGTACTACCGCGCCAAGGTGCTCCAGGAGGCCTTGCTCAAGGCGGGGCCGGTGCCTTACTCGATCGTGCGGTCCACCCAGTTCGACGAGCTCATCAACGCGGTCATCTCCCAGGCCTCGCAGGAGAACACGGTGCGGCTGACCGCGACGAAGGTCCAGCCGATCGCCTCGGCCGACATCGCGCAGGTCGTCGCCGAGGTGGCGGTGGGTGCTCCGCTGAACGCGATCCGGAACGTCGCCGGGCCCGAGGTTTTTACGCTCGACGAACTCGGCCGGATCACGCTGGAGGCCAAGGGGGACAAGCGGACCGTGGTCACGGATGACTCGGCGGGCATGTTCGCCGCTATGCAGGGCGACGTGCTTATCCCGAGTAGCGGGGACGGCGCCGTGATCGCGAAGATCACCTATCGGGACTGGCTGGCTTCACGGTAGGCGAGGCGACCGGAGTCTCCGCACAACGGATCGGACGCGCGCTTGACGCTGGTGCGGCTTGGGTTGCAGCGCCAAGCTCGCGCGCTATTCGGGGGTCCGGCTCAACTACTGGGTCGTGATGAGGTTCGAGGGGATCGGTTGGTCGTGGTTGAGGTCGTGGAAGAGCTGCTGGCTCTTGGTCGGATCCCAGATCAGATCGCTGCCGTCGGAGCCGCCGATCGGGACGGCCGTGCTGGTCATCGAGCGGGCGTGCCAGGCCATGCTGAGCAGGCCCCAGAGTCCGTCCTTCTTATTGATGCTGAGCGCCTTCGGCACGTCCATGATCATCGGAATGGACCGGAATGGGTTGAGCAGCGTGCCAGGGCTGAGCGCCTTGCTGGACAGCGCGTGGATGAACTCCCGCTGGTGATCGGTGCGGGCGTAGTCGCTGGCGGCGAACGCGTGCCGGCTACGGGCGTAGCCCAAGGCGTCGGTGCCCTTGAGATTCTGGCAACCGGCCTTGAGATTGATTCCGGCGTATGCATCGTTGACCGGTTGTTTGAGGCACATCCGGACACCGCCGACGTCATTGACCACATTGGCGAAGCCGCCCAGGCCGATCTCCGCGTAATGCTCGATCCGGATTCCGGTGTTCTGCTCGACTGTGCGGACCAGAAGTTGCGGGCCGCCGAACGTGAACGCCGCGTTGATCTTGGTCTTGCCGTGCCCGGGGATTGACACCAACGAGTCGCGCAGCAGGCTCACGAGCGTCGGCTTGGTGCTGTTGCTGGGCAGGTGCAGGATCATGATCGTGTCGGTACGGCTGCCGCTGACGTCCGCGCCGGTCCCGGTGTGCAGCTTGTTGGCCTGGGAGGCGGAGAGGCCCTGCCGGGAGTCCGAGCCGACGATCAGCCAGTTGGTGCCATCGCCTGCCGCCGGGCGTCCCGAGTAGTCGCTGATGGCGTTAACCCGGTGCAGGCTGTGGTCGGCGTACAGCCAGAGGCCGGCGGTCGCCAGAATGAGCAGGAGTACCAGCGAGCCGGCCACGATGGCGACGATCCGGCCGCGCCGACGCTTGCGTTTCGGCTTCGGCTGCTCCGGATATAGCTGGTTGTACGGGTCATCGCTGCGCGGAGGCTGGTTGTACGGGTCGCCGCGGCGCTGCTCGCCGTACCCGCGCTCGGTGCCTACCGGCTGGCCGTACTGGTCATAGCGGCGCGGCTGTTCTGCGTACGGGTCGTAGCCCTGCTGCCCGCGCGGCCGTCTCCGATCGTATGGATCAGGGCCGCTTGGCATGCGCGTGGTTGGCTGGGGGTAGACGTTGTCATCGCCTACTGCTGGCATTCGCTCGACCCTTCGCCGCCGACCAGATTCTCCTCGAACGGTCGAGTACGGTAGCTGGCGCTGGTGCGATCAGCCAATCGATCGTTCGAACCGGAGCCGTGTTCGGGCTCCGGTTGCCCGCTCCATGATGCCTCGGTTCCCTATGCGCGCTCGTGTGCTCAGCGCCGAGCGTGTTGCCCCGGCCGCCGTCGCGCCCGCTGTTGGTAACGAACGTCCTCGCCGGTGGTGACTCGTAATTCCGACCAGGTCAGCCGCGAGTGGCACCAGCCGCACCGCGACACGTACAGTATCTTGTACGTGAGGAGTTGGTTATGAAGACGATGACGTATTCAGAGTCGCGTGCCCGGTACGCCGAGACGCTCAACGCGGTGACTGATGACCGGGAAGAGATCGTGATCACCCGCAGTGGTCGCGAATCTGTGGTCATGGTCGCGCTGGATGACTATGAGTCTCTGAAGGAGACGGCTTACTTGCTCAGGAGTCCGGAGAACGCGCGCCGGCTTTTGGCATCGATCGACCGGCTGGAGCACGGTGGTGGATCTAGCCGGGAGCTGATTGAGGAGTGAAGCTCGTCTGGGACGAGAGTGCGTGGGATGACTACGTGTGGTGGCAGAGCCAGGATCGTAAAGTCCTGAAACGGATCAACACATTGATCAAGGACGTTGACCGTCATGGCAACGACGGGATCGGAAAACCAGAACCTCTCAAACACGGATTCCATGGTTACTGGTCCCGCCGGATCACCGAGGAACATCGCCTCATTTACAAGGCCGTCGAGAACGAGATTCGGATCGCGGCCTGTCGCTACCACTACGGCGACTAAGCCGGCGGCTCCTTACCTAGGTAAGACCAGCACCCAGACACGACATCGGTGCCCGGGCGCCAGCCTCGCCAGATGGTTACCGCCACTTCGGGTCGCAGGTGACGATCTTTCCGTTGTTGCTGACGCAGGCCCGGGCGACCAGGTTGCGGGCCGGATAACGCGAGCGCTGCGAATAGACGATGCCCTGCTTGCCCTTGCCCGATGCCTTGGCCGGGTATCGGTAATGGGTGTGCCAGGCACCGGAGTAATAGACCTGATAACGGATCTCGACCACGGCGCTACGGCCATCGGCGGCGGTGTCCTTCACCTCGCCGTTGACCGAGACCGAATTGCCCTTCCAGTAAACGCCGAGATCCACGTGACTGCCGTAGATATTGCTGACCGGAACGCGGTAATGGCTGCTGCTCACGTGTCCCGATGTCCAGTCATTCGTTGCGTAGGCCGAGGCCATTCCCACCGCGCCGATCACGGCCGTAGCGGCCAACGGAACACCAACGCGGGTGGCGATTTTCCGAATATGCATGATCGATTTCCTCCGGAATTATAGTAGGCAGCGTTGCCACCCAATCGGAGGGGCGCCTTCGGGGAAAGGTTCCGATAAGGTTGCCGGAAATCCGTGGCTGAATCGGGTTGCAGCGTTCCCGTCGACTGCACATGTACGGGCAGTGCCCGATCGGGCAACCTGTTCGAGTTCCTATATCTCCGTTAGTATCGGCACAATGGCCGAGGAGGGCGATCCCATGTGGCAGGCGGTCAATCAGCCCGGAAATCTTGCCGCCAGGATTGTCACCCAGATCGAGAAGCTGATCGGTGAAAGGCGTCTGAAGCCGGGTGACCAGCTGCCGTCCGAACGCGACATGGCCATATTGCTCCAGGTAAGCCGGCCGTCATTACGCGAAGCCATACGCATGTTGGAGGCCCGGGGCCTGCTGGTGGTCCGGCACGGCGTAGGCGTTTTCGTCGAGGACGCGCGGTCCGAAAGCGAGCTACGCTACGCCCTCACCACGACGGAGATGTCGCATAACGAACTGTTCGCAATGCGAGAGGTTCTCGAGGTGCCGGCCGCGGCATGGGCGGCGGAAAAGATCACGACAGCGCAGTTGGCGCAGTTGCGCGGCGCACTCGATGATATGGCGACGATTGTTGACGCGGCCGGCGATATTGATTACGGACGCCTCGCCGCGCTCGATGTGCGGTTCCATATGGGGATTGCGACGGCCGCGGGAAACAGGTTCCTGTGTCAGACGGCCGGCGTGCTGCACCATATGCTTCTCTCTGGAATGCAGAACACCCTGACAACCCGGGCCCGGGTGGTCAGGTCCCGGCGCGATCACGAAAACATTTATGCCGCACTGCGGGCGCACGACCCGACCGCGGCCCGTAAGGCGGCGCGGGCTCATATCCGGGCGACGCACGCGGGCGCGATTCGTCGGGTCGAGCAGCGTGGCGGCCCGTCCTAAGTACGGCATTCCTGCGGTTACCAGGAATATCTGAGGCCGATATTGTCGCTACGGATTTGCCTAGGCCGAAAGACGGACTGGCCGACGCTATGCGCGCTGAAATATGTTCCGGGTCAGACTCAAATGAACTGTCCACATGAGGTCACGGAAAAGCGCGTGCGGCCGGACGCATCCTGACACCGATATCGCCTGTGTATTGTTCGACGCGAACCGTTGCACACCGCGAATAGATTCCGCTAGTGTTCAGACCACTGACCTGGGGGAGGTCCGGCATGGCCGCTGAATGACCGCCGCGCTTCTTAGTCCATAACGAGGAGCTGCGGTCGTAGCTGCGATGTCGTCCGCGATATTGACCGCTCGATGACCTAGTGAAAGTCGGGATACTCATGAATACGCCGTCCACGGGGAAGGGTTTCCTCGCTGAGTCGATGTCGCGGCGCACGGTGCTTCAGCTGTTTGGTGCCGGTGGGGCCGCGCTCGCGGCCGCCGGCTGTACGAATACGGACGAGCCGAAGACCAGCAGCGAGCCGACGTTGGTAAAGAAGGGGAAGTTCGCGATCCCGAACTCCGGAGCAAAGCTGCCGAGCGCCAAGGTGACGCTGCGGTGGATGGACAGCGGAGATTCCAAGGCGTACTTCTTCAAGGATTTCTTCCCGGCGTATTCGAAGAAGCACCCGAATATCACGGTCCAGTACGACGGCAGCAACTGGAACAATATCCAGCAGGTCATCACGCTGGGCATGCGCAATGGGACGGCGCCAGATGTGTTCCAGCTGCCGCCCAACATCACGGTGCCGATGGCGGTGAAGAACGGCTGGCTTGGTTCGGTCGACGACCTGATCCCGCACTGGCAGCGGGTCAAGGCGCAGTTCCCGGCCGGTACGTTCGCCAACGGTGTCACCGATTTCGACGGCAAAACCTACGGGATGCCGTTCACATCCAATGCCCGGATCAACAACCTGCTGCTCTTCAACGCCGACTACACCAAAAAAGCCGGTTTCGACCTGGCCAACAAGGTGTTGACCTGGGACGAGCTGCGCGAGGTGGCCAAGAAGTGCACCAAGCAGGGCAACGGTAAGTACTACGGCATCATCTTCGGGCTCAACCAGCAGGGCCAGATGTCCGGCCCGGTGAGCGACATGGCGCAGATGGCCGGCCTGCACGGCGGATCGGACGCGGGCAACGGAATTGACGCCGGGATCAACTGGAAGACCGGCGACTTCAACTACACCGACGATCTCAATATCGCGGCCATCGAATTGATGTTGGCGATGAAGTCCGATGGCAGCGTTTTTCCCGGCTCGGCCAGCCTGGACGCGCCGGGGGCGCGGGCACGTATGCCCCAAGGTGTGGCGGCGATGATTTTCCAGGGGCCGTGGAACATCCCGGCCTGGCGGATGGACAATCCGGATTTCAATCTTGGGCTGAATATTCCGCCGCAACAGAACCCGAAGAAGATTTGGCCACTCACGTACGGCCCCGGCGGATCGAACACCTGGTACATCTCCGACAAGTCCAAGCTGGGTCCGGTGATCGGCGACATCTTCTACTACATGTCCAGCAGCGACGGGCAGTCGCAGTGGGCCGAGCACGACGGTGCCGGGGATCCGCCCGCTCTGACGGGCTCGTTGAAGAACGCGAAGCTGGATTCATTGCAGCAGCAGGCCCTGAAACTCGGGACGCAGTACACGATGATCCGCCCTGACCCAGCGGTCCGGAATCCGGATGTGAGTCAGGCGTACGAGGCGGCCATCCCGGTGACGCCGAATTTCTCCGACACCCTCGTCGGATTGTTCACCGGGCAGATCAAAAAGAGCGTGCCCAAGGCGATGAAGGACCTGCAGGACCGGTCGAACAAGGCGCTGGATGCGGCGATCGCCACAGCGAAGAAGCGCGGCGCCAAGGTGTCGCGTTCGGACTGGGAATTTTCTGACTGGAATCCGGAGAAGCCGTACACCAAGATTTACGAGAAGTGAGCCTGGCGCATGCAGATCGCCTGGACGCTTGACCGGACCCGGCGGAGCAAAAAGCCGTTGCGCACCCGGTTGTGGGAGGCGCGGTACTGCTATGTGTTGATGGCACCTGGACTGGTGCTGATCGGCATGTTCTCGGTCTACCCGATGATCGCGTCCTGGTATTACTCGTTTTTCGACTGGTCCGGGATCAGTGAGGCGAAGTATTTCGTCGGGTGGCAGAACTTCCGGCAATTGATGCACGACTCGTTCTTCTGGCACGCGTTCTGGCGGTCGGCGTGGTTCATGCTCGTGTCCACACCGCTCGAGTTGGTGCTGTCGCTGCTGGTGGCGATCGTGCTCAACGAACGCGCGTTGAAACTGGCCCCGATCTACCGGACGCTGTTGTTCATTCCGGTCGTCACCACGACGGCAATCGTGAGCATCGTGATGAGCTTCGTCTTCGCGGCGTTCAACGGCCCGGTAAACCAGGTCCTGCAGGGCGTCGGCATCGTGAACCGACCGGTCGACTTTCTCGGAAACCACCACACGGTGATGTGGACCGCGATCGGCATCTTCGTCTGGAAATGGTTCGGCCAGCCGATGATTTACTGGCTGGCGGGCCTGCAGACCATTCCGCAGGAACTGTACGAAGCGGCCCGCGTGGACGGGGCGAGGTGGTGGCGGCAGACGTTCTCGATCACGGCGCCGCTGTTGAAACCGTTCGCGATTGTCATCACGCTGATCGTGGCGGTCGGGAACCTGCAGGTCTTCGCATTCATGCAGGCCCTCACCAACGGCGGACCGTTCTTCTCCTCCGAGGTCATGGAGCTCTATATCTACCGGATGGCCTTTGGCGCCAGCGGTTCAGCCGCCGCGCAACGGCTCGGTTACGCCTCCGCGGCCGGCGTTCTGTTCGGCGTCGCGGTCATGCTCGTGGCCGGGTTGCAGGCCTTGGCGTTACGGAAAGTCCGCGCTGAACGGGCAGGGACGTGATGGCGACCGAGGTCCTCACGCGAGCGGCGGCGACCACGTCGCCGCCGCGGCGCCGGTCGCGCTGGCGTCGGCCGGGCGCGATCCGGCGGCTCATCACGTATGTGATTCTGACGCCGATCTGTCTGGTCTGGATTTACCCGTTCATCTGGATGATGTCGGCCTCGGTCAAGCCCAACGGCAAGGTATTCGCCGGGCTCGGCCTGATCCCGACCCACTGGTATTTCAGCAACTGGACCGAGGCGTGGGAACAGGCGCACATCGGGCGGTATTTCGTCAACACCGTCATTGTGACGCTCTGCGCGGTGGCGATCGTGGTGTTGACGACCGCCACGATGGGCTACGTCCTGGGCCGGTTCTCGTTTCCGGGCAAGAAACCGATCCTGGTGCTGCTGGCGGCGTTGGTGTTTCTGCCGCAGGGTTACACGATCATTCCGATCTTCGACCTGATCACCACGCTGCATCTGGACGGCAACCTGTTCGGCATCATCCTGGCCGAATCGGGCGCGGCCCACATCATCCAGTTGCTGCTGTTCGCGGGTTACTTCCGCCAACTCCCGCGCGAGTTGGAGGAGTCGGCAACGGTCGACGGCGCCGGTTTCTTCCGTACCTTCTTCCAGATCTTCCTACCGCTGTCCAAGCCGGTGATCGCCACCGTTGTCATCATTCAGTTCATCGCGAGCTGGAACGACTTCCTGATTCCGTTGGTGCTGACACTAAGCCGGCCCAACCTGCGCACGCTGGCCGTTGGTATCTATACGTTCCAGGGGGAGAACCTCACCAACTACTCGGACATGGCCGCCGCCAGTACGATCAGCCTGCTGCCCGTGATCATCGTGTTCCTGTTCCTGCAGCGCTATTTCGTCGAAGGCATCGCCGGCGCCGTCAAACAGTGATCAGATCAAGCGATGACGCGTAGCGCAGGGTGGTTCGGCGAGACCGGGAAGGTGGGCTTCTACCACCGGAACAAGCTGTTCGGCGAGGGTTTCGACGACGAGATCTTCGACGGCCGGCCGGTGATCGGGATCGCCAACAGTTGGTCGCAGCTCGCGCCGTGCAACGTCCACTTGCGACGGGTCGCGGAGGCTGTGCACGACGGGATTCTCGCCGCCGGTGGTGTTCCGCTGGAATTCAACACGATGTCGCTGGGCGAAACGTTGATGCGGCCCACGGCGATGCTGTTCCGCAACCTCATGGCGATGGAGGTCGAGGAGACGCTGCGGGCCAACCCGCTCGACGGCGTCGTCCTACTGTCCAGTTGCGACAAGACCACGCCGGCCATGGTGATGGGCGCGGCCAGCGCCGACCTGCCGGCCGTACTCGTCACCGGCGGACCCTCTCTGCCGGGCCGGTTCCAGGGCCGGCCGATGGCCTCGGGCACCGACGTATGGCGGATTTCTGAAGAGGTGCGGGCCGGTCGGCTGCCGGAGTCGGAATTTCGGTACGCCGAGCGCTGCAATTCGCGTGGAAACGGGCACTGCAACACGATGGGTACGGCCTCGACCATGGCCTCGATCACCGAAGCGATGGGGTTGCAGCTGCCCACGTCCGCATCGGCATTGGCGCTGGACGCCGAGCGGTTTCGCATCGCTACCAGGGCCGGCGCTCGCGCTGTGGAATTAGCCCGGGCCGGCATCCCGATGTCGACCTTCCTGACCCGCGAGTCGTTCGAGAATGCGGTAAGGGTCAATGCGGCCCTCGGCGGATCAACCAATGCGGTGGTGCACCTGCTCGCCATGGCCGGCCGGGCCGAGGTGCCCCTGTCCCTTGAGGACATTGACCGGCTTTCCCGCGACGTACCGTTGCTGGCGGATCTCCTTCCCTCCGGCCGGTTTCTGATGCCAGAGTTCCACGAGGCCGGTGGCGTACCGGCGCTGGTAGCCGAACTCGGCGCATTGCTGCATCAGGATCTGCCGACGGTCAGTGGCATGACGCTACGGGAGGTCGGCGCCGCCGCGCGGCGGGAACGCGATGATGTCATCCGCCCGCTCGCCGATCCGGTGCAGCCGGCCGGATCGGCGCTGGCGGTGCTCCGTGGCTCGCTGGCCCCGGACGGCGCGGTCATCAAACAATCGGCGGCGAGCCCGGGCCTGCTCAAACATCGCGGCCGCGCCCTCGTATTCGATTCGATCGAGGAATACACCGACCGCATCGACGATCCGGACATCGAGGTGGACGCCGAAACCGTACTCGTACTACGGAATTCCGGGCCGCGTGGTTATCCGGGCATGCCCGAAGTCGGCAACCTGGCGCTGCCAAAACGCCTGCTACAGCGGGGGATCACCGACATGGTCCGGATATCGGACGCACGCATGAGCGGTACGTCGTATGGGACGGTCGTGCTGCACGTGGCGCCCGAAGCCGCGGTCGGCGGCCCGCTCGCGCTGGTTCGCGACGGCGACGAGATCGAACTGGACGTGCCGGGCCGTCGGCTCGATCTCCTTGTCGGTACGGAGGAATTGCAGCGGCGCCGACAGGAATGGGTTCCATCGGCGCCGCTGGAAACCCGCGGCTGGACCCGGTTGTACGTCGAGCACGTGTTGCAGGCCGACCGCGGCGCCGACCTGGATTTCCTGGTCGGGCGCAGCGGTTCGGCCGTGGGCCGGCGGTCCACGTAAGGAAACACTAAGGAAACACGTAAGGAAATTAGCCGCCGACCGCGTTATGGGTGAACGTACTGGCCTGCAAGGTCCGACCGGGGCGCAGCCGGGGTGCAGTGGGCATGACAATGGCGCGGCGCTGCGGGGTGAGCCGGGCGATCAATTCCTCGGACGGGATGTAGTTCATTCGCGGGGCGAGCAGGTGTGGCGCGTACCGGTAGATGAGCACCCGCCGCTCGCCCGGATTGGTGCGGGGGAGCGAGCCGTGGCAGATGCCGTCGGTGAACATGATCGCGTCGCCGGCCTTCAGATGTACCTCGCGCATGCCGATGGCCTGGTCCCCGCCGACTCCGGCGTCCCAGTTGCGTTGCGGATGGGACAGGTCGCTCTTGTGGCTGCCGGGCACGACGGTGGTCGCCCCATCACCGGGTCCGATATCGGTCAACGCCATGAGAATGTTGATCTGCCCGACCGCCCATTCGCCGCTGTGCCAGCGGAAAAGCCCGGAGAAGCGAATGTTGTCGCCGCCGGAATGGATCGGGATATAACCGCCGGACCGACGGATGTTGAGGAAGCATTCGTCGATACGCAGCTGATGCGAGCCGACCGCGATATACCGGTTGACCTGATCGAACCAGGCCTCGTGGTCGATCAACTCCTCGAACATCGGTCCACCCTCGATGATGTTCTGGAAGTTGACGCCGTCCGCCTTGCCGTACGTGTGGACTTCCACGTCGCCGATCCAGTCGCCCGGATTCAGCGAGTCGACGTCCTGCGCATCGACCCAGCCGTTGATCGTCGCCAATTGGTCAGCGGAAAGGGCGCCGCGCAGCACCCGGAATCCGTTGAGGTCGAATACGTAGTCCAATTCGGCCTGGCTGAGCTGCCCGCCATCGGGCGCGCTCACGTCGGCTATCGGGGCAATGGTCATCTGGTAGCCTCCAGTTCGGTCCAGCTCGATGGCATAGCGACAGTATTGTGGGGATTGCGTGATTACGCATTTCGCCCGGTCCGGCAAAGTTTGCAGCTGGTAATGAGATGACGGCTGCGAATCTGCACGTCGATTCGACTCGTGGTGGGTGGGTGCGCCGGTACGGCGGGCCGGGGCAGCCGCCCATGCAGTGCGCGCACCGTCACGACGAGCTCGAGGCCAACCTGGTGGTTCGGGGCTGGGTGGAATATCTGATCGGTGACCGTCGGGTCCGTTTTCCCCGTCAGGCGCTGGGTTGGCTGCTGCCGCATCAGCCGCACCGGCTCATTCAGTCATCGCCGGACGTGCAGATGTGGATCGTGGTGTTCAGCCCGGATGTGGTGACTGAGCTCGACCAGGACCACGCCGGTCCGCCGCGGCAGTGGCTGCGGGAGGACGCCGATGCCGGTCAGCTCCGGGTCGTGGGCGAGCATGCGAGCGAGCTGGACCGGCTCTGCGCCCGGCTGAGCGACCCGGACGAGCCAGCCGTACGGCATCGACTCGGCCTGGCTTGGTTACTGTCCGAATGCTGGCGGGCGTTTCGGCATTCGCCTGGCGCGCCGGTCGGAATCCGCCTGCATCCGGCGGTGCAGGCCGCGGCCCAGTGGCTACACGACCACGCGGCCGAGGCCGAAGCCGACGATCTGCCGGCCCTGGCCCGCCGGTGTGGAATCAGCCGGCCATGGCTGTCCCGGTTGTTCTACGAACAGCTCGGCGAATCGCTGACCG
>JBEDUI010000122.1:0-10328 GCA_040414495.1 Mycobacteriales bacterium
CATATTGCCCGTGCCGTCGACGAATTGCATCAGGCCGGCTACTCCTGGGCTGAGATCGCGCAACGGGCTGGTATGACCCGACAAGCCGCCCAACAACGCTGGGGCGGTCATCAGTGAGTCGTTCGACCGTGACCCTCACCCCCGACGCTTCGGTGTCGGGGGTGGGAGCCGTGGCCGCAAACCTCACCCAAGCCCGCCACGCCATCGAGCGAGAATTCGGTCCAACAACCGTTCTGCAAGAAATCGGACCTCGCGATGTGGGCTATGCACCCAACGCCCATGACGCCGCGCTCGACCGGGCCGGCACACATGATTATCAGCGGTGGCTCTCCCATGTGCATGCCGCGGCCGCGTGTTCGCATCCGGTCCGGTTGATCGGCTCGGTCTCGACCGTTGACGCCACGACCGGGGAAATCACCGCTACCAGGGCCACCGCGGACATGCCCGACGGCGTCATCTACAAAGCCTGCGGGAACCGCCGTAAAGCCGTCTGCCCGGCCTGCGCAGAGGTGTATAGGGCCGATGCTTACCAACTCGTCCTGGCCGGTCTCAGAGGCGGCAAAGGCATCCCCGAGACTGTCTCGACCCATCCGGCCGTTTTCCTGACTGCCACCGCACCGTCTTTTGGGACGGTGCACACCCGCCGTACTTCCAAGACGGGTCAACCGTTGCCGTGCCGGCCACGACGCAAACCCCAACGCTGCCCCCACGGCATTGACATCCGCTGCAACTACACCCACGACGAGACCGACCCCGCTTTGGGGACGCCGTTCTGTCTGGACTGTTACGACCACGAGCACCAGGTCGTCTGGAACTCACAGGTCGGGGAACTTTTCCGCCGGACCCGGATCAAGCTCAACCGAATCATTGAACGGCACGCCAAAGCCCACGGCGACAAAGGCCGGGTCCGCGTCTCCTACGGAAAAACCGCCGAAATGCAACGACGCGGCATCATCCACTTCCACGCCATCCTCCGCTTCGACGGCATCGACCCCGACCACCCCGACGAGATCCTGCCCCCACCGGCCTGGGCCACCGTCTTCGTCCTCGCCCACGCCATCCGCGAAGCGTTCGACGGCACTGGTTTCACTACTCCGGCGCATAAAATGAACCCGGCTGGTTGGGACATCACCTGGGGCGACCAAATCGACATCCGCCCCGTCCACCTACGCGGCAACGACCCCATCAACAACCAAAGAATCCTGGCCGAAGCATCAGCAACCGGCCGGCCGCAATCACTGTCCACCGAAGCCGTCGCGGGTTACCTCGCCAAATACGCCACAAAGTCCACAGAGGACACCGGCCACATCTCCCGCCGGATAACGGCCGAGACCATCGACCTCTACAACAATCCGGCCACCCACACGGGCCGGCTCGTCGCGGCCGCCTGGAAGCTTGGCGCGGATCCCGATCCCGAATATCGCCGACTCCGCCGCTGGGCCCACACCCTCGGCTACGGCGGACACTTCTTCACCAAATCCCAGCGCTACACCACGACATTCGGCAGGCTCCGCAAAGCAAGAGTCGACTGGACCCGTCACCGCGCCGCAGACGACGACCCACTCAGCGTCGAAACAACCATCACCATTACGGAATTAACGTATGAAGGAGCCGGCTGGCGAACAACCGGTGACGCTCTCCTTGCGAATACCGCCGCCGCGAAAGCGAGAGAGCATCGCCGAATCGCAGCGCAGGAGATCGCATCGTTCGTTTCGTAAGGAACCTAGAATGGAGAAGAGCATGGAAAAGCTGTGGAGCGTGGAGGATGTTGCCGAGTACTTGGGCGTACCGGTTGCGACCCTGTACCAATGGCGAACAAAGGACTACGGACCGAAGGCGCGCCGTGTCGGTCGCTTTCTGCGATATCGACCGCAGGAGGTTGAGTCCTGGCTCGATTCGTTGACCGTGTCCACTCGATAGAAAGGAGGCGTGCGTTGCCTCGACAGCCACTGGCGCTCGGCACGTGGGGTGCTATCCGCACACGTCCAAGCCATCACGACAAGAAAGGCAAGCCGGATCGGTTCCGGGCGTTTGCTAGTTATCGGGGCTATGACGGGAGGACTCGACAGTATGAGCGTAGCGGGCGTTCAGCGGCGGCTGCTGAGAACAATCTCCGCGTTGCTCTGAAAGAAATGTCGCGGATTGCTCGCGGTGGGGAATTGACGGCCAGCCATCGGTTTTCAGTTGCGGCGGAGCTGTGGCTGTCGAAGCTCGCAGGTGCTGTCAAGGAAGGATCTCGGTCGCCTGGAACGGTCGAGACCTACCAGCGGCAATTAGAGTTGCACGTCCGCCCCGCTCTAGGTGAACTTCGTCTCGCGGAAATCACGACTCCGATTATCGATAAGTTCATTGGCGCATTGAAGACCGATATAGGTCCTGCGACCGCCAAGACCTGTCGGAGTGTCGTGTCGGGTGTCATGGGCCTGGCAGTGCGATACGGCGCGGTTGCGGCGAATCCGGTGCGCGAGGTCGAACGAATCGAAGGTGCGTCGAAACGGGAACCACGTGCGTTGACGTTGGAGGAGCGCACTGCGTGGCTGGCGCAGCTGGAAGCCGATGAGGATGCGGTCGCAAAGGATCTTCCGGATCTCTCGCGGTTCATGCTCGCGACGGGTGTTCGGATTGGTGAGGCCCTAGCGGTGTTGTGGTCCGAAGTGGACTTGGACCGTGCGGTCGTCGAGATCACTTCGACGATGATTCGTGTCAAGGGTGTCGGGTTGCTTCGCAAGTCCACGAAATCACGGGCGGGGGAGCGGATGTTGCCTCTGCCGACCTGGGCCGTGGCGATGCTGCGGCGACGGTTCATGGCGGACCCGCACCTGGACCATCCGGTGTTCCCGGACAGCATCGGCGGCTTCCGGGATCCGGCTAATACTCGGCGGGATCTACGCAACGCGCGAGGGAGTGACGGGTTCGCCTGGGTGACCTCGCACAACTTCCGCAAGACTGCGGCGACGATTCTCGATGAGGCTGGCTTGACCGCTCGTTTGATCGCCGATCAGCTCGGCCACGCACGGCCGTCAATGACGCAGGACATCTATATGGGCCGCAAGGCCATCAGTCCGCTGGCAGCTGCCGCTCTAGAAGCGGTCTTCGCGGCACCGGACGAAAACCATGGATAAAGCATGGATGCCGGGTGCCGCTTGGGGACCGACACCCCGTCTGAGCTGGGAAGATTGTGCGCCGCCAGGGACTCGAACCCCGAACCCGCTGATTAAGAGTCAGCTGCTCTGCCAGTTGAGCTAGCGGCGCATTGCCCTGCAGGGGCAACGGGACGGAAGCATAGCAGCCTCCGAGCACCCCTCTGCACACCATATGCCCGCACCCGGCCCCAAGGTGTCGATCCCGCTCGAATAGGGCAGCATGAAACCGGGCTCAACCGGGGGTTCTAGGGAGGTTTCATGCACACGGGGCGAATGTCACGCAGGCTCGGGCACAGACGGCACGAATCAGCGCCGCATAACGAGCGGCGCATGGTGGCCGGAATCACGGTCGCGATCATCGCGTTGAGCTGCCTCGCGGCCTGCACGGGGACCAAGGCGCCGGGCCGGGGCACGGCCGTCGCACCACGTACGACCGCCAAGCCCAAGCCGACCTACCACCCCGAGGCCCACATCTCGATCAGCCCGGCCGACCAGACAAAGTCCGTCACACCACGCAGCCACGTCACGGTCACCGCGACGCACGGCCACCTCAGCAGTGTCGTCGTCGCCGATGATCACGGCCACCACCTGGTCGGCAAGACCAACCGCACCGGCACGACCTGGACCACCCGGGGCGAGCTTGCGTACAAGACGATCTACCACGTACAAGCAGTGGCCAAGGACGTACACGGCCTGTCCACCAAGGCCACCTCGACCTTCCACAGCGCCTGGCCGCGGGCGACCGTCTACCCAAAGGTGAGCCCGCTGGGCGCATCGACGGTCGGCGTCGGCATGCCGGTCGTCGTGTACTTCCCGCACCCGGTCTCCGACCCGAAAGCGGTCGAGGCGCACATGTCGGTGACGTCGTCCCCGGCCCAACACGGCGCCTGGCACTGGTTCGACAACTACCGCGAGGCGCACTGGCGACCGCAGACGTACTGGAAGGCGCACAGCCGCGTCACCGTCCACACCAACGTCTTCGGCGTAAATCTCGGCGACGATTACTGGGGCCGGACCAACCGCACCGTGATCTTCCACATCGGCGCCCGGCACGTCAGCATCGCCAACTCGATCACTCACCGTATGTCGGTCTACGACGGCACCAAGCGGGTGCAGAACTTCCCGGTCAGCATGGGCAAGGAGGTCAAGGGCCGCTGGACCCACAGCGGCATCCACATCGTCAACGCCCGCAACGCGGTGAAGCACATGGACTCCACGACGTTCGGCTTGGCGTTGGACGCTGGCGGCTACAAGGCGACGGTCAAATACGCGACCCGGATTTCCGACAACGGCGAGTTCGTGCACTCCGCGCCGTGGTCGGTCAAGCAGCAGGGCCACTCCAACGCCTCACACGGCTGCATCAACCTCTCGCCGGCGCGGGCGAAGTGGTTCTACAACTTCTCCCGCATCGGCGATGTCGTGCAGGTTATTGGTACGCCGGTACAGCTCAAGCCGTCCGACGGACCGATCTACGACTGGACGATCCCGTGGCAGACCTGGGTGAGCTGAGCTAGAACCCTTCCGGGCACCACGGCTCGCGGTCGCCCAGGAACGCGCGCGAGGTCGGCACCAACGTGCCCGGCCGCAGTTCGCGTACCTGCCCGGCCGCGGCCAGCTCGGTCAGCCGGGTGCCGCCGAGGTAGATCGCACCCAACGCGGTGGCGTCGATGGCCAGGTCGGCCTCGTCGGTGGTGGCGGTGCATTTTGCACCGTCCGGTCCGCCGGAAAGCCGCCAGCGGCCGGCATTCCACGGACAGAACGGATCGGCCACGTCGAATACCACGTCGACCGGGGCCGCGTACGTCCGCTCGGCCAGCGCGCGTTCCACGTCCACGAGCCGTACCCACAGGCCGTCGCCGACCCGGAATTCGCCGGCGCGCCGGTCGGTCAACAGGTGCTGGATGGCGGCGTCGGCCGGCAGCATCGATTTCTTCACCCGACCGACCAGGTCGAGGCTGACGATGTACCGCCACAACGCGGCGTACGCCTCCGGCGTCACGGCGACCAGGTCGCGGATGCGGGCCTCGCGGGCGCCCTCGTGCGAACCGAGCCGGTAGACCAGGTATCCGTCGTACGTACCGGAATCGTCCTGGTGCAAGGCGAATCGATACGCCGTAGCGCCCTCACGCGCGTCCTCGGCATCGAACAGCACGTAGTCCCACCAGACCTCCGAGCGGTCCAGCCAGCCAACCTGAGTCGGGCGTACCGCCTCGTAAATCCGTACCTGATGCGGCCGCGCCTCCTCGGGCGTGAGCAAGCGGACCTGGCCGGTCGTGCCATATCCCGGGGCGACGGTGAGCTTGTGGGTCTGGCCGGACAGCGACAGGTTGCGCGCCGCGACCCCGTACCCGAATCGGCCGTAAATCGACGCCTCCGACGCCCACAACGCCGCGATCGGCTCGGTCCCGCGCTCGTGTACGCCGGTGAGCAGCTGGCGCATCATCTCGGTCAACACGCCGCGCCGACGGTGCGTCGGCGAGACCGCAACCATCGTCACCGCCGCGACCGGAACCTCGCCGCCGGGCACCGTGAGCCGGCGGGAAAAGATCCCGGACGTAGCGACGATCTGGTCGCCGTCGAATCCGGCCAGGCTGCGGTCGAATTCGAAGACCGTACGATCGGATTCGCGTTCGCTATCGCGTACGTCGTAGCCGAACGGCTCGACCACGGCCTTGAAATACGCTGGAAATTCGTCGGGCTGGACTGGTCGGAAGCTCGGAAAGTCAGTCACGTGTGCAGTGTCGTCCGTTCCAGCGGTCGACGCGAGGGAGTTTTTGTTTACGACGACAAGCTAATTATTGGTCCAGCTTTGCGTCCAGGCCCGCAGCCCGTCGAGACCTGCGGGATGGTCGGAAAAGCGCGGCTCCAGATTGGTCAGCATGGTGGTGCCGGCCCACGCGTGCGCCCAGGCCGGAATTGCGGATGCCTCCGGACCGTACGCATCGGCCCAACCGCGGGCGAATCGCGCGACAGTGTCCTTTTCGGACTGTTCTAAGCCTTCCAGTGTCGGCTCGGCCGTCATCAGGCAATGAGTACGGGCCAGGTCGAGTACGGGCGCGCCGGCGCGGGCGTTTTCCCAATCCAGGATCGCGGTGATCGCGTTGTCGTCGACGAGGAGGTTGAGTACGTGCCAATCCAGGTGCAGCAGGGCATTTCCGGGTGGGAAGGTGGTTTCCGCGGGCGCGAGCCAGTCGTTCGGTTGCTCGACCTGAGGTGGCGCGGTGATGGCGTGTACGCGACGCTGTGTTGCCCCGGCGAGTTGGCCCAGTTCCTCCGCCCGGCTGGGGTTGTCCCACAATTCGGCCAGGATCGTACGTCCCGGTAACCAACTCATTAACGCGGCGCCCTCGCCTTGGTGCAATATCTCGGGTACGGGCAGGCCGGCCTCCCGTGCCGCCTGCATCGCGGCCAGTTCGCCCGATCTCGGGTACAACCGCAACGCCGCCCGGCCAGCGTCGGTCTCGACCCGCCACAGCCGGCCGGTGGCGCCGCCGACGCTCTCGGCTGGCGTGTCGGGCGGCAGGCCTACGGCCGCGAGCGGTGGTGGATCTGTGGGCGGAGTAAACCGCGGCTGAGGTGCCGTCATTTCTTGAACAATCCTCGTCTGCGATATGAGACTTTGGCGCTTCCCGTACCGATCGAACCGGTGATCGTGAAATGCACCCCTGTCCGGGATTCCTCGACCTTGGCGATGCGTTCCTCGAGTTCCTCGCCGGTCAGCCGGCCCTCGAGCTGCGCCTGCTGCAGACGCGCGAGCGCCTGGCCGCGGTCCACATCGCTGACACGCAGTGTGGCGTATTCCGGTTCGGTGGTCATGGCCATATCGTACGGGTGGATAGGTGCGATTCAGCACCATTACCGAGGGGTGATCTGGCTATGAATCGGTCTCCGGAGCCGGAAAATGCTGGCGAACGTAATCTGCTGCTCGGCTGGCTGGCGTTCCACCGAGATGCGCTCGCGTCCAAATGCGACGGTCTGGGCGCGGCCCAGCAGGTGGAAGCGTCCGCGCCGCCGTCGGATTTGACGCTGGCCGGCCTGGTCCGGCACATGACCGAAATGGAACGGGCTTATCTCGTGTACCCCTTACAGGGCGGGGATTTCTCGTTGATCTACTGCACCGATGACAACCCCGACGGCGATATCGTCGGGCTCACGCCGGAGATCGTCGCTCCGTCGTTGGAACGTTGGCACGCCGAGCGCGCTTGCGCCGACGCGCTGTTGGCCGCGGTGAATTCGCTGGATGACAGGTGCGTGGGCAGTCGCAATTCGGTGCGGTGGAATCTGCTCAAGGTCATCCAGGAATACGCCCGCCACAACGGCCACGCCGACATCATTCGCGAACGGATTGACGGGGCGGTGGGGGAGTAGCGGGCCGGCCCGGATGTAGGAACGGCGTGGTCGTCGCGAGGTCGACAAACCCGAGCCGACGCAGAATTGGCTGGCTGTCGGTCGTGGCGTCGACCTGCAGGTACCGGTATCCCAGCTCGGTCGCTAATGCGGCCCGGTAAGCCACGAGCGCCCGGAAGATGCCGCGGCGACGCCAGTCCGGCAGCGTTCCACCGCCCCACAGACTGGCGAATTCGGTGCCGTGGTGAAATTCGACCCGGGCACTGGAGACCGGCGTCTTGCCCGACGTCTTGCCGGCCCACGCGATCATGGCCAGCATCGTGTCGGGTTGCTGAGCCAGAATGGTTCGCGCCACCGCGGAGTGGTCGCCGCCGAACACCGCATTGTGGACGGAGACGAGCGCGGCGGCGTCATTCTCGTTACGCACCTGGGTGATGGTGATGCCGTCCGGTGCGGGCACAGTGAGGTCGAGATCGGCAATGTCCGCTACCAGTACGGCTTCGGTCGGTTGCGCTACAAAACCCGCTGCTATGAGTCGCTCGGGCAGGTCGGCCGGCTTGTCGTAGGAATAGTGTTTCCACTCCCAGGGCGTAGCTTCGGCCGCGAATCGGTCGATCTGGGCCGCGATGACCGCATCCGCGTTAGCGTCGTTGAGCTCCGACCAGGTGACGCCGGCCCAACCGTCGCCTGTGGACACACTGCGGACCACGTTGTCGTCTCGCTCGATGTGCGCGTCCGGTCCGTCCGGTTGTGGGTGTCGGCGCATCTGTTCGTTGAACGCGGCGAGTACGGCGTGTTTGTCCATGCTGATAGCCGATCAGAACGATTGCTCGTGGGGCAAGTCGTTATCTGTTCTTGTGAGCGCTGCCGCAATGTCGGGCGGCTGGTAGTGCGGGCCTTTCGTTACCTTGCCATTGTCCATGATCGGCCGGCCGTCGTCGCCAAGTTTGGTCATGTTGGCCCGGTGTACGGCCGCGAGTACGGCGTCCAGGTCGATTCCATAGGTGGCGGCGGTTCCGTAGGCGACGTAGACCACGTCAGCTAGTTCGTGGGCGATCTCGGTCAGGTCGCCACCTTCGATGGCTTCGGCCAGTTCGGCGGTTTCCTCTTCATGTAGGCGGATTCGTCGTTGCGCGAGGTCGAGCGGCGCCGACGTGGGCCGTTCGTTCAGCACCAGTCCGAACGCTCGATGGAATTCACGTACAAACGTATCCGGTGACTCAGCCATATCGGCATTCTAGTTGCGGCTTGTTATGGCGTGGCCGAGCGTTCGATGTGCTGTGCGCGTAGGTGTTCCATGGCGACCTCCAAATTCGCGATCAGTTTGGCGCCCGTTTTCGGGTCGATGTCGCCGAGCGCCGCGAGCAGCGCTTTGTCCACCGATACCGCACCGGCGCGGGCGACGGCACGAGGAGCAGCTCGGGTCAACCCAACTAGTGTGCGGCGACCATCGGTCGGATCGGCCTGGGTCGTCAACACTCCTTGATCGCGCAGCCGCGCCACCGACTCGGATACGTAGCTTTGCGGCAGGCCGGTCCGCTTGGTGATGTCCTTGATCGAACTGTCCTTGGCCGCTGCCACGTCCATCAGAATCAGCCGTACGCCCGGCGGTGTCACTGGCGCATTGGCCGGCCGCATGGCGTCCTCGGCAATCTTTGCCAGCCACCGACCGAGCTGAAACAGATCGTGTGCCTTCATGGCCGGCATGCTATATCGTCGGCAGATACATCGGTAGCGATGTATCTGAATTCGGGGTGGCGCATGAGGCAACGGGGTGTGCTCTATGACGTCGGCCGGGCGATGTCGCCCCGGGCGATGAACTGGCGACCGGACTATTCGCCGGCGCTGGCCCGGCGGGAGTTGGAGATCATCCGGACCGACCTACACGCCAACGCCGTACGCATCTGCGGTCTCGACCCGACCCGGCTGATCACCGCGGCCGAGGCTGCGTTGGCGCTCGGCCTGGATGTGTGGTTCTCTCCCGAACTCTGGGGCGCTACGCCCGAACGCACGCTGCGATATCTGGCCGAGGCGAGCGCGTTGGCCGAGCCGTTGCGCCGGAAATACCCCGATCGGATTGTCTTCAGTGTCGGCAACGAACTGTCGGTATTCATGCGCGGAATCGTGCCCGGTCGCCGTTTCAATCAGCGAGTCCGGCTGCTGCGTAAGCATTTCCGTGCTGGAACGTACACGCCGGCGCTACGGAAACATCTGCGGGCTGCCACGACATCCGTTCGCCGTAACTACCACGGGCCAGTCAGCTACTGCGCACTGCGGATGGAAGACGTCGACTGGGACCTGTTTGACGTGATCGGGATCAACCATTATCTCAGTGCCGCGTCCGCGTCGCGCTATCCACGCGTCCTTGAGCAACTGCTGGCGACCGGCAAACCGGTGTCGGTCACCGAATTCGGTTTTCCGGCGTGCGAGGCGGCCGACGCGCCCGAAATGTTGATGCTCGGCTTGAACGTCCGGCCGATGAGCATGATCGGGCAACGGCTTCCCTTTGCCGGCCGGAAGATTCGCCCCCGCGTTCGTACGATTTACCGACGTGACGAGGCAAAGCAGGCCCGGCTGCTGGTCGAGCAGATCGACCTGCTCGACCGGATCGGCGTCGACGGCGCGTACATCATGAGCTTCAGTTTCCCGCTCTCGCCGTACGATCCGGATCCGCGGCACGACCTGGACGCAACCGCTCTGAGTCTGGTCCGAAGCGGACAGCGCGGCACCGCGTACCCCGATATGGCGTGGGAACCGAAGCAAGCCTTTCATGTTGTTGCCGAGCGCTATCGACGTATGGCGGCGCAGAATGGTCCCCAACCCAACTCCTGAAAGGCA
>JBEDUI010000123.1:0-28289 GCA_040414495.1 Mycobacteriales bacterium
GAGAATTCGGCCGGGTCGCGAATTCCGCGGCCCGGCCGAAGGTCAGAACGTCAGGAACCGGGGGCCTTTACCGTCACCGTCTTGTTCCACTCGGTGAAGACGACGCCGCTGCCGCCCTTGTTGGCGATGCGCAGCGGGTACGGATTTCCCGCGCTGTCGGTGATGTAGAGCGTCGAGCCGTCGCTGCTGTCCTTCAGCGCAATCTGGCCGTTTGACGTAACGCCGGCCTTTACGGCGGTTCCCTGCGGCGAGAGGGCGTCGGATATCACGCCGTTCATGCTGAAGGATTTGCTGACCTGCGCGGCATTGGCCTTCGGTAGGCGTGCGTACCGTCCGCCGGTCTTGCTGGTCGCGGCGTACACCGTGCTCGGATCCAGCACGATGAGTTTCTCGGCCTGCCCGGACTGGGTCAGCGTGCCCTGGGCCTGGCCGCCGACGGTGAAAACCATGTCGATGGTGACGCCATTGCCGAGGTTGCCTGCCACGTGTACGGACCGCGCGGCCAACGCGATCCGGCGTGCGTCGGCGAGAATCTGGCTGCTGGACTTGCCGGATTCCTTCACCCCGTGCGCTACGAGGGCTTCTGGCTTGCTGGTCGAGGTAGCTGTTGATTTGGCGGAACCGCTTGTGTGATGGGCGGTGCAGCCGGTTGTGAGGACACCCGCGGCGAGGACAACGGCGGCAAAGCCGATGCCGGTCGCGGCGGTGGGGATGGGTGTGCTCTTTCTCTGCATGACCAACATGCTCTCCCAACCGATTTCGCGGCAGCGACGGGCGCGTCTGGCTGGGCCGGACGGAGTGCGGTTCGGCCGCGCAAATCACAGCCGTTTGGGCCTTTGTCGACGTACATCACGCTCAATCGCCAAAGCCGTAGGCGATTGCGGCTACGGACCGAGCGAGATTCCTTGCCGGGCAGGGATTTTCAGCCCATTCGACTCACCAACGCCCGGACCGGGCCACGTCGAGGATCAGTCGGGTCGCGGTGAGCACTTCGGCCAGATCGACCGATTCATCGGCGGTATGGGCCTGCGCAATTGACCCGGGCCCGAATACCACCGCGTCAATACCCTGCCGGGCGAATTTGCTGGCGTCGCTGCAAAACGGTACGCCGATCGCCTGATCCGGTAGCCGATATCGGGCCAGCGCCTCACCGAACGCCTGCACCAAAGGACAATCCAGCGCCGTATCCAGCGGATAGTCGACGGTGTGCGGCGTATCGAGGCGGACCGGTTCGAGTTCCGCCAATTCCCGGGCCAAATCCGTGCAGACCTGCTCGGGCGTTTCGCCGGGGAGAGTACGGCGGTCGATATCGAATTCGCAGTGGCCGGGAATGATGTTCGGCCCATTGCCGGCCGCGATTCTGGTGACGCTACGGACGGCCGGGCCGAGCAGCGGATGCGGCGGCGGTGTCGGCGGAACGGTCTCGATGCGCTCGACCAACCGGCCGGCCAGCGCGATCGCGTTGACCGCCTCCTGTGGCCGGGAGGTGTGCCCGGAGCGGCCCTGCACATGCACGGTCAGACGGACAACCCCGCGGTGCGCGGTGGCCATGGCCAGTCCGGTCGGTTCGCCGACGATCGCGCCGACGCAGCCCAGACCCCGGGCGCCGAATTCGTCCAGCAGGGCCACAACGCCGCGGTAATGGTGTTCCTCGTCCGCCGTGGCGGCCAGCGCGACCGACACCGGCGGGGGCTCACCGGCGGCCAATTCGGCCAGCGCCAGCAGGAACGTGGCCAACGACGCCTTGGCGTCGCACGTGCCGCGACCGTACATCCGGCCTTCTCGTACGGTTGCGGCGAACGGGTCGACGCTCATCCCGGCCACTTCAACGGTGTCCAGGTGCGCCTCGAGTACCAGCATTTCCGGCCTGCGCCCGGGCACGATGCCCAGAACATTGGGCCGGCCAGGCAGTGCGTCATGCGTCGAGGTCGCCACGCCGTGCGCATCCAGCCAGCCGGCGACGTATTCAGCCAACGCGGCCTCGCCCGGATCGGCCGCACTGACCGCGCGACCCCGCGGATTGACGCTGGGGATCCGTACCAACGCCGACAGCAGCTCCACCACATCAGCGATCTCGGTCAACGGTCCCGGCTCCTTCCACTGTCGACACACATTTGTACGACATGAGCTCCGATGGCCCTACACTCTGCCTCGTGAACCCGGCCAATTCCGGTATGTCCGGTAAGAAGGGCAAGACCAGTAAGTCGATCGCCGCGGCGATCGTTTTACTAGCGCTGACGGCCAGCTGCGTAGCAACTCGGGGCCACGGTCAGGCGGTGGCCCCGACCTCGCGCGTACGGACTGAGCTGCTGGCCCAGGCCAAGCCCCGACCCAGCTGCCCGAACGCACCGGCGCCCCCTGCTGTCCACTCCGGACAGAAGCTGATCAGCGTCGTACGGATTGTCAATCACTGCCTCGCGTTTCGCGGGGAGGTGGTGGCGTCGAAGTCCGTGCAGGCCCGGCTGAAAAAGCTGCGTGCCGATCCGACGATCGTGGCGGCTGACATCCCGGTGATGCCCGCACCGGCGAAGCGGCCCAGCCATCCGGAAAAGCGCACCAGGGCGCATCCGCAATGGGGCGTGGACGATCTGCACGGCGACCAGGTGCGCAAGCTGTGGCCGGCCGGGGCGGATGTCAAGGTGGCGATCATCGACACCGGCGTCGATGACAGCAATCCCGATCTGGCCGGGCAGGTCGTCGAAAAAGCGCCGTGGGCCCACCTCTATAAGGGCGACGACGACTTCCACGGTACCCACGTCGCCGGCATCGTCGCGGCCAAGGACGACGGCAAGGGCGTCGTCGGGCTCACGCCGCAGGCCAAGCTCATCGACGACCCGTACTGGGATTCGACCCGTCCGAGCAACAATGCCGGTCCGTACAACGACGACGGCGAGTACATCCGCTGGGCGGTCGACCATGGCGCCAACGTCATCAACATGTCCTTCGCCGGGATCGAGGGGTCCGACACGGAGGAGGCAGCGCTCCTCTACGCCGAGCGGGCCGGGGTTGTCGCGGTCGCCGCCGCCGGAAACTGTGGCGATAAAGACACGTACAAGCTGAACCACTGCGACCGGCCCAACCAACTCGAATATCCCGCCGGATACGACGCCACCGTGCTCTCGGTCGCGAACTACACCAAGGACCACAAGCGGGAGCAGGCCTCGTCGGCCAACAGCACCGTCGACCTCGCCGCGCCTGGCGACGGGATCCTGTCGACCAACCTCATGCCAAAACCCGACGACGAAGTCCACCTGCCCGGCCACTACAGCTGCACGGCAAAGGTGGGGCCGCACCTGAGGACGTGCACGGCCAGCGGCACCTCGATGGCGACCCCGTTCGTATCGGCCACCGCGGCGTTGCTGCGGGCCCGCCACCCGGACGCGAGCCCGGCGGCGATCCGGGAGGCGATCGTCCGTTCGACCCGCGCGGCGCCCGGCCATCAGGGCGGCGTCCACTCCGACGAATTCGGCACCGGGTTGCTCGACCCGGTCGCGGCGGCGGCGTACCTGGACCAGCACCCGGACGGCACCATGCCGAGCCCGACCCCGAGCGACTCCGTATCGCCGGACACAGTCGTCGCGGCTTATGTCGACGCCGACCACAAGGTCACGCTGGCCACCGCCTCCGGCAGCAAGATCCCGGTCGCCGACGTGCACTCCAGCTCATCGCTTCCACGCATGGCATTCAGCCGTGACGGTGCCTGGTTCGCCGCCGCCGACGGGACCCATCTGACCTTCGTCAACGTGCAGTCCCGCCGGGAGGAGACGGTGGAGTGCGACTGCACCGGCGTCGCGTTCACCGACAAAGGCCAGGTGCTGAGCGCCGATGGTGACGTACTCGCGACGTACGAACCCGCCACCGCGAGCCGGCTGCATGGCGTACGAATTCGCAATACCAGCGGTACCGGGCTGCCGGCTTTCCTCTCGCAGACGGTCGAAGGCTCGGCCGGCGACGTGACCGTTATCGGAGCCCAATTCGCCTCCGCCGGCTATGGCGTGTTCGGCGTGCGCCCGAACGGCACGACGTTTCTGATTGGCCGTGGCCCCGACCCGGGGGTGGACCGGATTGCGCTGTCCGACGACCACCGTTGGGTGGCCTGGACCATGCGCGGGGTGTGCCAGGAGGCCAGTCAACTCGGCATCGCAGACCTGACTCATCCCGGGACAGCGGCCAACGTCAAGGGACCGACCACCGACGGCGAGGCCCTGCAGATGCACTTCGAGGGCGACAATGTCCTGGCCGCCTGGGCGCCGCTGGAGCATTCCAACGGAAATTGCGTCGATACGCCCTGGCCGCCGACGGAGTGGCAGCTGCGCCGGCCGGCCATGGGCACCGGCACCTCGTACGAACCGGCCGCGGTCAAGTGGTCGCGTTCCAGCGACCCAGCCATCGGCCTGCGCCAGTGGCGCACGGGCGAGGTGCTGCACCTGGCTCCGACCACGAATCCGGAGGATTACGAGCTGACGTTCGGTCCGGCCCCTGGTGGTGCCAGCCCGGTGCAGTTGGCCGCGCATGTCCTCGACGCCGTCGCCCCACCGGACTCGACCCAGACGTCGCCGCCGACGCAAGCGCCCACGACATCCGCGCCAACGACATCCGCACCGACCACCTCGGCGCCGCCGAAAACGTCCGCGCCACCACGGCATTCCGGCTCGCCGGCCACGGTTGACGCGGCAATCGCGCGCTACGAGAAATTCCTGCACGCGCTCGCTGCCAGCGATACCCACACGATCTGCGAGATCGCCGCACCGGCAATGAAAAAGGCGGAAGCAGAAGGCGTCGGGCCATGCGCCTCGGCCTGGCGCGTCGTGTTCCAGATGATATCGCCGGCGCAGCGGACGGCCCTGAAAACGGCAACCGTCGACCGAGGCCGCATCGTCGTAGAGTCGCCGCACCAGATTTCCGTACCTGCCAGCGCGATCAAAGCGTCCGTCACCTTTACCAGCAGCGACCTGGGCGATTCCACCCTGGTCTATCAGAACGGCGACTGGTATATCGATCACTGAGTTGTACGTAGGTATTGTCAACGCGGGTAGAAACGCGACATGAGGAGGAATTGGTGGCCACATCCCCCGCGGTGATGGAACAGCGCCAACTCGGTGCTGACGGCCCGCCCGTCAGCTTCCTGGGATTCGGATCGTTGGAAATCGGCCGGGACTGGGGGCTGGGAACGGCCGAGGCGCGCCGGCGTTGCGACGAGCAGACGGCCCTCGCCGTCGTGCACCGCGCTCTCGAACTCGGCATCACCTGCATCGACACCGCCCGCGCGTACCACCGGAGCGAGGAAAGGCTGGGGCTGGCTCTGGAGGGCCGACGCGACGAGGTATTTCTGGCCACGAAGTGCGGTGAGCACAGCGACGAGCCGAATACGTTTTACGATTTCACCCGGGCCGGAATTCGCGGTTCGATCGAGCAGAGCCTGGCCGCGCTGCGTACGGATTGCGTTGATCTGCTGCAGATTCACTGGGGACCGGCCGAGCACGAGGAAACGCTCTGGCGGGAAACCGTTCCGGAAATGCAGGCGGCCCGGGACGCTGGAAAAACCCGGCTGCTCGGCGCGTCATGCCCGACCGGGCAGATCGAACGCTGCGTGGAATCCGGCGCTTTCGACGTGCTTCAGATCAGCTATAACCTGATGGATCGTTCCGCCGAGGCCGGAATCGAGGCCGCGGCGGCAGCGGGAATTGGCATTCTGGTCCGCGACGGTTTGGGCGCTGGGCGACTGACCGCCCGGGTGCTGACCGTATTGGACGAGGATGCCGCGCTGGCGCGGCGGATCCGGCCGTTGCTCGATCTGCTTGGTGCTGCGGAGCTTGGCGATGGAGCCGCCGCGAGTCGGCTTCCGGCCTTGGCGCTGGCGTTTCTGCGACGCAATCCGGCCGTTGGCTCGGTTCTGGTCGGGACGAAATCGCCGGCGCATCTCGAGGAGGACGTGGCCGCGCTGGCCGACGGAATCGATGACAACCTGCTCGACGAGGCGATCAAGCTCACCACGCCCTAGACGCTGATCGGCGCGGGGGCGACCCGTCGCTGAGGCCGGTCAGACCCGGAAGATCGTCAGCGACGGGTCGAGTGCACGAATATCCTCGGGCACGGTGATGGTGATCCGGGTCGTGCCTGCTTGCATATAAACATCACACTCGTGTGAGTTGCCTGCCCCAACCGAACTTGACCGTATGGCCGGTTTGTCTAGCCATACGGTCAAGGGCGGGCATCGCGGTTAGGGCGTGTAGCGGCGTACGTGGGTGGAATCGGCTATGTAGTAGAGGTTTCCGTCCGGGTCCTGGGTCAGATCACTGGTCGCGTGCGTATCGATGACGGTGGTACGCCAGGTCTTCGGGTCGAAGCTGAACAGCCGGTTGTCCGTGACGCCATAAAGGCGGCCTTTGTCGAAGATCATCGTGTGCCCTTCGCCGTAACGGGTGCCGTCGGTGTCGGGGAAGAGCTGCTTCGTACGCAGGACCCGGTGCGCCTGCGGGTTGTATTCGAAAATGGTGCTGTCCGCGACGCCCCAGAGCATGCCGTGTGAATCGAAGACCAGACCGGAAACCGTTGCGGCGCCGGCCACCGGCACCACCGAGAACGTCGTCTTGTGCGTGACCGGATCCCAGCCGAACAGCGTGCCGGCCGGCGTATCCGGGTCACCGCCATAGCCGCCGTTGATCGACGTACCGCCGTAGATCAGGCCGTCGCGGGTCGTCAACGACACCGGCGTCTGGTCCTGCACCACATTGCGGAACACCTGCACAGCACCGGATTTCGGCTGCCACAACGTTATCGCGCCGCCGAGCCGACCGGTCTCGGGGACCGAACTCACCGCGACCTGATCGCCAATGGTCACAAAGGACTGCGGCCGGTTCTGCTCGTTCCCGATAGTCACCGGCGCCGGCGGATTGGTGCCGTAATTCCACGGCTGGGTCACGTCGTAGCTGTACAGGTCACCCTGCGGATATCGGCCGTACAGCAGCGAATTGCCGAACGTGCCGTATCCCTCGACCTGGCCGGACGACGCGAGCAGGTCCCATTTTCCGGTGGCGGTATTCCAGCGGGCCATGCCCGGCGGGCTCAGATACGCGCCCGCATAGATCTTGCCGTCCGGGCCGGTGCCGAGCGCGGTCAGTTCATCGCCCGCGCCCACGACCTGTGGCTGGTCATAATAGCTTTTCCCGGACTGCAGGTTGTAGGCGTAGATCCGGCCGTTCTGGTAGTACGTCAGCGCCAGCGTGAGGCCGGGGAAATTCGGATCGGCCATATCTACCCAGGCGAACCGTTCGGGAAATGCGTTCGGCGCGAACGCAGTTTCCACCGAGGTCAGCGTGTCGAGATCGAATTTCGCGATATGACCGGAGGCGACCCGGAAATAGACCGTGTTGCCGGTTGTCGGGTCCACCGGGGAAACGCCACGTCCGCTGAAGTCGTTGATTTCGTCGACCCAGGCATTCGTGTCGAGGTTTCGGACCAAGAGTTTGCTCCCCTCGGTCCCGGCGAACAGCAGATTGCCCCGGAGATACAGCTCGTCGATTCCGGTCGACTCGGCATCGGCCGGCAGCGGAATTTGGGTGAATGTCCCGGTCGCCGGATCCATGCGCGCCAGCAGGCCGTGCGGTTGGGTGCCGACGTATATCTGGTCGCCGACCTGCGCCACCGAACTGACGTACTGCTCGCCGGCGATCGCCTGGCCGTAATCGTGAATCTGCCCTGTGCTGGGGGTGTACGAGAAAAGCCGGCCTCCGGGATATGTGCCGCCCCAGACCGTTCCGTCCTGCGCCACCGACAACGACCAGACCCGCTGACCGGTGAGTGTGGTGCCGAGATAATCGACGGAGGACGATCCCGGCTGGTATCGGTAGAGGTAGCTCGTGTCGTTGTTGTCGTCGGTGGCGAAATATACGTGGCCGTCGGCAGCGGAGAAATCCAGCGTCCGGGCGCTCGAGCTGCCATGGGGCAGACGCGTGTCGAGCACGATCGCCTTGCTGCGCACATCGATCACCACGAATTCCGCTGTCGTGGTCGGGTTTCCCTCGAACAGGTAGTACGCCTGGGGCGCGCCGTCCGGCGCGGTGCCGAAGCCGGAACTGAGCGCGAGCGCGTGCGGCACCGCTTCACCCAGGTCGGTGATATTCGCACCGGCCGCTCCAGCGCCCGGGCTGAGCGCAACCAGAGTCGAAAGCAGAACAGCACCGGCCACGGATATCGCAGTGAGGAATCGTCGCATTGCCGCACCCTCCGACTGAATGGAATTGTTACGGACCCGACCGAAACTAGTATTTAGTTTTTCACAGAGAACCCCAATGTCAACCCCGGAGAACGTCCAAACCGCCGCTACGACTGGGCGTCAGCCACGTGAATTGTGTGTAGCCAAGGCCGCAATAGGCGGCGGGCAACGACACACCCGAGCGGACCAGCGGCACCCGACCGGAAAGACCTACCGGTTCACCTGAGCGAGGAATAGCGTGACCAATTGGCGACACGATAGAAGGCGTAGATGGACGACGAGGACGAGCCGGACGACGGCCCGGTGGACGGCGGTGATATCTGGGCCGCCTACCACCGGGCGCACGACATTGGACCGCTGTCGTGGCCCATGCTGCTCGTCCCGCTCGCCGTCATCGTGGTCGACGGCGGTGCGGTGTTGCTCGCCCACTATCTGGGCACCGAAACCTTCATGTTGGCGCTCATAGCGTTGCTGTTGACGGCAATGCTCGGGATACTCGTCGGCATTGCCGTGGTCCTTTATCGCGAGAGTCGCCGGCAGTAGTGCCGAGGCTATTTCAGTCCGGTCATCGTGACGCCGCGGACGAAATACCGCTGCAGCGCCAGATATACCACGAGAATCGGCAGGAACGTGATGACCGCCGAAGCCATCGTGACGGCCAGTGATACGTCCTGGGCTTGCATGCTGAACAACCCGACCGTGAGCACGTATCGGTCCGGCGACCGGGTCTCGACCAGTGGCCAGAGGAAATCGTTCCAGTGCCAGAGGAAGACGAAAACGCCGAGGGTAGCCAGGATCGGCTTCGTCTGCGGCAGAACGATCTGCAGGAATAGCCGCGTCTCGCCAGCACCGTCGATCCGGGCCGCCTCAATGAGATCGTCGGGAATGCCCACAATGAACTGTCGCATCAGGAACAACGCCTGCGCGTTCGCCAGCGTCGGCACGATCAGGCCCCAGTACGAATCGATCCCCTGCAGCTTAGAGATCAAGATGAACTGTGGAATCAACGTCAGGTGGTACGGCACCATCAACATCGCGATGAAGGTCCAGAAAAGCACCTTCCGACCAAAGAATTGCTTCTTGGCAAACGCGTACGCGGCAAACGAGGCGAAAGTCAATACGAGCACCACGGAAACGCCGGCGTAGATGACCGTGTTCAACGCCCAGCGCCCGACATTGCCACCGCCGAGCGCATCGCGGTACGCGGCGAAGCTGAAATGCACCGGAAACAGAGACCGGGGCAGCGACACCGCCCGATCCTTCTGCCCGGAGATGACAACCATCACATAGAACGGAAACACCGTCGCCAGCGCCACGATCGCCAACGGCAGATGCGCCCACAACTTCCCACGCCGGCGGCGACGTCGCACCGACGTGTCCGGTGTGGACGTTGCTGGCCGGGCCGGGGCCAGACCGGTGCTCATCAGGAATCCTCCCGGAACAACCGCCGCTGCCACAACGCCACGACCAGCGTGATGACGAACAGCACCACACCGGCCGCACTGGCGTATCCGAAGTCGAAATAGTGGAAGCCCTGGTCGTAGATCAGGAATACCAGCGAATAACTCGACCGCACCGGGCCACCGCCGGTCATCACGTAGATGACGTCGAACACCTGGAACGACTGGATGATCTCCAGCACCACGACGAAGAACAGCGCCGGCTTCAATTGCGGCAACGTCACATACCAAAATCGCGACCACGCCGAGGCACCGTCGATCATCGCCGCCTCGTGGTAATCACGCGGAATGGCGAGCAGACCGGCCAGCAGGATCAGCATGTCATAGCCGAACCGTGTCCACACGCTCATCAGCGACAGCGACGGCAGCACCATGGTGCCCGAGGAAAGCCACGGCACCGAGCCGATGCCAATCCCCTTGAGCAGCCAGTTCGCCGGACCGGCCGAGGAATAAATCCACTGCCAGATCACGCCGCTGGTCACCAGGCTGGTGACAACCGGCAGAAAATACAGCGCGCGATAAACCTTGATACCGCGAATGGACCGGGCACACAGCTGCGCCATCACCAGCGACACGATGACCGTCAACGGCACCGCGATGGCCGTATATACCAGCGTCACCCGCAACGCGTTCCAGAACAGCGAATCGGCGAAGAGCCGGCGGAAATTGCTCAGCCCCTCCCACTGCACGGTTCCGCTGATCTGGTATTTCGCGAACCCGAGCACCAGCCCGGCGATCGCCGGGCCGATGCGGAATACCAGGAACAGCAGCACATACGGCGTGATGAAGAGCAGCGCAATTCCCGACCCGGCCCGGCGCCGCAGTCGCAGTGCGACCGAGCTGACCCGAAGGCTAGCCACGCCCCAGCAACCCGTTCACGTCCTTAGCGGCCGCGTCCAGTGCCGCTTTCGGCGAGGTCTTGTCGAGCAGGGCGGCCTGCAGGTGCGGCTTGATCATGTCCATCAGCTGCCTGGATTTGAGGTTGATCGAGCCGGTGGTCATGTACTGCAGGGTCTTTTCCTCGGCCGCGTCCAACGAATTTCCGGTGAACAACGTGCCTACCGAATTGCGTGTCGCGTAATAGGAGTGCTTCTTGCCGTACACCTTCATCTGCGGGGCGGAGGTCGCCCACTGCACCCACGCCTTCGCCGCCGCCTTATTCTTTGATCCAGACAGGACAGACAGGCCACCGACCGTGCCGTAGCCGATCGAGACCTTGTCCTTCAACGGTGGGTAGATCGCCCAGTCGCTCTTGGGCACGGTGGTCGGCAACCCGGCCACGCCACCGGAAAACAGGAACGCGACCTTGCCCTGGCCGGTCGGGCTCGTTTCTGCCTTGGGCATCGTGGTCAACGGGTCCTTGGGTATGTATCCGCCGTCGACCAGTTTCTTGACGAACGTGAGCGCGTTGACGCCGGCCGCTGAATTGAACGCGGCGTGCTTGCCGTCCTTGGTCAGCACATCGCCGCCCGCCTGCCACAGCAGCGGGTAGAACGTGCCGTTGAGCGTTTCGTCCGGCGCTCCGTCGTATTCGGTCGTGTAATAGCCGGCCTGCTTGAGCTTCGGCGCATCGGCCAGCACGTCGTCCCAGGTCTTGGGCACCGCGGTGATACCCGCCGCCTGCATGGCTTTCTTGTTGACGACCAGGGTCGTGGCCGACATCAGCAGCGGTACGCCGTCGAGCTTGCCGTCGTACGTCATCGCTTTGAGCGCGTTGGCGCGGAAATCGCTCCGGTCCTTGGCGATCACGTCGGAGACATCTTCCAGCGAGCCGTTGCTGGCGTACTGGGGAAGCTGATCCGGAATCAGATAGACGACATCGGGCCCTTTGCCGCCGGCTATGGCGGTGGTCAACTGTTCGTCGCGATTCGCCCACGGCTGCACCACCACTTTGATGTGCGCCTTGGGATGACTCTTTTCGAATTCGGCGACCTTGGGTTTCCAGTACGCCGCCTCATTGTTCGGGTCGATCGGATAGATCCACATCGTCACCGAACCCGCCACATCCTTGGCATTAGCGGGGATCTTGTCGCCGCCACTCGAGCCACAGGCGGCCAGCAGGGTCAGCGACCCCGCCGCGACCAGCGCGCCGAGTCGCCGTGTTTCCAGCGTGCGCATGCCGACACCTCTCGCCGTTGTCTCTGAGCCTGGGTGTCCCGTGAGGGTTGCGCACACCCTAGTGCCGGGACTTGAGTTTCGGCAAGGACCGTAACAAGATTCAGGGCAGCGCTACAAGGGTTGTGGAAACGGACGGTGAACGCGCGTATGAAAATCGCCTTGGTCCTCGCGCCGGAATTACGGGACCGGATATTCCGGCCGGACCAGTTGGACCGGTTGGCCGAGTTGGGTGACGTGGCGTGCGCCCGCGACGGTGCCGTACTCGAGACGGCACGGGGCGCGGACGTGCTCGTCACCTCGTGGGGTTGCCCACGCGTCGATGACGCGATCCTCGACGCGGCGCCGAATCTGCGCCTCGTCATACACGCCGCCGGGACCGTGAAGGGCATCGTGTCCGCGCCGTTGTGGCGGGCCGGAGTGCGGGTTTCCAGCGCTGCCGGGCCACTGAGCAAGGGCGTAGCGGAAACCGCGTTAGGCATGACGATCGCGTCGCTGAAGAACCTGTGGCGGTTGGCCACCGACGCCGCGGCCGGCGGTTGGGAGGCCGAGCGATCACGCGTCCGCGAGCTGTACGAGGTGACGATCGGCGTCGTCGGTGCCGGGCACGCCGGCAGCCAATATCTGCGGCTGCTCCGGCCGTACGACGCCGAACTGTTGGTCTACGACCCGTACCTGGATGCCGAGCGCGCCACGCAACTAGGCGCCCGCAAGGTGGAACTGACCGAATTGCTGCGCTCCAGCGACGTGGTGGCGCTGCACGCACCGTCCATTCCGGAGACCCGGCACATGATCGACGCGGCCGCGCTGGAATTGATGAAGCCCGACGCGATCCTCATCAACACCGCCCGCGGTTCGCTCATCGACGAAGATGCCCTGGTGGCGAAACTGCGCCGCGGCCACCTGTTCGCGTGCCTGGACGTCACCGATCCCGAACCGCCGCCGCCGGACCATCCATTTCGGACACTGCCCAACTGCGTACTCACCGGACACGTCGCCGGCGCGGTGACCAACGGATTACACCGGCTCGGTCAGCACGTCGTGGACGAGCTGACCGCCTATGCGGCAGGCGATCCGCTGGGCGGTGAGGTACGTGAGACGGAGCTGTCCACACTGGCCTGACTCAGCGGAATTTCGGCAGCACCTCGGTGGCGAGCAATTCGATGCACCGCATCGCGTCGGCATGATCCAACCCCGGCGGCTGGATCCGCAGCACCAGCCCGTCGCTGCCCATCTCGGCGTACCGACCGACCGCATCCACCACTTCGGCCGGCGATCCCACCACGCAGCGGCGACGGACGGTCTCCCAGTCGACGTTCTGATAATGCGACACGTCGGCCGAATCCCTTTTCCAGCTGGTGTATTCGGCGTACAAGGCCTGCAGCGGACCCTCCAACGTGGACTGTGCCGCCTGGCTGGTCGGCGCGCAGAACCCCTCCCGCAGCATGATGACGTCGCGACCGAGGCTGTGCTGGCTCGGCGGTTGGGCCCGATAAAACTCGATAGCCCGGGCCAGATCGGCCGGTTCCTCGTTGAACGACGTGGTCCAGCCATCACATTCGGCGGCGGTACGGGCGATCGCGGCCGGAACTCGACCACCGTTCCAAATCCGCGGCCGCGGTCGCTGCGCCGGCACCGGCGAGATCAGCACGTCGTCGAGCCGGTGATGGGTGCCGTGGAAGCTCACCGGTCCCCCGGCCCACAGCGCTTTGATGATCGCCAGCCCTTCCTCGAATCGGGCCAGGCGCTGCGACCGCGGCACCTCCATGGCGGCGAATTCCTCGGCCCGATAGCCAAGCACGAAACCGGGGGTGAGCCGTCCACCGGACAGTACGTCCACATGCGCCAGCATTTCGGCCAGCAACACCGGCGGATAGATCGGCAGCACGATTCCGGCGGTGGCGATGCCGATCCGCTCGGTATGCGCCGCGAGCCAGGCCGCGCTGCTCAGAATCTCGTGATATCCGGCCGGATGGTGGTGCCGCTCGCCCAATACGACCCAGTCAAAGCCGGCCTGCTCACAGGCGCGGGCCTGGGCCACCGCTTCGTCCATCACCGCCCGCGACCCGGCCGGGCCATCGGGATGCCAGAACAGATTCAGATAAACGCCAAAGCGCATGAGCGACTCCCGGCTCGAACCAGTGGCTTGCGACAGCATATTCTACCGTTTAGGCCCGGACCGA
The DNA here is from genome assembly GCA_040414495.1 of Mycobacteriales bacterium. Classification (GTDB taxonomy): domain Bacteria; phylum Actinomycetota; class Actinomycetes; order Mycobacteriales; family QHCD01; genus DATAVB01. The sequence goes on from JBEDUI010000123.1 coordinate 13,974, forward strand.
AACTATCGGATCCGGTGGACGCCATGGAGGTGCCCCGCGTGTCGAGCAGATTCGAAGCAGGTGTGGCCGACATTCCGACCGGCATTCCGACGCTGGCCGGCCGGTTGCGGGGCCAGTTGCTGCCGGCCGCTCTCACCCCGATGCACGCCGACGGGAGCATCGCCGTCGGCGACCTGGAACGCTACGCCGCCGCGCTGGCCGGATACGGCGGTGTCGCGGTCTGGGCGCACACCGGCCGCGGGCCATATCTCAATGCTGAGCAACAAACGGCCGTCCTGCGTACCTTCCGCGCCGCCACCGACGCCCCGATCGTGGCCGGTATCGCTCCGGCAGCCGCTGAGGCCACGGCCGACCCGGCGCCACACATGCTGCGCATGGCCGATCGCGCCGCCCAACTCGGCGCCGATGCGCTGATGGTGTTCCCGCCACCGCGGTACGCCGATGCACCGGACCGAGAAATCCGATTACGCGCGCTGCACGAACAGATCGCCGAGCAGGCCGGGCTCCCGCTGGTGCTGTTCCTGTTGCACGCCGAGGCCGGCGGATATCCGTACTCGCTTTCCCTGCTGCGTGACCTTTTCTCGATTCCGCAGGTCATCGGCATCAAGCTGGCCACGCTCGATTCGGCAATGTCCTGTCAGGACGTCATTCGGTTGATCCGGGCCGAATTCCCCGGAAAGTTGGCGATCACCGGCGAGGACCGGATGTTCGGCCCGTCGCTGATGTGGGGCGCGGATGCCGCGCTGGTCGGGATCGCGGCGGCCGCGGGCGGTCTGTCGGCCCGGCTACTGTCCAGTTGGTACGGCGATCGCCGGGAATTCGTGAGCATCTCGGCCGCCATGGACGATTTCGCGTACGCCACCTTCACCGCTCCCATGGAGGGCTACGTACAACGGATGATGTGGGCCGCCGAATACGAAGGATTGATTTCCAGCGACGCCGCCCACGATCCGTACGGGCCGAAACTGCCCGCCACTGAACGGGATCAGGTGCGGGCCGCGCTCGAGCGGGCCACCGCATTTCTGGCCGGCACCCGATGAGGGCACCGATCGTCGCGGCCGAACACGTCCTGGCCCGACGCCGCCTGCGGTCGCAATTCTCCATATTCGGCGGCAGCACCGATTACGTCGAAAGCATCTTCGTCCGGCTCACCGACGAATGCGGTTGCGTCGGGGTCGGCGAGACCACGCCGATGCCGGCCTACAGCGGGGTCACGGTGGCCGCGGCGCAGCAGGTACTCGTCGAGCAACTCCTGCCCGCGGTGCGTGGACTGCCGCCGGCGCCGCGCATGCTGCACACCGCGATGGATAACGCCGAAGCCGGCGGCGCATTGGCGAAGGCGGCGGTGGATATCGCCTGTTTCGACCTGATGGGCCGGCACAGCGGCATTTCCGTGGCCGATCTGCTTGGCGGGCCGTTGCGCGACGAGGTTCCGCTGGTCTGGGTGCTCGGCTATATGCCCATCGACACGTTGCTGGCCGAGACGCAGACAGCGATCAACGCCGGATATCAGACGGTGAAGCTGAAAGTCGGCCAGGACGCGGCCCGCGATATCGACGCGGTCCGGGCGGTCCGGTCGGCGTGGCCGTCGGTGCGGATACGTATCGACGCCAATCAGGGTTATGACGAGGACACCGCTCTGCTCGTCGGTCAGAAACTGAGCGACTGCGGGCTTGAGTTCTTTGAACAACCGATTCCGGCCGGCTCGCCACAGAGCCTGGCCGCGATCCGCCAGCGTACGGACATTCCCATCGAGGCGGACGAATCGCTGCAGTCGATCGCCGACGCGCAGGCCCTGGCGGCGGCCGGCGCGTGTGACGTGTTCAACCTCAAGATCCTCAAGCCCGGCGGGCTGTTCCGGGCGCAGCAGGTCGCGGCCATCGCCGAGGCGGCCGGAATTCCCGTCATGATCGGGTCCATGCCGGAGTTGGGTGTCGCGGCGGCGGCCGGTTTCCACCTGGCCCGCACCCTGCCCTCGCTGCCGTACGCCTGCGAGCTGATGGGTTCGCAGATGGTCGAGTCCGATGTGGTCACCGACTCGGCGATCACCTTCGCCTCAGGTAGTTTGCAGATCAGGGCCGACGCACCAGGGTTGGCGGTTGCAGCGGAGTTGCCATGGCAGGTATGAGTGTCGGGGTGTTGGGCCCGGCCGATTTGGTCGATCTGGTCATTTCGGTCTGCAGCACCACGTCCTCGGCCGAGCTGATTCCCCTTGTGTACGGGCATGAGGACGACGCCACCGAGATCTTGGAGTCCAAACAGGACAGTCTGAGCGGTGTGCTGTTCACCGGTGTTGTGCCGTATGCCCGGGCGAATGTGGAGGGCGTGCTGCGCCGGCCGGCCGAGCACGTCTCCTACAGCGGACCGACCCTGCTGCGGGCGCTGGTCGAGCAACTGCGCCTCGGCCACGACATGGCCGCAATCTCGATCGACACGCTCACCCGGGCCCAGGTGCTCGACACGATGACCGAGGCGCAACTGCCGACCGACGGCGTCCAGGTGCTCGAACACCGCCTCGGCCTCACCTCGGATGAGGTGATCGAGTTCCACCGCCACGCCCGAGACACCAAGGGTACGAAGGTGGCCATTACGTGCCTCGGCTCGGCCTATCGCCAACTGTCCCAGGAAATGCACACCGTACGGCTCGCGCCCTCGCGGCATTCGATTCGCACCGCCCTGCGGCATCTCGAACTCACGATAAACAGCCTGCACAGCGGCGATGCGCAGGTGGCGATCGGCCTGATCGACCTGGATGGCGCCAGCGACCGCTATCTGCGCCGCAACCTCGTCTCGCTCGGCGCCGCGCTGGCCCGCCTCGACGACGGCTATCTGATCGTCTCCACCGCCGGGCCGTTGGAGCAGGTGACCGACCATTTCCAGCACTGGCCGCTGCTGGACCAATTGGCCGCCCGGCACGAGCACGTCCACATCGGATTCGGCATCGGACGTACCGCAGCGGACGCGGAATCCCTTGCCAAAAGGGCACTTGGGCGAGCCCACGCGGCCGGTCCGGTCGCCGCGGCCGTAGCGCTCGCCGACGACACCGACGTCATCATCGGCGGCCAGAGCGAATCGGAACCGCGGCCGCGGGTAAGCGCGGAGGACCTGTCCGTGCTGGCCCGCCGGGCCGGGCTCGGCCGCGAGACGTTGCTGCGGTTACGCGACCTGGTCGCCGAAACCATCGACGGCGAAGGCATTACGGCCGGCGCTGTCGCCGATCACCTTGCGGTGCAGCAGCGCTCCGCCCGCCGCATTCTCAAACGCTTGGAACGCGCCGGGGTCGCCGAACCGACCGGCACGCTCAACGACCGGCGCGGCGGCCGGCCGCGCACGCTCTACCGGCTCCACATCTAATGATGATGTTTATCAATCCTCTCTCTTCGCACAAGGGTTGTTCAGACGTACAGCGGCACCGGCGTCCCTTCCGGGACGTGATAGTGCAGGACAACGCGGTTCAGTTCCATCTGCAGATAAAGGGCGTTGGCGCCGAACGCGAACATCAGTAGCGCGCTCACCAATGGACTGCAGGTGGGCCCGATTCCGGCGGCCTGTTGGGTTTCGCGAACGCGGCGACCGGTGTTGTAGTACGAAATGAACGGCGCAATGATCGTCCACCCGAGGAATATCAGCACGAGCACCGGACCGGCGACCGGAATCCGGCGCGTCGGTTGGTAATCGGCCATTTCCCGGTGGATTTTGTAATACCACACGAAATGGTAAATGCCGAGTGTGATCAACGGCCAGACCAGCCATACCAGCCACGGATTGCGGTATTTCATGGCGCGGCCGGTCCCCGCCATGACTCCGGCGTCGACCGGTGTCACCTCGGGTTCGCGCTGGTTGCTGGACCCGACATCCTGCTGTGGTGCGGCGACGCTGTCGCTTGGTTGTTGCGTCGTGGCGTCCTGCCGGGCCATCGCATCGTGCACACGCTGATCCTGGCCACATTCGGCGCAGACGTTGTCATTATCGGGTAGTTTCCGGAATTCATGCGGAGTAATGGACTGGCTCATTGGCGTACCCCCTGACAGCCAATATCACTGGCCGCGGGCCCCATCCGGTCTGTGCGGCCGACACTGACCACGGCACAGTGAGATCAGGGTCGCGCCCAGGGCCGGCCTGGTCAAATAGGTCGCCCAGCAGAACGTCACCTATCGGCCAATCTGACAATAGCCGGCAATCTGCCGACCATTCCCGGCAAAAGCCGCGGCCGACCCCGGTCAGCGGGTCTGGCCCGTAGTCGTGCCCAGGACAGGGCTCGGCGCAGCGCCAGTGCTCACGAACTCGCCGGAACGTGGCCGCGCAAGATCAGCCAACCGACCCCGCGAGTGCTATTGCCAAACACGGGTTGTCTTCGATATCGGCGGCCGCGTTCACCAAGGCGATCGACATTAGCCGCCCGAAGCGCCGCCGGCGGTCTCGTCGAAATTGAAACAGCCATTCGTCGCTGCCAGTCGCGGGTCTACGGGAGCGGGTTGCACGCCCGGAACCAGGATTTCGCCATGCCAATTAGCCGGCCTGGGTCTTGACGTGACGAGCCGAACACCATAGTTTTTCCGGGCGCGATGACAACGATGTCATATTCCCGTGTCACGCGATCGACGCGTCCTTGAATCGACGGTGGCAGCAGGACTGTATGTGCCTCATTCCGCGGGCCGAGGGAGACCTGTGAGCATGTCAAGGGTGTTTGCGACGCGCCCGATCCGCGTCGCATTGGCCGGTATCATTGCCGTAATGACCGTACTGCTGACCACGACAGCGGGCTCCGCCGCGCCGCCCCCAGCGGGCGCAACCGCCGTGGCCAAAGCGCGGGTCGCGGCCGATGTCCTGATGGGTTCCTACGATCCGGTCAAGGCGTGGTGGCCATCAAGCTGGTGGAATTCCGCGGTCGCCTTGCAGACCATCGGCGACTACATGCAACGCACCGGGGACCGGCGTTACGTCTCGGAGTTGGACAACACATTCGAGAAGGACAAGGGCGCTTTCCCACCCGGCGTGCTGTCCGGCGACCCGCTGCTGGGTAACTTCACCAGCCGCGCCATCGACGACACCGAATGGTGGGGGCTGACCTGGGTCGAGGCGTACGACGTCACCGGAGATCACAAATACCTCGACATGGCGGTGACGATCGCCGACTACGTCAGCGGGTACTGGGATCCGAGCACCTGCGGCGGCGGTGTTTGGTGGAACGCGGAGAAGACGTACAAGAACGCGGTCACCAACGGCCTATACATTCGGCTCACCGCCGAATTGCACAACCGCATTCACGGCGATACCACCTGGCTTTCCCGTTCGAAGCAGGCCTGGAACTGGTTCACCGGCAGCGGCATGATCAATTCCTCGGGCCTGGTCAACGACGGTCTGACCGACGCCTGTCAGAACAACGGCCAGACCGTATGGAGCTACAACCAGGGCCTTGCCATCGGCGCCGGCCTGGAATTGTGGCGCGCCACGCACGATCCGGCGATCCTTGCCACGGCCCGCCACCTGGCTGACGCCGCGATCTCCTCCCCCGCGCTGGTCGCTGATGGCGTTCTCACCGAGTCCTGCGATCCAGTCGGCAAAACCTGCGACGACAACCAGAAACAATTCAAGGGCATTTTCATGCGCTACATGATGGATGCCGCCGACACTACCCGCGACCCAAGATATCTGGCCTTTGTCGACAAACAGGCCGCCAGCGTGTGGAATGACGACCGCAACGCCGGCGATCAGCTCGGTGAGCGTTGGGCCGGCGCGGAGAATGCCGACTCGCCGAATGTACGGGATTGGCGCACGCAGGCCAGTGCGCTCAGCGCGCTGATTGCAACTATTCCGCAGCCGGCGCCGAAAGAGTCGCTGGCGGCCAGCATGTCACCGGCCCAGCCCGTCGTAATTCCGAATGCGAGCGATCCCACGAAGGTCTCGTTGAACCTGGGAATATCGGCTACCGGCCCGGCCCGTGTTCCGGTCGACGTGCAGGTGAGCGCGACTGCGCCTGATGGCTGGACCGTTGCTCCGGCGAAGACAACGGTGACGGTGAAACCCAATGGCAGCGCCGATCCGGCCCAGGGCTCCGTACCGTTGACTGTCACGGTGCCGGCCAGCGCCACAGACGGGACGCACACCGTTACCGCGACGGTCAACGCCGCCGGGCTCAGCTTCGAGGCGAGCGCGGATATCCTGATATCGCACACGATCGATTTCGACACCGGTACTCCGGCCGAGAACCCGTGGCTGTGGGACCCCGACGGCTCGCAGAGCAATGGCGTGCAGAACCGCTTCGCCGACGGCGACCACTATTTCATCTACAAATTCCCGTTCCCGTCGCAGACCACGTCGGCCCAGGTCACGTTGACGATCGACAATGAATTCGTGGTTCAGGTGAGCCCGGACGCCAAAACGTGGACCACGGTCCTGACCGAGGATCAACAAATCCGCGACGGCTCCAACAAGGCCGACCGCACCATCGATCTCACGCCGTACCTCGGCCCGGACAAGGCATCGTACGTACGGGTTTCGGATAGCTTCCCGCAGGACGGCTGGGGCGGCCGGGTCTATCACGTCTCGGCTGACTTTCACTGAAGATTGCTCGGTACGGTCCTCGGCCTGGCTGAGGACCGTACCGACGCCCGTTGTCAAACCCACAACGGATTGGCGGACCGATGAGCTTAGTTGATCGCCGTACGTTTCTGAAAGCCAGTGGAGTGCTGGCCGGTGCGGCCGCATTACCGGCTATTCCGTCGGTGGCGGGAGCGAGCACGCCGACACATCCGTATTTCCCGCGCGGCGGACGGTTCAGCCGGTTGTACGTCATCGACGACGGCGATATGAACGCCCAGGAAGCCGTGCTGGTCGGCACGTTGCAGGGCCTGGTGGCCCGCGACCCGTCGGCCGCCCCGGTCGTGCCGCCCGGGCTGCCGCACATCTACGTCAATACCCCGAATTCCACCACCGATCTGTGGCTCACCGACCTGCAGCAGCATTACAGCATCGAGGTCACGCCGATCCACGATCCGTGGGAGTTGCTCGCCGCGTACCAGCCGCACGGCATCACCGGCTATATTTTGTACGACGATGATCCCTCGATCAGCGTCGCCACCACGGTCGCCGGGCTGACCGACAGCGTGGCCGTGCACAGCAGCCTCGAGGCTCAGGCAACCGCGGCCGGGCTGAGCAAGACCGCTGACGTACGCGGGAAAGACGACGCCTGGCTCACCGCGACCTATGGATCGAAGCTGCGCCGGGATTTCGCCATTGAGCAGAAGCCTAACTTTGGCGTGCAGTTGCGCGACCTGACGACAATGTCCCGCGCCCAATTGTTCTACGACGGCAACACCGCATACCGCCAGTCCCTCGTGGACAGTCTGGACACCGATGCGCCGGTGATCGGTTGGGGCGACGCGTCGCAGGGCGAGGACAAATTCGTTGCGATGAATTCGGCCGCCGGCACATTCATGGTCGCAGCGGACTGGGCTCGCAACATTTCCACGCTCTCCGGCGTGCCGACCGGTTCCCTGCGCCAGCAGGCGAATCAAGCCCCGGTACGAGCCGAGAAGGGCGTACATTACGTAACCTTTGTGGTCACCGACGGCGACAACGTGCAGTGGTTGCTGACGTCGCTGCAAAGCACCGCCGCGTGGTGGGCAAGTCCGTTGCGCGGCACCGTGCCGCTCGGCTGGGGAATGGCGCCGAGCCTGCTGGACGTCGCCCCGTCGGCGATGCGCTGGTATTACCAGAATGCGTCGACCGGGAACAACGCGGACGAATTCGTGGTCGGCCCGTCCGGCTCCGGCTACATGTACCCGAGCCAATATCCGGCGGCGAAGCTGCAGGCGCACACGGCGCGGCTGGATGACTACATGCGGCGGGCCGACCTGGGCGTGGTGCAGATTCTCGATTTCAACGCGTTGGACAAGACCAACGTCTGGGCTGCCTACACCGCGCGACAGTCGGTCAACGGGCTGATCTACCTGGAATATTCGCGCTACGACGGCCAGAACGGCAAGATCGTCTGGTCACACGACAAGCCGGTAATCTCCGCCCGGCACATGCTGTGGGACGGGCTGAGCGGTGCCGACGAGGCCAGCGTCACCGCCGCCATCAACGCCGCTCCCCGCGACCCGAGCAGCGCCAACGGCTATACCCTCGTCGCCGTACATGCCTGGAGCAAAGGAATCTCCAACATTCGTACCGTCACCGACAAACTCGACTCCGACGTGCGGGTGGTAACGCCGGGCGCCTTTACAAAACTCGTCGCCGCCAACGTCACCCATTAACCTCGGGTAACCCGGGGAATCGCCGGTTCCCAATGGCCGGCGAGTTTCGCGTACAACGGGCTGGTCGCGACCAGATCCTCGTGCCGGCCAGCGACCGCCGAAAGACCGTCCAGCACGAGGATCCGGTCTGCCCGGCGGGCCGAGCCGATCCGGTGCGCGATGACGATGAGACTGCCGGGTCGGTCCCGGAAAGCCCGCTCTATAAGGGCTTCGTGCCGTTGATCGAGATGGCAGCTGGCCTCGTCAAGGATGACCAGCCGGGCCGGACTGGCGTACGCCCGGGCCAACGCGATCAGCTGCTGCTCGCCGGCGGCAAGCGCGGAACGGCGCACGGCCGCGTCCCAGCCGCCGAGCCGATCCAGCAACTCGCCCAGGCCCACCGCCTCCGCCGCGGCGGGTAAATCCGCGGCCGGGTTCAGATATGCGACATTCTCCGCGACCGTACCGGCGAATACGTACGCTTCCTGCGGAATCAGCGCCACCGAGGCGCGAAGCGATGCCGGATCCCAGGCGTCGGGTGATACGCCACCGATCCGGATTTCCCCGTGCTGCGGGCGAATCAGCCCGCACATCAGATCGGCCAAAGTCGACTTGCCCGCTCCGCTCGGGCCAACGACCGCCAGGTGCTCACCGTCGGCGACGGCCAGATCGAGATCGCGCAGCACCGGCTCGGCATGCGGGCCATAGGCGAAGGTCAGTCCCGAGCAACACAGGTCGAGGGACGAAGCCGCCGCGCCCGGTGCCGTCAAGCCGGGCGCGGCGGTGGTCTGCGGCCCAATGATTTCGCTCAGCCGGGACAGCACGACCGCAAGCTGCAGAATCCAGCTGCCGGCGACCTGGATCAGCGATCGCAACGCGGGTTCGAGCGTGACGGTCAGGTACCCGGCCGCGGCCACCAACGCCCCGACCGACAACTGTCCACTGTGGATCAGATGCGGCCCGAGCGCGATGAGGGCGACCAACGGCACCTGCACGCCGAACGCCACGATCAGCACCCGCAGCGAGGAAACCCGGGCGAGCTTCTTGGCGGCGCGGGCCTGCCGGTCGATGACCGCGGCCATATCGGCGGTCGCGCGGTCGGTCGCCTGGCAGGCGAGCACATCGCGCAACCCGTGCAGCAACCCGGTCGCATCCCGGGCCACCGCTTCGTCGGCCAGCACGACGGTGCGCTGCCGGCCCGCCAATCGGGGCAGCAGAAACCCGAACACCACAAGGGAAACACCGACCGCCGGAGCGACAAACACCGCCAGGATCGGGGAAAGCACCGTGACGCCGATAATGGTGCCGACAACCGCCATGCCGAATTGCCGGAAGGTCCGCAATAGCGCCGAGACCAGGCGGCGTACGACTTCGACCTGTTCGGTCAGCCGGGCAATCGCGGCCGGATCGGCGCCGGCCGAGCGGTGCCCGGGAGCCTGCAACGAGGCGCCGACAACCATGCGTACCAGGTCATCGCGCATCGGCTCGACCACAGTGGACAGTCGTGGATAAATGAGCCGCGTCGCGATCGCGGCGAGCACCATCGCACCGAGCAGCGCGCCGAGCCACAGAAAACCCGTGCCTGGCCGCCGTACCAGGAATCCGTGATTCAGCGCCTGTGCGAGAAATTGACCCATCAATACGGTCGGCGCGGCCTCGATTACCGAGAGCGCGAAGATTATCGCGATCGGGCGGCGGCGCTCGCGTAGGACCCGCGACAGCAGGCTCATGACCACAGCGCCCGGTAGGCGGGCTCGGACCATAACGCCTCGTGTGGCGCGATCGCCCGGATGGCGCCCTTTTCCAACCACACCACGCGATCGGCGGCGGCGGCCGTCGCGGCCCGATGCGCCACGACGAGGCGGGTACGACCGGGCAGTACCTCGGCCAGCGCCGCGGTCACCTCGGCCTCGGTCGCCGTGTCCAGGCTGGAGGTGGCGTCATCGAGTACGAGTACGCGGGCCTGCTGGGCCACCACGCGGGCCAGGCCGATGCGCTGCTGTTCGCCGCCAGAGAGCGGCACGTCGACTAAAGGGGTGCGGTATCCGCCCGGCAGCCGGCGGATGAACCCGTCGGCGTGCGCGGCCAGGGCGGCCGATTCGATCCCGCTCGAGGCCGCGTACCCGATCGCCTCGGCGACCGTGGCGCCGACGAGCGCCGGCCGCTCGAACGCGTACCCCACCGCCGACCGCAGCGCGGAACTGTCCAATGTGGATACCGGGCAGCCGTCGATCAACACCTCGCCCGAGTCGGGCTCGACGAGTCGGCCCAAAAGCCCGACCAGAGTGGACTTTCCGGCGCCGCTCGGCCCGACCACGGCATACGTCGCACCGGCCGGGACCGTCATCGAACACCGATCGAGCACGAGCCGGTCCTGGATCGACACACTCACCGACCGCAACTCGACCTCGCCGGGTCCATCCGGCAATTCGCCGTCCCGCCGGACAACCGGGACATCGGCGGCCAGCTCCGCGACTCGGCCAGCGCCGGCGCGGGCCTGGGCCAGTTCGGCCAGCGCGTCGATCTGCTCGATCGCGCCGAGGACGATCGTCGCGTACCCGATCGCGGCGACCAGGTCGCCCGGACTGATGCGGCCCGCGCTCACCGACCACCCGGCCACCGCGAGCACAGCGACCTGCAATACCGAGATCAGCAGGCCAAACGCCCACGCTATTCGTTTCTGTAGTTCCCAGGTCGCAATTCCCGCGCTGCGCAGCCGATCCAGCGGCCCCAGTACCCGGTCGACCTCGGCCGTGGCGGTGCCACTGGCTCGGATCGTGCGCAGCCCCGCCAGCGCGTCCGCGAGCCGGTCGGCGATCTCGCCCTGCGCCGTCTGATAGTCCGTATATGCCTTGGTCGAGCCGCGGGCGAACGGCCGCAGCACCAGCACGGTCACCGGCAATCCGACCAGCAGCGTCACCGGCAGCGTCCAGTCGATCAACCCGAGGGCTATCAGCGCGACGACCGTGGACAGCGCGGTCGTGCAGGCTACGAGGACCAGCGGCAGCACCCGCCCGGCCGCGGTGGCGCCGGTCGTGATCCGGGATGTCGCCTCGCCGGGCGGAAATCGCCGCTGGCCGGGCAGACCGGCGGCGAGCAGGCCCACCACCATCCGGCGCCGCAGCCACGCCGTTGTGCCCGCGGCGCCGGCGGTGCCGGCCAGTTGACCGACCACGTCGGCAATCGCGATCGCGGCCAGCACGACGGCGAGTTCGACGACCGCCACCGTAAGTCGGTCATGATGCAGCAACGCGGCATCCAATGCCCGGCCGAGCGTCGCCGGCAACAGCAGGCTGGCAGCGGTCGACACCGAGGCGGTGAGGACCGCGGCGACCAGCCACCGCCGGCCGGCCGAAACCGCCGACAGCAGCACTCGATCGGACATCGAGATGCGCTCCTTCCCGGCACGCCCGCACACAATTAGCCGAGATGGGTGCCGGATTGTTTTGCGGCATGCGATTGTTTTGGGAGGGGTACGGGGGCAGCCCATGCATGCCACCCCCGCACCCCGGTCCGGTCGGCCGCGTCAGTCAGGACGCGGCCGGCCCCCTTACAGCGCCAGGATGGTCACCAGACAGCTGATCACGCAGGTGATCAGCCCACAGTTGACACCACCACCGTGGCCACCAAGCTCGATCGACTCGATCTCGGGCAGCTCCTCCAGCGCGGCGACGTCAATCGTCAGCTCCGACATGTCATTCACCTCCTCCCCTACTCGTTATCTGCTCGCCCGCCGGCTGGCTGGCGATGTCTGTGAGAAACCCGATCAACCGATTGGCGGGATCAGGTTCGGTGAGCGGATCGTGGCCGGCGCCGGGCACCTCGACGTACGTCGCGGTCGGCATCAGCTCGGCCAATTCACGCGAATGTGCGACCGGGATAACGGTGTCGGCCGACCCGTGCATGAGCAGTACGGGAGCACGGACCCGGTCGGCGAGCGCACTCAGGTCCCGGGGCCCGCGCTCGTCGACGTACATTTCCTTACCACCCAGGCGATCCAGCAGCGCACGCACCCGCGCGCCGGCATCGGCGTACAGTCGGCGGCCAGACAGGAACGGGGCCACGACCGCGGCCCGCTCCCACCGATCCGGGTGCAGCGCCAGGGCAAGCAACGCGAGGTACGCGCCGTAACTCGCGCCGAAAAGCCTTACCGGGCGGCCTATTTCGCTTGCCACCGCGACAACGTCGTCGAGGTCCGGGCCGCCCCACGCGACGGTGCCGCCGTAACCTCGGCTGCCGCGCGGATTCACCGCCACCACCGCGAGCCCGGCCCTGGCGAGGTGGCGCAGCAGCGCATCGGACTCCAGCTGCCAGGCCGCGTCCGGGCCGCCGTGCAGAGCCAGCAGCACCGGCTGTGTGTCCGGCTCCCCATAACAAACGGTGTCGACACCGCCGAATGTGCGAGGGTACGGCCGCGGCCCGGTCACCGCCCCGGCGTGCAGCATCCGGAATTCCGGCGCTATTTCGGCGATTCCAGCCGGATGGTCCGGCCCGGCGAACGGGAACCGCAGCCCGGCGCTCGTCCACGACGCGGTGCCGCCGACCGTACCGTCGGGCAGCGGAATCTCCTGTACGGCAAGGGTTTCCAGGTCAAGCGTCGCCAGCCCGGAGCGCATGCCCCGCTCGGTGCGGAACAGCACCTGCCGGCCGGTCGGATCCGTGGTCAGCGGCCAACCCGTGAGCCCGTCCAGTGGCAGTGGCGGATTTCCCTTGCGTACCAAGACAATCCGGTTCAGGCTGTCGCCGGCGAGCGCCCCGTCCGGCGATATCGCGACCACCAACCGGAGCGTGGGGTGTTCGGGCCAGAGCAGGTCCGCGATGCCGGTCGCCAGGTCGAGTTCGACCGCCCGGACAACGCCACCGAGCGTCTGGTTGGCGCCGAGCCGATCCGGGCCGAGCCAGCTACCGCCGGCCAGCAGTCCGGGCAGCGTCAGGACCTTGCGCAACCCGGATTCGGTCACGCGCCATACGGTCGACTCGGGCTCGCCGGTGGTGCTGATCGCGATCGCGATGCCGCCGGGATCCTCGATGAGCCGCAACCCCAGCGCCATAAGGTGTTCGGCCACCGCGTCGCCGATGATCTGCTGACCGCCTTTGGTCGGCTGGCAGAGCAGCACGCGGCCCTCGTCGTCCACCAGCGGCTGCGCCTGTATTCCGTTTACTTCCAGCGGCAGCATTTCCGGTTCCGTGACGGGATCCAACGCCCACCGCTCGACCCACGGCCGACCGGTTGCCTCGCTGGCCAGAGCGACTGCGAACCGTCCCCGCGGCGAAAATCGAAAGCTCGTGCGGCTGCTCATCGGACCACCTCGTCGAGCATCCACGCACGTGGCCCACCGGCTTCGAGGCGGTGCAGAAAGTCCAGCACACCGGCCAATCCGATGTTGTAGTCGGCCACGATCGCCCGGCCGGTCTCGTCCGCGACCACATACCGGTCCTCGATCCGGGCGGTACGGATCGCCAGCAGATCGGCGAAATCACGCGCCCACTGCCCGTATTTCGGCTCGTCGAGTACGTCGGCGGCATCGAGCAGGAATTGCCCATTGCCGGCGAGCCCGTGGCAGGCCGAGGGCAGCGACTGCCAGCGGGCCTTGTATGTGGCCGTTGCCGCGCCAGCGCCGGCGGCGGCGAATCGCTCTTCACCGGTACCGGCGTAAAGCGCGAGCAGGAAAGTACCCACGCCGGACGAGCCATTGCACCAATGCCCCAGCCGGGTCGTGTCGGCCGGACCGGCGGACCACCAGAGGGCATCGCCGTCCGAGTCGGCCACGGCCACCAGACCGTCACCTGCTTTGCGGGCCAACTCGACGTACTCAGCCCGGTCAAGCGCTTTCCCAGCGGCCAAAAGGAAATAGGCGATACCAGCCGTACCGTGCGCGAAACCGTAATGCACGGTTCCGGCGAACCGGGACGGGAAGCTGGCCGGAACAGTCCATAGTGGACCGTTCTCCCCGGTACGAGCCGAAGCGACCAGGGAGCGCGCATAGTCGTCCGCGCGAGCAAGCAACGCGGATTCGCCGGTCAGCTGCCAGATGCGCAGGTGTGCCATCCCGGCCCCGGCCAGGCCGTGCGCCACATC
>JBEDUI010000124.1:0-34559 GCA_040414495.1 Mycobacteriales bacterium
AGCATGTTGCGGACACCCGGGCTGCCCTGGTAAGCGCTGCCCGGACGTTGTTCGCCGAACGGGGCTATGTGGCGACCGGGACCGAGGACATCGTCTCTGCCGCCCGTGTCACCCGTGGTGCGCTCTATCACCATTTCAAGGACAAAGCCGACCTGTTCCGGGCCGTCATGCAACTGGTGGCGACCGAACTGGCGCAGCGGCTCATCGCCGAGCAGATGGCTCGTATCGGTGATGACGAGTTGCCCGTCGTGTGGGACGAACTCCGCGCTGGGTTCCAGCATTACCTTGACGCCTGTCTCGACAGCGACTTTCAACGGATCGTCCTGATCGACGGGCCGGCTGCGTTGGGCCACGACGCCTGGAACGAGCTTGTCGAACGGCACGGTATCGCGCTCCTACGGGAGTATTTGCAGCAGGCCGTCGATGCCAAGCAGATCGACCCGCTACCGGTCGACCCACTAGCCAGCTTGCTGGCCGCGTTGATCGCCGAGGCCAGCCTCTACATCGCCCGGGCCAAGGACCCCGGACGCGCGCGCAAAGAGGCCGGAATCACGTTGGATCGGATGCTGGCCGGTCTACAACCAATGTCGGCCTGAGGCGTTTCCAACTTTTGTAGGCCGCTGATTCGGGAAAACCCCCACCGAGACGCTGCCGTGTTCCGCTGACCGTCTCCAGACATGGGCAACCCCCGGACCTTGTCCGCACCACTGATGGCGCGGGCCGGCTGGACAAACCGGCGATCCGGGGGTCGGGTGGTTGCCGGGTATTCGAGCCGCACGGCTCTTAACCCAAGTCAACCGGGTCCGAAGGACGGCGGCTAGCGGACAACCACCTCACGTGTCCAATCAGTACTCAACTTTGGACCACCTCCTTTCCCGTGTACCCAAGACGTTACGTCGCGCGGAGGTGCGGTGCAATGGTTTTCCGGCTCGGGTCAGGGCGGACCGGAAACGCCGAAATCCAGCCGCCCGCGCAACTCATTTATCGGGCGACCCAATGTGTCGCGGGCCACACATTCGCCAGCGGCCCGGGCGAACTAATTCCGGTTAGAGACCGGCGGCGGCCTGAACCCGTTCGGTGAGATCACCGTCACCGCGTTCCTTGCCGTCGATGGCGGTAACCGCCACCGCACCTCGGACACTCGAAACCAGCCACACGCCATTGGCGGTGTGCAGGTCGTCCACAGTGGACTTTGCTATCGCGGTACGGAATCCGTGCTCGGCGGCATTTTCGAACACCGTCTGAACAGTGATGCCGTCGAGAATGCCGATGGACGGCGGCGCGGCGCACAAGGTCTCACCAATGGCCCAGACAACCGTGGCGGTCGGCGCCTCGAGGACCAGTCCGTCGGTGCCGACGAAGATCGCGTCCTCGGCGTCATGCGCGTGGGCATAACGCAGTGCGGCCATATTCACCGCGTACGACGTCGATTTCACCCCGCCCAGCAGCCAAGGCGCGTCCACATAGGAGGTCGAGGAGACGCCGCGGGACAAAGTGACGACACGGACGCCCTCGCGGCGCTGCCGCAGCGTGGTCTCCGGCACCGGCGCGGCCAGCGCGAAGCCGGTCGGTCCGTCGGTCCCGTCGTCCACACCGCGGCTGAGCACCAACCGGACGGCCGCCTCGCCGGAGTCGCCCCACGCCTGTGCCACCTGGTCCGCCAGCTCGCGCCAGGCCGGCAGATCCGGCTCCGGCAGGTCGAGCGCGGCGGCCGATGCGGCCAGTCGCTGCAGGTGCGCCTCCAGGGAGTGCAACGTGCCCTGGTGCAGCCGGACGGTCTCGAACACCGCGTCGCCGCGCAGCACGCCGAGATCGTCGGCGCGCAGGAGAGGGGTCTCCGCGTCGATGAGACCGGAGCCCAGTTTGCCGAGTATGCGATCGCTCACGGCCGGTGAGCCTAGAAGGCGGATAGAGCAGAGGGCAAAACGGGTCCATTTCGACACGCCGGAATGTCTGTCGGTCCGGCAGCGATACTGCAATTGTGACTGACTACCGCTCGCCGCTGCTGGACCTGCCCGGGGCCGTCTCCGCCGACGGTCCGGATGCCGGGGTTGCCTTACATTACGGCGATCCGCTGCGGGAACAGCGCGCCCTGGCCGAACAGGTCGGCTGGGTCGACCGCAGCCACCGCGGCGTCATCGCGATCCCCGGCGCCGATCGACTGAGTTGGCTGCACAACCTGACCAGTCAGCACCTGACCGAGTTGGCCGACGGCCGCGCCACCGAGGCGTTGGTGCTCTCGCCGCACGGCCATGTCGAGCATCACCTGCAGCTGGCCGAGCTGGCCGGCACGACCTGGGTCGATGTCGAGCCCGGGACGGTCGGCGACCTGTTGGCGTACCTGGAGTCGATGCGGTTCTGGTCCGCGGTCGAGCCGGCCGATGTGAGCGCCGAGTACGGCCTGCTCAGCGTCGTTGGCCCGGCCACCAGCTCGGCCCTGGCCGGGCTTGGGCTGACCGAGCAGCTGCCCCCGCAGGGCGTACTGCCGTTCGGGCAAGGGTGGGTCCGCCGGATGGCATGGCCCGACACTGACGCGGCTGACCTCCTGGTTCCGGCCGGCGAACTGACGTCGGTGGCCGAGCGGTTGACCGAGGTGGGCGCCCGGCCGGCCGGCACTTGGGCGTTCGAGGCGCTGCGCGTCGAGGCGCGGCGGCCCCGCCTTGGCTTCGAGGTCGATCACCGGACCATCCCGCACGAGGTCGGCTGGATCGGTATCGCGGTGCATTTGGACAAGGGCTGCTACCGCGGTCAGGAGACGGTGGCCCGGGTGCAGAACCTGGGCCGGCCGCCGCGGCGGCTCGTGCTGCTGCATCTGGATGGCACCAGTGAGGTGTTGCCCGAACGCGGTGCCGCGGTGAGTCTGGACGGTCGGCAGATCGGGTTTGTCGGAACAGCGGTACGGCATTACGAGCTGGGCGCGATCGCGCTGGCGGTCGTGAAGCGCACGGTCGCCGACGACGCGGTACTCGACGTTTCCGGGGCGACCGCGGCGATCGACGCCTGAGGCGTCCGCACTCGTATTGCAGCGAGCGTGATTCTGGTCGTCAGAGCAGCGCTCGATCGTGGTGTGAGCTAATCGGCAGGCGATGCATTTTCCGGTTCGGCCGGGTCGCTGAAGTGTGCACTGTGGACGGTGCTAGAGTCCGCCGTTTGGCTTACGCATTTATACGCGAGAAAGCTTTTATATTTTTCCGCCACACGGGCTATTGAGAGTTGCAATCGGGTGAGCCCACGGGTAACTTTCCGCCCGTAATGATGGCTGTCCAAAGTGGATAGCTAACCCGTCCCGTAAGGAGAAACCCCAGTGCGTAAGACCCTCATCCGCGCATTGCTGCCCCTCGGACTCGCTGCCGCCGTTATCGGGGTTGGCGCCGGCGCCGCGTCCGCTGCTGCTCCGGCCGACACCGCGAAGCCGGCTGCTGCCGCACACGCTCCGATCGACCAGGTTCCCACCTTGATCGACGAGTGGAACCAGTGGAACAAGGGTGGCGCGGCTCTGGGCTACGGTGCCGCCTCGCTGATCAGCTCCGCGTGGCTCGGCGCTCCGCAGTCCATTCTGGACCTGGCCAAAGAGGCCGCCGGAATGCCGATCAACTACGTTCACGGTGGCATCAAGTAGTTCTTTGCTACTGAGTAAGTAGCTGCCTGGTCGGCTTACGGATGGATGGGTTCGTGGGCTAAGGGCACACAAGCTACAACAACGGGCGGTGGATCGACGGGTCCGCCGCCCGTTGTCATGCCTGGAGATAATCCGCGATAGTCCGCAGTGGACTGTTGGGGCAGAAGTCGCGGTACGCAAAATAATCCCCCGCACCGATTTCAGGAGAGGGGAAAATCGAAATCGGCGCGGGGGATCTGCTCCCCGGCTCTACTCAGGTTGGCCGGGCAGTATGGAAGACACCCACTGGCGTGGGTTCTCAAGAATGTAGTGGTGCGGTCCTTCGGGGTCGGGCCGAACTGTCCACGATGGACAGTACGGACGGGATTCCGTACAGCTTCTGTCCCCGACCGCTGCGACACGAACCCAACCGGCTCGTGCTGATCGTCCGTAACGGAGATAATCCGCGTACCACAAAGGGGTGGACCGAGACCCCCCGCGCCTCGCAGCGTGTGTCCATTATGGACCACGCCCGGTTAGCCTGGCAAGCCGACACGGCCCTACGCCAAACAGGGCAGTCCGAGGCGTTGCTGTTCGCTCTGCCGGGGAGCGGGCCTGGCCCGCTCCTGATTAGGCTCCGTTCCGTACATGGCGGCAATCGAGGGAATTGAGCGGTGATGGGCGAGCTGGCGTTGGTTGGTGGTGTGCCGCTGGTCGAGGCGGTGCGGTCGGACGTGGTGGAGTGCGTGCACCACGGCTCGGTGATCGCGGTCGGTCCGGATGGCCGGCCGACGCTCTCGGTCGGCTCAACCGATACGCCGGTCTTTCCCCGTTCGTCCAACAAACCCCTGCAGGCCGCCGGAATGATCCGGGCCGGACTCGACGTGGACGGCGCTGACCTCGCGATCGGCGCGGCCTCGCACAGCGGCGAGCCGGCGCACATCGAGCAGGCTCGCTCGCTGTTGCGGCAGGCGGGCCTGCGCGAGGACGCGTTGCTCTGCCCGCCCGCGTTGCCGAGCAACGTGGCCGCCCGTGACGACGTGCTGCGGGCCGGCGGGGGACCGGAGCGGATCTACATGAACTGCTCGGGCAAGCACTCGGCGATGCTGCTCACCTGCGTACGGGCCGGGTGGCCGACAGAGGACTACGTGAACCCGGAACACCCGCTGCAGAAGGCGATCCGGGCCACGGTCGAGGAACTGGCCGGCGAGAAGGTCGCCGGAATCGGGGTGGACGGCTGCGGCGCGCCGATCTTCGCGCTGACCCTGGCCGGGCTGGCCCGGGCCTTCGCCCAGGCGGTGACCGCGCCGGCCGGCAGCCCCGAACGGCGGGTCGCCGACGCAATGCGGGCCAACCCGTTCCTGGTCGGCGGTACCGGCCGTGAGGACACGCTGCTGATGCAGGCCGTACCGGGGCTGCTGATGAAGGGCGGCGCGGCTGGGGTGCACGCGGCCGCGCTGGCTGACGGTTCGGCATTCGCGTTGAAGATCGACGACGGTACGGCCGCGGCCCGGGTCCCGGTGCTCACTGAGGTGCTGGCCCGGCTCGGCGTCAGCCCCGAGCAGTTGGCCACCGCGCCGGCCGAGCCGGTGTTCGGTGGCGGGCGGGTCGTCGGCGAGTTCCGGGTACGGGCCGGCGCGCTGGATTAGGGCGTGTTGCTTAAGCAAGACGCCTTAACGCCGGAACGCCTCCGGTCCCAGGCCCAGGTACGTATCGCCGGCCAGCAACGTCGGCGCCCGCCGCCAGGCCCCCATCTCCCGGCCCTGCCGCTCGTGTCGGGTCCACCACTCGCCCTTACGCCGGGTCTCGGCCAGCTCCCAACCCAGCAACTGCAGCCGCGCCCGTAACACCTCGCGCGGCAGCGCGTCCTCGGCCCGGCTCGCCAGCGCCGGACCGTGCACCACGCACAGGCCGTGGCCGGCCGCGAGCGCCTGCCGGAACGCGGGATCGGGCAGCGCGGCCGCGAACAGATCGATCCGCCGTTCGTCCGCGATGTCGGCCGAGCGGCAGGCCGGACACGGCCGGACCTGGCCGTCGTACTGATCCAACGCTCCGGTGCCCCGCCGCCGCTCGCCCAACGCCGTCATCAGCCGCTCGAGCCGGGTACTGATCGTCGGATGCTCCAGGTCGGCGATCCAGCTCGCGGTCAGCGGGTCGACCGTCGACAGGTCGTGCAGGTGCGGCGCGCACAGGGCTGTCTCGACCGGGTCGAGCGACCGGTCCAGGTCCTGCCGGGCCTCGGCCAGCCAGCGCAGGTACCGCACCGCAGCGACGCCGCGGGCCTGGCACGCGCCGCACGAATCCCCGCCGACCGCGTCGATCGCCTGCTGCAGCGCGCTTTCCCGTACCGCCTGCGGGCCCTCGTCATCGACGTCGAACAGGGCCGGCAGCAGTTTGGCCCGGGCATCGGCGTGCGGGTCATCGCCGGTCATCGGGGTCAGCGCCGCGGTGCCGGTCGCCTTCTCGAACCGGTCGGTGAACGCGCGCAGCACCTCCGGCCGGGGCGTCACCCGCAGCAGTTCGATCGTGTGCGGCAGGCAGACCGTGGTCTGATCGGCCAGAGCCTGCTGCACCTGCGCATCCTCGATGACCGTGGCGATGATCTGCGCGGTGTCGGCGACGGCGCGCCGTTCGCTCTGACAGATCAGGCAGCTGTGGCCGGGTGCCGGGCCGCCGTCGCCGGGCAGGTCCTGCAGCCTGGCCGTGACCACCTCGATGAACGCGCCCGGCAGCATGAACGCCGCGTCGGTACGGGCGATGAACAGCCGCAGGTGGTCGGCGCAGAAACCGCGCGCGGCCCGTACCCCGGCCATCACCTCGGAGTCGGCGTTGGTCTCGTTGACGTACGCCCGCATCCACTGCCGGTAGCTCTCCCGGCGGCTCCGGCACATCGGGCAGCCGCCCTCGGCGAGCATCCGGAGCGCATCATTGCGATTACGACCCCGGTTGGCGGCTCGTCGTCCGGGCGAGTTGAGCAGGCTCAACGGGGCGCTCCTGTCCACCGAAGGAATGACCTCTGACTTACCGTACGTTCTGGCCAGCGGCGAGTGATGCGCACGCTCCCAGGGGAAGGAAGCAGCCATGGCTATCGCGCTTCTTGGTACGGGGATCATGGGATCGGGAATGGCGCGCAGCATGCGCCGGGCCGGGCTCGAGGTGCGGGCCTGGAACCGCAATGCGGAACGGGCGGCGCCGCTGGCCGAAGACGGCATCGAGGTCGTACCGCGCCCCGGCGATGCCGTCGCCCGCGCCGATGTCGTAGTGACGATGCTGAACGACGCCGAGTCCGTCGCCGCGGTGATCGAACAGGTCGATGCGCCCGAGGACACGCTGTGGCTGCAGACCACGACGGTCGGCCTCGACGGGGCCGAGCGGCTGGCCGGCATCGCGGCGCGACGCGGCTGGATCTACGTCGATTCCCCCGTCCTGGGTACGAAAGGTCCGGCCGAGGCCGGCAAGCTGGTCGTCCTGGCCTCCGGTCCGGATGATGCCCGGCCGGCGGCGCAGCCGGTCTTCAACGCGATCGGTGCGCGCACATTGTGGCTCGGTCCGGCCGGTTCGGGCAGTCGGCTGAAGCTGGTGGTGAACGCGTGGATCGAGACGCTGACGATCGGGACCGCGCAGTCGGTGACGTTGGCCCGCGGCCTCGGACTGGACCCGGCCAGCTTTCTGGACGCCATCGACGGGCAGCCGACCGACAGTCCGTACGCCCACTTGAAGGGCAACGCGATCATCGAGAGCAACTTCGCCCCGTCGTTCACCACGTCCGGCGCGGCCAAGGACGCCGACCTGATCGTGGCCGCGGCGCAGCGCGCCGGGATCGACCAACGCTTCGCCGCCACCGTCGCCGAACTGTTCAACGAGGCCGTCAAGCAAGGCCACGGCGGCGAGGACATGGCCTCGATCGCCCGTATCTTCCGGAAGTAGGTCACCGCGAATGTCCCTGACAAGAGGAATCGGTCCGCTGGCCAAGCCGCGGGTGGGCACACTGAACGCCGACCTGTCCGGCGCGCCGGCGCATCTGCTTTATCTGCACGAATACGGTCCACACGTACGGGGTGAATTGGCCGGCGCGACGGTCGTGGACAGCTCCGGCGTGATGCTGCTGCACGAAACCGCGTTGCCGCCGCAGTGGTATTTCCCGTTGGCCGATATCAACCGCGACCTGCTGGTCGAAAGTGACCACACGACGCACTGCCCGTTCAAGGGCGACGCCCGTTATTGGCATCTGCGGGTCGGCGACCGGTTGGTCGAGAACGCGGTGTGGAACTACCCGTCGCCGCTGCCCGGCGCGCCGGACCTGACCGAACTGGCCGGGTTCTATTTCGACCGGCTCGATGCCTGGTACGAGGAGGACGAGCCGGTCGTCGGTCACCCGCGCGATCCGTTCCACCGCGTCGACACCCGGCGCTCGTCGCGTCGGGTCACCGTGACTGTGAACGGTCAGCCGTTGGCGCAGACCCAGGCGCCGATCGCGCTGTTCGAGACCGGGCTGCCGGTCCGCTGGTATGTACCGGAGGCCGACGTCGACCGGACCCGACTCGTCGAGTCGGACACGCACACGTACTGCCCGTACAAGGGAACGGCGTCGTACCTGTCGTATCGCGGCTCGGACTCAGTCGACGATGTCGCCTGGTACTACCCGGATCCGTACGGCGAGGCGCAGCAGATCAAGGGGTACCTGTCGTTCTGGGGCGACGCTGTGGACGTGACGGTCGAGCCGGCCTGATCAGGCCGATCCCGGCTCGGTGACCCAGCCGGCGACCAGCACCAACCCGGTCGGCCGGTGCACCGCGACGAACCCGAACGGCCGGTCGAAACGCACCGAGACCAGCCGCGCGCCGGCCACTCGCATCGCCGCGGCGGTACGCATACCGATCGCGGTCACCACGGCCGCCTCGAAGCCGGTTGCGCTGAAGATCGCCATCGCGTCCTGGCGGGCCTGGCCGATCGCCAGCGGCTCCGGGCTGATGCCGGGGAACTGGCCGTGGCTGGCGTCCTGCGCCGCGCTCAGTCCGAACAGTTCCGCGTTGGCCAACAGATCGTGCGAGGCGTGCACGCTGAACCGGCAGGTCGTGATCGCCACCTGGTCGCGCTGGAGCTGACCCGAGTGCCGGACTTCGACACCAGGCGCTTCGAATCCGCTCTGCCAGGTGGTTGCGGTCGATGCGGCCGGGGTGCCGACGGCGTCGATTCCGGCCGCGAGCACCGATCCGGCCGACCGGTCCGGTTTACCCAGCAGCAGGTGTACGTCGATGTCGTTGTCGCCGGCGATGATCGCGCGGGTCACCGGTTCCGGGCCGGCCAGGACGCCGACCTGATTCAGGTCGGTGCTGCTGGTCCGGGTCAACCCGGCAATGGTGCGGCCGGCCCACGGCCCGTGCTCGACGCGGGTCCGGGCATCGCGGAACGGCTGGATCCAGGTGGTTTTCACCGCCAGCGCGCTGGCCAGGACGAGGAGCGTCTGAGGGGTCAGCTGGACCGGCATCCGGGGGATCAGCCCGTCGGTGTGCTTGACCGCCCACGCGTCCAGCGCCGCCTTGTCGGCGGTCAGGTCGCCGCTGAGCAGTTCGTGGGTCGCGGCCGGCAGCGTGGCCAGCCAGGCGTCGGTGACCGGCAGGTCATGGCGGGTCCAGAGGCCAAGGGCGGCGTGGATTCCGGCCGCCGAATCGAGGTCTGCCAGCAGTTTCCCGGCTGCCGGGGCACCGTCATCCAGCCCGACGACGGCGCGTAACTCCTCCTGGACCGGGCCGCGGGCCGCGTCGACGAGCAGGGCCAACAGCGGCCATACCCCGAGGCCGGACAGCACGGTCGATTCAGCCTGCTGGGTCGCGGCCCAACGGGCGGTCAGGGCATTGCTCGCGGCGACGGGACTCGGCATCGCTCCTCCTCCAGAGGCTCCAGACGGCTCCGCCTCCGACCGTAGCGCGGCGTGTCCGATGTCACCGCTGGTGCTAGCTCACCCGCTTGCAATAGCTAGCGCCGGTTCGTACGGTGGGTGGTGTTGATACGGGGAGGTGGCGGGTGCCGGGACTTCCAGGCGCTGCGGTCGGCGATTACATCCGGTCGCAGCGGAATGCGGCCCAGGTCTCGTTGCGGCAGTTGGCGAAACGCGCCGGGGTCAGCAATCCGTATCTGAGTCAGATCGAACGAGGTTTACGGAAGCCGAGCGCCGAGATTCTGCAGCAAATTGCGAAAGCGCTACGCATTTCCGCCGAGACGCTGTACGTACAGGCGGGAATTCTCGAGGATCATCCGGTAAATTCTGATGTCGCTACGGCGATTCGCCATGACAACAGGCTTTCCGAGCGGCACAAACAGGTGTTGCTGGAGATTTACGAATCATTCTGTCAGGAGAGTTCGCCGCCCGCGAAGGCGCGGGAGACAAAAGGAGTTGTTAATGACTAACATTACCGAAATCCGGGACAGCATTGTGACCCGCGGACGGTCGGTGGCCGGCGAGGTGTCCAAGCCGCTGTATGCCTGGATCGGTGCCGGGGATGCGGCGCTGACGCAGGTCATCGCGTTGCCGGCGCGGGCGCAGGCCCGGTTCAAGGATCTGCCGGATTCGCCGGCCGCGGTTCGCCGGGCGTTGGAGACGTACGGCACGCTGGCCCGGACCGGGTACGACGAATTGGCCCGGCGCGGTGAGCGGGTGGTCGGTTCGGTCCGGCGTAACCCGGAATCGGCTGTGGTAGTGGACGATCCGATCGTTGCCGGGCCGATTGTTGATGGGCCGATCGTCGAGGAGTCCAATGGGACCGATGCCCCGGCTAAACCGGCGCGTAAGCCCCGTCGTACCAATGGAAACCGTCGGCCGAAGAACGGATCTGAGTCGGCCGAATAGGTCTTGCTCGGGCGTTCTATCTATCGCGGCGAAGCTTATTGGTACGGCGCGGGGAGTTGCCGATCGAATCGGTCTCGCAGCCGCCGCATATCCTCGCGGTCCTTTGTGGACGGTTCATAGCCCAGGTGGCAATGAATCTGCGTTTCCACATCGACGCAGGCAACGGGTTGTCCGTCGATTGTGCCGGTTGCCGGCGGAGGATAGTGGAATTCGGTGCCGTCCGCGAGCGCCTGGTTTCCGCCGCCGTCGGGTGTTGGAGTGACCGGATGCAGGTCGATTTCGCGTCCGGTCTCGTCGGCCAGCGCGAGCGCGGTGGGCAGCCAATCGCGCAGCACCGTCGTATAGCCGGCCTCGGTCAGGGCCGATCGTACGGTCGGGAGTTCGGGGCGTAATGCGACCAGGTCGAGGTCCGAATGCGGGCGGCTTATCGCGCCCAGCAACGCATCGACGCCCCAGCCCCCGTCGACCCAGACCGTGGTGCCCGCCTGCTTCAGCCGGCTCAATACGGCGAGGACTTCACTGGCCCGTATTTAATGGTTAGCGACCGCCGGCGACGCGGATAGTCGCGCCGGTCGTATAGGACGACTCGGACGAGAGCAGCCACGAGACGGCGGCGGCGATTTCGGCCGGCTCGCCGGCCCGTCCGAGTGGAATGTTGGGAGCCAGGCGCGCGGCTCGGTCCGGATCGCCGCCGGCCGCGTGAATACCGGTCAGAATGACACCGGGTGCGACCCCGTTGACCCGGATACCGGCCGCACCGACCTCTTTGGACAGTCCGATGGTCATCGCGTCGACCGCCGCCTTGCTCGCCGCGTAATGCACGTATTCGCCCGGACTACCGAGTGTGGCCGCGGCCGAGGACACGTTGACGATGGTGCCACCTTGCGACATCAACGAAATCGCGCGCCGGCAGCACAGTAGGTATCCGACGACGTTGATCTCGACCACGCGGCGCAGCGTGTCCGGCGACGTGTCGACCAATGTGGCCAGCCCGCCGGTGACGCCAGCATTGTTGACCAAGCCGGTCAGCGGCCCCAGCTTGAGCGCGGTCTCGAAGAGCCGGTCCACGTCCTCGTCCACGGTCGTGTCGGCCGAGGTCGCAACCACGTCGGCACCCTGCGCCGTGAGCCGGGCGACGAGTTCGTCGGCCGCGTCGGCGTCGGTGCGGTAGCAGAAACAGACCGCGTGACCGTCGGCCGCGAGCCGTTCGGTGATGGCGGCGCCGATGCCGCGGCTGCCCCCGGTGACAACAGTGACGGGACGGGTCGGACGCTCAGACATGCTTCGAACTTATCCAGCCGGCCTGTGCGTCGCCGCGCAGGCCCTGTTTGCGACCCTCGCCCGGAACCGGCACTCGCCCAAAACCGGCCCCGCCCGGAACTGGCTCTCGCCCAAAACCGGCCCTCGATGTTGATCATGAAGTTACCTGCTCGACACGCCGACGACACGCCGAGAATTATGTCGGGAACTCCATGATCAACTCTGGGAGAGAGCGCCGGGCCGGACCGTCAGGCGGGTACGAGGCGTCGGGAGGATGGGAGTGGTCGTGAGTGGGTGCGAGGTTGCTGGGGAACGGCCGTGACCGCGCGGGACGTCGCCGATGACATCGAACGCCAACTGCGCGACCAGTCCGATCCGGCGCGGGCCGAGCACGAGCGGGCGTACCTGAAGAGCGACCGGGAGCACTTCGGCGTATCGGTGCCAGCGACCCGCCGCCTCGTCCGTGCGGCCGTACCGACCACAACTCACCGGACCTTGCTGGCCCTCGCGACCGAATTGTGGCGGCGGCCGGTCCACGAATGCCGGCTGGCCGCGGTCGAGCTGCTGACGTACCACCACGGTCTCTTAATCGCGGACGACCTGGACGTCATCGAACGATTGCTGCGGCAGGCAGGCACCTGGGCACTCGTCGACCCGCTGGCCGAGGCGGTGGCCGGCGACATCGTGCACCGCATCCCGGACGCGGCCACCATTCTGGACCGGTGGGCCGGCGACCCCGATTTCTGGATCCGCCGGTCGGCCCTGCTCGCGCTACTCGGACCGATCCGCAAGGGCAGTGGCGACCTTGACCGGTTCAGCCGCTACGCCGACGGCATGCTCGGCGAACGAGAATTCTTCATTCGTAAGGCCATCGGCTGGGTATTGCGCGAGATCGGTAAGAAACGGCCGGACTGGGTCGCCGCCTGGCTGGCGGCACGGCCACGCCAGGTGCCGGTACTCGCGGTACGGGAGGCGGTCAAGAGCCTCCCCGAAGCGGACCGACAGGCGTTCATCGACGCGGCTCGATCAGGCCGGCGGCGATCGTGACGGCGGCGATCGGGCGGGCGGCGATCGGGCGGGCGGCGATCGTGACGGCGGCGATCGGGCGGGCGGCGATCGTGACGGCGGCGATCGGGCGGCGGCGATCGTGACGCTCGATTACGGCGGCAGCTGTCGTGACATCAGTACGTGCCGGTACGAGTCGACCCCGTCGGCGCTGACCAGCACCTTCCCGACCCCCGGATTCAGCCCGAGGACCGCGACCTCGCCGTCCAGCGCCTGCAACGCCGCCGCCAAATAAGCCGCAGTGAACGCCACTCGCACTGGCGAGCCCTCGGCCCGGGCCACCAGCCGTTGCCGGCCGCGGCTCGGCCCCGAACCGCTGGACACCATGACCTGATCGGCTCGTACATCCAACACGGCCGCGCCATGCGCGCGTTGTTCGTCGGCGAGCGTGACCCGACGGGTGGCCGCCAGCAGCGCGTCGCGCTCGACCCGCAGCGTGCAGGCGAACTCGGTCGGCACCAGCCGTTCGATCGTCGGGTAGCTCGCGTCCAACAGCCGCATGACCGACTGCCGGGAACCGTCGCCAACCGCGAACTGAACCGACGTACAGCCCAAGGTCCAGTCCACTCCGGCATCGAGCGCGCTCGCCGCGGCCGACAGCAAATGCGCGGGGGCCAGCAGCGTCGTACCAACCGCTGTCGGGGCACTGACATACGGCACCGAACGCAGCGCCAGCCGGTACCGGTCGGTCGCCGCCAGCCGCAACTCGTCGGCGGCGAACTCACACCGGATCGCGGTCAACATCGGCGGTACGGAATCGCGACCGGTCACCGGTGCGACCTGGGCGACGGCGCGTTGCAATTCGCGACCGGCGACCGTGCATAGCTGGGGCGGTAGCGCCGGCAGGCCGGGGAAGTCCTCGATCCGCACCGTGGGAAAGCAGAACTCGACCTCGTCGGTGGCCAGGCCGATCGTGTCGTCGGCCGCGGTGATGCTGGCGAGCCCGGCCGGGAGCGTGCCGAGCACGTCCGCAAGCGGGCGACCCGGCAGCAGCGCCCGTCCCGCCGCAGACACGGTCGCCGGAACCGTGACGGTGGAGCTCGAATCGACGTCGTAGCCGGTAACGGTCAGCCCGGTCGCCGGCGAAGCGGTCACCAGCAGCCCGGCCAGCGCGGGCAACGCCGGCGCGCGCGGCAACGTGCGGACCACGAACCGGGTCGCCTCGGCCAACTGGCCGGTCTCTACCTCGATCTTCACCGGAAACTCCCGCTCGAACGATGGGGACCGAACGCTAAGGGGAGCCACTGACATAATCAGGTGAGCATTTCTCGAGAATGACCGGTCACGCGTAGGGTGAAGATCGTGGAACATCTCCTGATGCTGTGCGTTCAGTTGGGTTGTCTCGGTTTACAAGGTTGGGCTGCCGTCGATTGCATCACCCGGCGCGGCGAAACGTTCGTCATCGCGGAGAAGCTGACCAAGCCCGCGTGGCTCATCATTTCCATTCTGGCTGCCGTACTCACGTTCTATCTCGGCGTCATCAACTTCATCGGCATCGCGGGCATCATTGCCTCGATCGTCTATCTGGTCGACGTACGTCCCGCGGTGAAGGAGATCGCGAGCGGCGAGGGCCGCTGGTAGGTCCCGTGCGGTTGCGCACGCCCGCGGGCGAGCTGGAGTACGCCGTTTACGGCGCCGGTTCTCCGGTGACGATTTTCGCCCACGGGCTGGGCGGCGCGATCGCCGAGACCCGGCCGTTGGCCAGCGGGGTCGCCGGCACGCGGGTGTTTCTGCATTTCCGCGGCCACGGTGCGTCGTTCCGGCCGACCGAACCGCCCGGCTATCCCGATTTGGCCGAGGACCTGGCCGCGGTCGCCGATCACGTCGGGGCGACCCAGGCGCTCGGCGTGTCGATGGGCGCGGCCGCGTTGCTGCGGTTGGTCACTGGCCAGCCCCGTCGGTTCGAACGGCTGGTGTTCTTTCTGCCCTCGGTTATCGATCAGGTTCGGGTACGGCACACGCTGCATGACATGGCGGCGGCGATCGAGGCCGGCACGGTGGCTGATTTTGTACGGAACGAAATCCCCGTGCAGTTTCGGGGTACCAGTGCGGCCGATCATTACGTTCAGACCCGGGCTGCGGCGTTGGCCCCTCTGGCCGACACGGTCCGGGCCGCCGCGGACCAGGTGGCGGTTTCCGACCGGTCGGCGATCGGCAAGATCGAGGCGCCGACGTTGGTGATCGGGGCGGCCGGCGATCCGTTGCACGATGCCGCGGTCGCGCGCGACCTGGCCGGCCTGCTGCCCGATGCGCGGTTGCATATCTTCGACTCGGCCAGTCCTGTGTGGACCCATCGGGCCGAGTTACGCGAGCTGATCAGTGGGTTTCTGTCATGAGAATCACGGTCGTACGGGGCGACATCACCGAGCAACAGGTTGACGCGATCGTCAACGCCGCTAATTCCTCGCTGCTGGGCGGCGGCGGAGTCGACGGGGCGATTCACCGCGCCGGTGGGCCGGAGATTCTGGCCGAATGCAGGATTGTGCGCCGCGACCGTCACCCGGACGGGCTGCCGACCGGACAGGCGGTGGCGACCACGGCCGGTCGGCTGCCGGCCCGGTGGGTGATCCACACCGTCGGCCCGGTGTGGGCGAAATCCGTTGACCGCAGCGATTTGCTGCGTTCCTGCCACATCGAATCGCTGCGGGTCGCCGACGAGTTGGGTGCGCGTTCGATCGCGTTTCCGGCGATATCGACCGGTCTCTACCGGTGGCCGTTGGATGACGCCGCCCGGATCGCCGTCGCTACAGTGCAGTCGGCGTCGTCCACAGTGGATGATCTACGGTTCGTGGTGTTCGATGCCCGGGCCGAGGAGGCGTTCCGGACTGCGTTGGGCGAATAGGCTCAACGAATTACCGTAACGCTGGGATCCTCGACGTAGCTGGCCCGGTAAAGCCGGCGCACCGCCAACGCCGTTCGTAACTCCTCGGTGAGCCCGGCGTAAAACTCCTCGCGATAGGTCGAGTCGGTGATCGCGGCGACGGCGAACTGCAGCCCCGAGACCGCGGCGACGAAAATCGCCGTAATGATCAGCTCCCTGCTCAAGAACAGATCACCGTCGAGGAAATGGAACGTCGGGCCGACGACATGGGCCTTGTGCCCGGTCCACAGTGCCACCGTTTTACGTTGCATGACGAACAGGCCGAATATCAGGTAGAACAACCCGATCGCGCAGGTGACCAGAAATACCTGCACCGCCTGGTTGAAGAACAGCACCAGGCCCAGGTTCGTCCGCTCCCGCCGGCTGAGCGGATCCGCGTCGACGGCTGCCCCGGGCGGCAATTCCGCGGCCGGGGTGCTCGCCGCCGCCAGAGTCACCGCATCCCAGCTGTCGAACGTACCTGTGCTGTGCACCTCATGCGGCAGGCGTAACAGGATGAACAACGAACCGAATGCCACCACAATCGCTACCACGATCGCCAAGAATGCCGGCGGAATCTGCCCGGCCAGGCCCCACGTATCGGCGTTGACGAAAATGAACATCGAAAACACCAACATCAACGGCAACGACTTGGCCATCAGGTTGGCGATCGTCTTCAGCTGCCGAGCCGCCTGTACGAAAGCCCAGCGCAGAATCGGCAACAGCGCATAGCTGGTGGCCAGATATATCAAAACCAGAAATACCAGGTTGGCGATGAACGTACCGATCGTCTTGTGCCACTGATCGCGGATCACCAACGGAATCAGCGGTGGTACGACGAGAAATGCGGTCAGCTCGATCTTTCCGACGCTGTCCGGCAACGCCCACAACCGGCGGTGCCGCAGCCGATTCACAACCGCGGTCGCGACCACGACAATCGCCAGCGCACCAAAAAACGCGAGCACATTGCCCCAGAACCCGAAGCTGAAATGAAACGCCGTACCCATTTCGCCGAGGAATATCACCGCCAACAGCGGCGCGGCCCGGGTGAAGATGTCGTTGCTGGCCGTATATCCGGCGATGAAATGCGGTACGCCGCGGCGGACGAACCAACGCTCGACCTGCCGACGGGTCAACGGATCAGGCACGACCATCTCCTCACTCACCCGGGGCCACCGCCGCCCAACGCACCGTCAACTCACCTAACCGCCATCGCCGCCGGCCACCGACGACCGGCCAACCCTCCGAGACCAACCGTTCCACTGCCGCGATCCAGCGTTGCCTGGGACCGAACGTCGAATACGCCGCCGAGCGGTCCCAGGCCGCGTCGAACGCCGCCAACAATTCATGCACCGGCTCGCCCGGGATGTTGCGGTGGATCAACGCCTTTGGTAGCCGCTCGGCCAGGTCGCCGGGCCGGTCGATGCTGGTGACCCGGCAGGCCAGTGTCAGGGTTAGCGGGCCGGAGGCGTCCAACGCGATCCAACCGGCCAGCCGACCCAATTCGTCGCATGTGCCCTCGACCAGCAATCCGCCCGGCGCCAGCCGTTCGCGCATCGTCGCCCAGGCCGGCGCCACCGCCTCCTCCGGATACTGCCGCAGCACGTTGAACGCGCGGACCAGGACGGGCCGCTGCCCGGCCAATTCGAAACCGCCGCGGGCGAACTCCAGCCGCGGCGGGTCGGCGTACGGTGCGGCCGCGCTGACCCGCTCCGGGTCGATCTCCAGCCCCAGCACCCGGATATCGGACCGGATGTCGGCCAACCGGTCGGCCAGCTCGACCGTTGTCACCGGGCTGGCACCGAACCCGAGGTCGATGACCAGCGGGCTGACCGCGTCGGCGATCCGGGCCGATACGGTGCCGCTGATCCACCGGTCGACCCGGCGCAGCCGGTTGGGGTTCGTGGTGCCGCGGGTCGGTACGCCGAGTGCGCGCGCTCGTCCGGCGGACAGGCGCGGCGGGCGTGGCATGCTGCTCAAGCTATCGGGCGCGCGACTCGTCGGGTCACGATGCCCACGGACACATTCGCACTAGGCACGTGCCTACTAGGGTGGACCGGTGCCCGATCTCGACCTCCGCCGCCGTCAGGTCCCGTTGTCCTCGCTCACCACGCTGCGCCTCGGTGGCCCGGCGGCCGAACTGGTCGAGGTAGCGACCGAGGCCGATACGGTCGCGGCGATCCGGGCGGCCGATGCGCAGGGGCGGCCGCTGCTGTTGGTTGGTGGTGGCAGCAACCTGGTGGTGGCCGATGAGGGTTGGCCGGGTCTGGTGGTGTTGCTGCGCTCGCGTGGGGTCGATGTTCGGACCGACGGGGACCGGGTGAGCGTTGATGTGGCGGCGGGGGAGCCGTGGGACGAGTTGGTCGCCCGGACCGTGGCCGAGGGTTGGTCCGGGGTGGAGTGTCTGTCCGGGATCCCGGGGCTGGCCGGGGCGACGCCGGTGCAGAACGTGGGCGCGTATGGGCAGGAGGTTGCCCAGACGATCGAGTCGGTCCGGGTGTACGACCGGACCGACGGGGTTATCCGGGAGATGACCGACTGCGCGTTCGGTTACCGGGACAGCCGGTTCAAGCACACCGATCGGTACGTGGTGCTCTCGGTCCGGTTTTCGTTCCGGCGTTCAGTGGATTCCGAGCCGGTGAAGTACGCCGAGTTGGCGCGGCGGTTGGGTGGCGAGGTCGGGCTGCGGGCGCCGTTGGACCAGGTCCGGGAAACGGTGCTGGAATTGCGGCGGGGCAAGGGAATGGTGCTCGATGCGGCCGACCACGACACGTGGAGCGCCGGGTCGTTTTTCACCAATCCGGTGGTTGAGGCGGCCGAGTTTGAAAAGCGGCTGGACCCGGGGACGAGTTATCCGCACTGGCCGGCCGAGGGCGGGGTGAAGTTGTCGGCGGCGTGGCTGATCGACCGATCCGGGTTCGCCCGCGGCTTCGGCGATGGCCGGGTGAGCCTGTCGAGTCGGCACACGCTCGCGCTGACCAACCGCGGCGGCGCGAGCACGGCCGAACTGATCGCGTTGGCCCGTACCGTTCGGGACGGCGTGGCGGACCGGTTCGGAGTCACGCTGCGGCCCGAGCCGCGGCTTGTCGGGGTGACGCTCTAACCGATGAACGAGCCCGTTTCCGACGAGTTCGATCGGCTGGCCGCCGCGACGCGGTCCGGCACCATGGAGGCGAACAACGCGCTGTGGAGCGCGACCTTCGCCCTGCCGCACTGGTGGTTCCTACCGGACGGGGATCCGCCGCGAATACGTACCGGAATGCTGAATGGGCGGGCCTATTTGTTGGCTTTCACCAGTGGTGAGCGTGCTCGGCAACAGGCGGTGGCGTGGGGATTGGCCGACCCGGGCGGTTCGGTGAACGTATTAGCCGCCTCGCCCCACTCCACCCTGAATATGGTCGACCGACTGGTCGGGTCCGGCGTGTTCGGCATTGTTTTCGACCACGGCATCAGCGGTTATTACGCCCCGCTGGCGAATTTACGTCCCATTTACGATCACGTCCGCGAATTGATTCCGGAGGAGCAGCCGGCCGGTGGCTGGTATGCGACGTACCGCGGCATGGAATACCGGGCCGATCTGCTCGACGACGGGTTGGTCGAATTGTTCGGTCCGGGCCCGGATTTCCCGCTGGATGAGGCCGGGCGGCCATTTCTGCGGGTTTCCCGCACCGATTTGGACGAGCTGTTCGCGGTCAACCTGACCGCACAGATCGGCACCTCGCAATGCGCCGTACTGACCACGGTGGCCGACCGGATCCGGATGATGACCGCCGAGCCGGATCACGCCGCCGGACCGGCCTGGCATCCCATGGATCACGGGGTTTACGAAACCGTGGTGTCCCGGTCCGCGGTTGAATTGACCGGGCTCCGGGCCGATTTGCCGCTGGAGCACGATACGCCGCTGCTGATGCAGAAGGTGCTGACGCCGGAACAGGCCCGGTCGTGTTTTCGCACCCGGTTGCCGCAGGTGTACGGATACGTCGCCCCGCTCGATGAGGTCGTGCAGTGGGAGACGCCGGAGGACATTGTGGAGGGTCTGCGGCTGGAATACGTCGGTTCGCCGTTTTCCCGGTACGACAATTCGATTGCGGTGCTGCGTTTTGCCATGCGCGACGGCACCTGGCGGTTGACCCCGGCTGCCGAACCGCAGCATTTCATCGGACCGGAACACGTAATGCCGATGCCGGTCGGCGCGGAATT
The DNA here is from genome assembly GCA_040414495.1 of Mycobacteriales bacterium. Classification (GTDB taxonomy): domain Bacteria; phylum Actinomycetota; class Actinomycetes; order Mycobacteriales; family QHCD01; genus DATAVB01. The sequence goes on from JBEDUI010000124.1 coordinate 19,831, forward strand.
GCTGCTACTCGACCGGACCGGCGATCGGCGGGTCGCCATGCGGTACGGCGGAATGCGCATCGGCTGGCAGCGGCTGTCGTAAGCCTTCAATCAGCGCGCCGACAATGTTGGCCGGGTTGGCCAATTGCGGGAATTCGGTCTCCCTCCGGTCCGGCCATTGGTCCAGAAACCAACGCGCGCAGTACGGCATCATCCCAACTCGGGCCGCGCCGCGTAATTCGTCGCTCCCGCCGTCACCGATGAACGCGGCATTCTCCGGCGCGACCCGCAATCGCCGGCAGGCCAAGCGATAAATCGCCGGATCAGGCTTTACGTAGCCGACTTCGTACGAGAAAACGACGTCGTCAAAGAGTTCCGCGAGTGGGCTTCCCTGCCATCCGGCGACCTCCTCGATCGCGCAGTTGCTGATCAGCCCGATTCGCCAGCCGTTTTTCCGCAGAAGGGACAGCGATTCGAGAATCTGTGGATCGACCCGGGTCAGCGTGGCGGCCTTGCTGGCAACCCGCTCGGCATGCAACTGCTCGATGAGGGCGGCATCACCGGGCGGGCCGGCGGCCGCGCAAATGTCGCGCAGCACGTCGCGGAAATCCAGCCGCAGCGTCATACGGGCTGTTCTGTGCCGGCGCCATTCCGCTTCGAAGATCGCGTCGTCGATTCCGAGTCGCCGCGGGGTTGTTTCGACCGACCGCCATTGCGGGTTGAATTCCGTAATGAGCGTTTCGAAAAGATCGAATACCGCCGCCCGCATGCCGACCTCCCAGAAGCGTTGTAGGTCAGGATAATCGTCGAGGCGACGAATCGAGGCTGCGAGGAGGCCAGCAATGATTACTGCAGAGCCGTTTCGGGTCAACCGACTGCATTTCGAACCGATCCAGGATTCGGTGGCGCAGGCGTTGCTGGCCGGCGACACGTCGGTGGTGAACGCGGCCGAGGGCTGGCCGCATGCCGACACGCTGCTGGGTTTGCGGATGGCGACCACCTCCGGGCAGCCGTTCTGGCTGGTATTGCTCGACGGCGCCGTGGTCGGCGACTGTGGCACGCTCGGACCGCCGGACGCCGAGGGCGAGGTGGAGATCGGGTGCGGGCTCAGTCCGGAGTACACGGGCTACCGGGGACTCCTGGTCCGTGGCCTGACCGCCTGGTTACTGAGCCGGTCGGGCATCATCCGGGTCGTGGGCGAATCGCCCGAGCCGGCGCCGGACGCCGAGCCGCCGGTCACCCTGACCGACCCGCGCACGCTGCTGGCCGAATATCTCGACTACTACCGAAACGCCGTACTGCGCAAGCTCGACGGGATGAGCGAGCAGGCGCTACGGGAAAGCCGGTTGCCCTCCGGGTGGACACCGTTGGGGCTGCTGCGTCACCTGACGTTTATGGAGCGACGCTGGTTTCAATGGGGATTTCTGGCCGAGCCGATCGACGACCCCTGGGGTGGCGGACCGCCCGGCAGCGACTGGCAGGTCCACGAAACGGTCAGCACCGAGCAGCTGACCGCGGCGTTCAAGGCCCAGGCCAAAGAGTCCCAGCAGATCGTGGCGGCCGCGGGCCTGGACACGGTGTCCACAGTGGGCGGACGGTTCAGCGAATTCGGGGACCGGCCGACGCTGGTCTGGATCCTGTTCCACGTACTGCAGGAGTACGCCCGGCACGCCGGTCACCTGGATATCGCCCGCGAACTGGCCGACGGCGCGCTCGGCGAATGAGGCTCAGGTCCTGGTCGCGCCCGGATACGTGGTGAGGAACCCGTCCGCTCCGACCGCGAGGTCGGCGCTGAACGTACCGGCGGTATAGCGCACCACGCCGCCCTCGCCTTCCGGCCGCAGGTGCGAGTACGTCTGCTCCTGCCGGTGCACGGTCAATTCCGGCACCGCCACCATCGCCGCGACGATGACGGTCCGCCCTACGCTCCGGTGCAGGCTGTGCCGTAGCACCGGCATGGCGGCGGTAAAGGGGGAGAGCGCGATGTCGCAGTCGGTGGCGTCGATCAACAGCATCGGGTCGATCGGATCGATCTGGTCGTCGGGCCGCTCCGCGGTGCGCCGGACGTTCCAGACACCCTCCGCGTCGCGGGCCAACCGCAGCGTCCGCGACCAACCCAGGCCGGCGGCGTACACGGTCAACCGTTTCGTCACGAAACCCGCCGCGGTGTCGAGCTGGTAGTCGACCCGGTACGGGTCGGCGCCGCCGAAAAGCATGGTGCCGCGGGCCGAGAGCGTGCCCAACCGCTTGGTCACGTGCGCGAACTCGAACCGGCCGTCACCGGACCATGCCAGCGTGTGCTCGCTGGTATCCGGTGCGGCTTCGGTGACCGAGGTGACCGAGGTGACCGAGCTGGCCAGCCCGGTGCCACCACCCTCTTCGGCGGCGCCATCCGACATCAGGAACTCCGATCGACCTTGTGCTGCGCTGCTTGTGCCAGTGGACGGACCACAAGCAGATCGATGTCCACATGTGGCGGCCGGGTCACCACCCAGGTCACGCAGTCAGCGATGTCCTCGGCGGTCAGCGGCTCGCGCACTCCCGCGTAGACGGCGGCTGCCTTCTCCGCGTTCCCGTCGAATCGGACTAACCCGAACTCCTCGGTACGGACCATGCCGGGGGCGATCTCACTGACCCGAATCGGCTTTCCGGACAGCTCCAACCGCAGCGTCTCGGCCAGCGCGGTCTGTGCGTGCTTGGCCCCGGTGTAGCCGGCCCCGCCCTCGTACACGATGTGCCCGGCGGTCGAGCTCATGACGACCACATGCCCGGCCCCGCTCGCCTCCAGCGCCGGCAGCAACGCCTTGGTGACCCGGAGCGTGCCGATCACGTTGACCTCGTACATCCACTGCCAGTCGGGCACGTTCGCCTCGGCGATCGGATCCAGACCCTTGGCGCCGCCGGCGTTGTTGAGCAGCACACTCACGTTCGGGTACGCGGCGGCCAGCGCGTCCACCGACGCCTGGTCGGTCACGTCGAGGGTGACCGCGGTGCCGTCGATCTCCTTGGCCAGCGCGTCGAGCCGGTCCCGGCGCCGGGCGCCCACCACGACGTGGAAGCCCGCCTTGGCCAGGCTGCGGGCCGAGGCCGCGCCGATGCCGCTGCTGGCTCCGGTTACCACCGCCACCGGCCGGGTTCGTGTCGTTTCAGTCATGGAAAGCATTCTGGCCGAGCGCATACCAGCCGCCGGCAGCGGGCAGGTTTTCCGAGGGCTTGGCGTTGCAGCGAAAACGGGGAGCACGAAACGTATGTCCGGCGCCGAGAAAGGAAAGCCCACATGACGGTTGGACGTGCACCCGGCCACAGCGGCCTACCCCGCCGAGTCGCGTTCCTTTCGGTACATACCTCGCCTCTGGAGCAGCCCGGATCCCGCGACGCCGGCGGGTTGAACGTGTACGTGGTGGAGACCGCCCGCGGGTTGGCCGCGCGCGGTATCGAGGTCGAGATCTTCACCCGGGCCGGCTCGAGCGACCTGCCGAGCCGGGTCGAAATGGCGCCCGGCGTGGCGGTTCGGCACATCGTGGCCGGGCCGTTCGGCGGTCTGTCCACCCGGGAACTGCCCTCCCAGCTGTGCGCCTTCGGGGCCGGGCTGCTCTCGGCCTGGGCCGGGCATGACGCCGGCTGGTTCGACATCATCCACTCGCACTACTGGCTCTCTGGCCATGTCGGTATGGGAGCCCGCGACCGTTGGGGCGTGCCGTTGGTGCACTCCGCCCATACCTTGGCGAAGGTCAAGAACGCCCATCGCGGTCCCGGTGAGAGTCCGGAACCGGCCGTACGGGTGGTCGGGGAGGAGCGCATCGCCGCCGACGCCGACCTGCTGGTGGCGGCCACGCAGCGCGAGGCTGACGAGCTGATTTCCTTGTACGACGCCGATCCGGCGGCCGTTTCGGTCGTCCCGCCCGGCGTCAACCTGCGCAGCTTCACGCCTGGAGACCGGGCCGCCGCCCGGGCCTCCCTGGGTCTGCCGACCGACGGCGTGCTGTTGGTCTACGTCGGCCGGATCCAGCCGCACAAGGCCCCGGACCTGCTGATCCGGGCCGCGGCCCAATTGTCGGAATCGTTGCCCGAATCGGCCGGGCCGGTCACCGTCGCCATCGTCGGCGGGGCCAGCGGCCGGGGGTACGCCGACGGCGCGCTGCCGGCGTTGGCGACCGAGGTCGGGTTGCGTGACGCGGTGCGGTTCGTCCCGCCGGTGGCGCGTGAGTCGCTGGCCACGGTCTACCGGGCCGCCGACGTCCTGGTGATGCCCAGCCGTAGCGAGTCGTTCGGGTTGGCCGCCCTGGAGGCGCAGGCCTGCGGTACGCCGGTCGTCGCCACGCCGGTCGGTGGCCTGCCGCTCGCGGTCGACCATGGCGTCTCCGGCCTGTTGACCGAAGGCCACGACCCGGCGCAGATCGCCGACGCGGTCGCCCGGATCGTCACCGACCCGGAACTGGCGGCGCGGCTGGGACGCGGGGCGGTCGCCCACGCGCGTAACCATTCCTGGGACAACACGGTCGACGGGCTGCTCGATGCGTACGCCAAAGCCCGCCGCCGCGCGATGCCGGTGGATGAGACCCTGGCGCAATGAGCCTCGACGACCTCATCCGGTCCACATTGGACGATGCCGGGCTGACGTATCAACGGACCGCGCCCGGCTCGTATCTGGTGACGTTGCCCGGCACCAACAAACTCGCCACGATGTGCTGGTTGGTGGTCGGTGCGCATTCCTTGCTGGTCGAGGCTTTCGTTATGCGGCGGCCGGATGAGAACCGCGAGCAGCTCTACGATTTCCTGCTGCAACGCAACGCCCGGATGTACGGCGTGGCATTCAGTGTCGATTCCTCGGGCGATATTTATCTGGTCGGCCGCGTGTCGCTGGAATCGGTTACGGCCGAGGAAATCGACCGCCTGCTCGGTTCCGTACTGAGTTATTCCGACGATAATTTCAATGCCATGTTGGAAATCGGATTCGCCTCATCTATTCGGCGGGAATGGGAGTGGCGGGTCAAGCGCGGCGAATCACTGGCAAACCTGCAGGCGTTCGCCCGTTTCGCCGATCCGGCCCGCTGAGCCGGGGTCGGCAGCAGCGCCGCTGCCGCGCTCTTTTAGGCTGATCGCATGGGTACGACACTGGTCCTGCTCCGCCACGGCGAGAGTGAATGGAATCAAAAGAATCTTTTCTCCGGCTGGGTTGACGTAGACCTGACCGCCGGTGGCGAGGCCGAGGCGCGGCGCGGCGGCGAGCTGATCGCCGAGGCGGGGATCGCTCCGACCGTGCTGCACACCTCGGTGTTGCGGCGGGCCATCCGGACCGCTCAGATCTCGCTGGACGTCATCGACCGGCACTGGATTCCGGTCCGGCGCAGCTGGCGGCTCAACGAGCGCCACTACGGCGCTTTGCAGGGCAAGAACAAGAAGGAAACCCTGCAGCAGTACGGCGAGGAGCAGTTCATGCTCTGGCGCCGGTCGTACGACACGCCCCCGCCGCCGCTGGAGCGGGACTCGGACTTCTCGCAGTGGAACGACCCGCGGTACGCCACGCTGCCGCCGGAGCTGCGACCGGACACCGAGTGCCTCAAGGACGTACTCGAGCGGATGCTGCCGTACTGGTACGACGCGATCGTGCCGGACCTGCGACTCGGGCAGACCACGTTGGTTGCGGCGCACGGCAACTCGCTGCGGGCCCTGGTCAAGCACCTCGACGGGCTGACCGACGAGGCCGTGGTCGGTCTGAACATCCCGACCGGCATCCCGCTGGTCTACGAGCTGGACGACGATCTGCGCCCCGTCACCACCGGTGGTCGCTACCTCGACCCCGAGGCCGCCGCCGCGTCGATCGAAGCGGTCAAGAACCAAGGTCGTTAAGCAGATAGCGCCCCGGGCCTGAGCCCGGGGCGCTGCCTGCGTAAAGCAGTGGACTCAGGTGCTGGCCGGCTCCGGCATCTCGCCGGTGACCAGGTAGACCACCCGGCGGGCGACCGCGACGGCGTGGTCGGCGAACCGCTCGTAATAGCGGCCGATCAACGTGATGTCGATGGCCGACTCGACCCCGTAGCTCCAGTCGTCGGCCAGCAGCGCCCGGAACAGCTGGCGGTGTAGGTCATCCATCAGGTCGTCGTCGGCCTCGAGCTCGAGCGCCCGCGAGGTGTCCTGGGTGGCGATGACCGCGCCGGCCTTGGCGATCAGCTGCCCGGCGATGTTGCCCATGTCCCGGATCGTGCCCTGCAGCTCCGGCGGAACCGCCGACACCGGGTACCGCATGCGGGCCACCTTGGCGATGTGCCGGGCCAGGTCGCCCATCCGCTCCAGGTCGGTGATCATGCGCAACGTCGTGACGACGGTGCGCAGGTCGGTCGCCACCGGCTGTTGGCGGGCCAGCACGTCCAGCGCCCGTTCCTCCAGATCGCGGTAGGTCTCGTCGACGTCCGCATCGGCCGAGATGACCTCTTCGGCTAGAGAGATGTCAGCATCCAGCAGCGCGGTTGTGGCCCGCGACATGGCGGCGGCCACCATCCGTGACATCTCAACCAGCTCTGTCCCGATGTGGTTGAGTTCGTCATGAAATGTGTCGCGCATCTGCCGTCCCGTTATGTAGAAGGAATAAAGACAAGCTCTCAAGGATAGGGCCAGGGCGAGTTTTGCGGTCGACCGTGCTCTGCGCAACCTGCAATTACGCTCCCGCGAGATGAACACGCAACGTACGCGACATGAAATCTGCCGCCGGGCGCGGCTAGATGGGCAAGCATGCCAAATTGCTGCCTACCATTCGAACCGTGGCTGTGACGCTGATGGTTGTCGCGGCGCTGATCGTCGGCGCCGCTGCCGGCGTCTGGTTCTCGCACATACGCCGCGCTCCGGTCGGCATCGGCGCGCCCCGCGCCGGTGAGACCGCGCCGGATCAGGTGATCCCGCCAGCCGTGCTGCGGCTGATCCCGGAGCAGATGGAGCTGGCCGTCGTCGTGCTGGATATGTCGGCCGACGTCGCGTTCGCCAACCCTGCCGTGCGCAGGATGGGTGTGGTGCGTGGGGGCCATCTCATCGTCGAAGACCTGCACGGGCTGGCCCGAGCCGTCCGGGACAGTGGCCAGCCGCAGGAGGTCCAGGTGGACCTGCCCGATTCCCGGCTCGGCCGCGAGCCGCTGGCGGTCAACGCCAACGTCATGCCGCTGGCCGACTCCGGCTACGTCGCGCTGTTCCTTCAGGACGTGACCGAGTCGCAGCGCCTGGCCGCGGTCCGCCGCGACTTCGTCGCCAACGTCAGCCACGAGCTCAAGACACCGGTCGGCGCGATGACGCTGTTGGCCGAGGCGATGCAGGACGCCTCCGACGATCCCGAGGCGGTACGCCGGTTCGCCGCCCGCATGCAGCAGGAGGGCGGCCGGCTCGGCCGCCTGGTCCAGGAGCTCATCGAGCTGTCCCGGCTGCAGGGCGCCGACCCGTTGCCGTCCTCGGCCACCGTCGTGTCGGTCGACCGGTTGGTCGGCGAGGCGGTCGAGGCGACCCGGCTCGCGGCCGAGACTGGCCAGATCACGGTCGTCACCGGCGGCGAGGAGCAGCTGACCGTTCGCGGCAACCAGCCGCAGTTGGTGATGGCGCTGGTCAACCTGGTCGGCAACGCCATCGCCTACAGTCCGCCCGGTACCCGGGTCGCGATCGGCACCCGGCTGCGGCGCGCCGACGCCCACGAGCCGGGCAGCCGCCACGATGTCGACCAGGTGGAAATCTCCGTAGCCGACCAGGGCATCGGTATCGCCGATGGCGACCTGGAACGCATCTTCGAGCGCTTCTATCGCGCCGACCCGGCCCGCTCCCGTGCCACCGGCGGCACCGGTCTGGGCCTGGCCATAGTCAAGCACGTCGCCAGCAACCATGGCGGCAGTGTCCGGGTCTGGAGCGTTGAGGGCTCCGGTTCCACGTTCACCCTGCGACTGCCCGCCGCCAGCGAAGCGGGCGCTCCCACAACTGTGCCCTCGCTGACCGCGGGGCCGCCGGCCAACGATGTCCGCGCAGTGACCGCCCGCGAACGCGAGCCGGTCGAAAACCGAGTCGACAACGCCGTTGGTGCGGCCAAGTCCAGGGTGACCCGGCGGGGCCGTACGGCTGACGCTGGCGCCGGTCGGACAACCGACCCTGGCGCGACTCGTACCGGCTCCGATTCAGCCGCGACCGGCACTGATGCCGCCGCGGCCGGGCGGAGTCCGGCAACTGATGCTGCGGCCACTCGGCAGCGTCAGGTGGATGACACGAGTGCGACCCGGCGGAGCCGGGTCGACAACCTGAGAGGAACCGCGTGACCCGCGTGTTGGTCGTCGAGGACGAAGAGTCGTTCTCCGAGCCTCTGTCGTACATGCTGCGACGAGAGGGCTTCGAGGTCGATGTCGCCGCAACCGGTCCGGATGCTCTGGAGCAGTTCGACCGGCGTGGCACCGATGTCGTGTTGCTGGACCTGATGTTGCCCGGCTTGTCCGGCACCGAGGTCTGCCGGACGCTACGTAGCCGTTCCAGCGTTCCGATCATCATGCTGACCGCCCGGGACAGCGAGATCGACAAGGTCGTGGGCCTGGAGTTGGGCGCCGATGACTACGTGACCAAGCCGTTCTCCTCCCGCGAGTTGGTCGCCCGGATCCGGGCGGTGCTGCGTCGGCGGAACGAGCCGGAGGACGTTTCGTCCACCACGATCGAGGCCGGCCCGGTCCGGGTCGACGTCGACCGGCATGTGGTGACGGTCCGGGGTGCCGAGGTCGCCTTGCCGCTGAAGGAGTTCGATCTGCTGGAGCTGCTGGTCCGCAACTCCGGTCGGGTGCTGACTCGGGGACAGCTGGTCGACCGCGTGTGGGGCGCCGACTACGTCGGGGACACCAAGACCCTGGACGTGCACGTCAAGCGGCTACGGGCCAAGATTGAGCCCGACCCGGGTAATCCGCAGCACCTGGTGACGGTCCGCGGCCTGGGTTACAAGTTCGAGGACTGAACGTCTTTTATTACGTGAACGGGGTGCCTTTATGGCGCCCCGTTCACGTTGTTAGGCGCCGGCCGGGTGCGGCGCGACCAGCCCGCGCTTGAGCCGTAATTCAGCCAGCCGGACCAACTCGTCGTACGCGGCCTTGCCGATCAGCTCGGTCAGCTCCGGACCATACGAAACGTAGAACGGGTCGCCCCCGACGTGCGCCTCGGGCGAGGACGTGCACCACCAGTGCAGGTCGTGGCCACCGCCGCCCCAGGACCGCCGGTCGAACTCGGTCAGCGTGCTGACCAGGACCTTGGTGGCGTCCGGGCGTTCCACCCATTCCTGCTCGCGCCGGATCGGCAGCTGCCAGCACACCTCGGGCTTCGTCTCCAGCGGATGCCGGCCGGTCCGCAGCGCCAGGGCGTGCAACGCGCACCCGGCCCCGCCCTCGAAACCCGGGCGGTTGTGGAAGATGCAGGCCCCGTTGACCTTGCGGGTGCGTTTCCGGTCGTGTTCGTCACCGACCGAATCGCGCACGCTGATGCCCTTGCGGTCGGCCACTCCGGCGTACTGCCAGGTGACCGGATCCAACTCCCGGGCGGCCTTGTGCACCCGCTTCTCGTCGGCGGTGTCGGTGAAGAACGCGCCGTGGCTGCAGCAACCCACGCTCGGGTCGCCGTCGATGCCGTAGCAGCCCTGGCCGAAGATGCAGGTCCACCGCGAACACAGCCAGGTCAGGTCGGCTCGTACGACGTGCTCGGGGTCGGCCGGGTCGACGAATTCGATCCATTCCCGGGCGAAATCCAGCCCGGTCTCCCGACTGCGCGGATCATCCACGACCGGCAGGTTCTTCTTGCGAGGCACGCCCATCCGCACACGATAGGTCCGCTACGGTTGAGCTATGCGGTTGGGTGTCCTGGACGTGGGATCCAACACCGTTCATCTACTCGTTGTTGACGCCCGACGTGGCGGTCATCCGACTCCGACGCTCTCCGAAAAGCACGTACTGCGGCTGGCCGAGCAGATCTCCGAAACCGGCGACCTGTCCGACGCGGGTTCCGATGCGCTGGTGCGAGCCGTCGCCGACGCCCGGGCTGCGGCCACCAAGCTGAAGTGCGACGACCTGTTGGCGTTCGCTACCTCGGCGGTTCGGGACGCCACCAACGCGCCCGCGGTGCTGACCCGGGTACGCGAGGAGACCGGTGTCGATCTGGCCGTCCTCAGTGGAGCCGATGAGGCCCGGTTGACGTTCCTGGCGGTACGGCGCTGGTTCGGCTGGAGCGCCGGGCGGTTGCTGGTGCTCGACATCGGTGGCGGGTCGCTGGAGTTGGCGGGTGGCCTGGATGAGGAGCCGGATGCCGCGGTGTCGTTGCCGTTGGGCGCCGGCCGGTTGACCCGCGAGCGGTTGGTCGGGGACCCGCCGTCGAAGGCGTCGCTGGCCGAGCTACGGGAGTACGTGGAGAAGGTGCTTTCGGCTGGGGTCAAGGAGATTCGGTCGGCCGGGCGGCCGGACCGGGTCGCGGCCACCTCGAAGACGTTCCGGTCGCTGGCCCGACTAGCCGGGGCCGCGCCGTCGGCGGCCGGTCCGCGGGCCCAGCGGTTCCTGAACGCCACCGCGTTGCGCCAGGTGATGGCGTTCATCTCCCGGATCGGTTCGGACGACCTGGCCGAGTTGGATGGCGTGAGCGCGGCCCGGTCGCATCAACTGCTGGCCGGCGCGGTGGTGGCCGAGGCAGCGATGCGGGCGTTCAAGGTGGACACGTTGGAGATCTGCCCGTGGGCGTTGCGCGAGGGCGTGATCCTGCGCCGGCTGGACTGGCTGGACGGCGCCTGACCCTCCGTACGACCGGCCAGCCCGCGCCTGACCCTCCGTACGATCGGCTGGACCGCGCCTGATCCTCCGTACGATCGGCTGGACCGCGCCTGACCCTCCGTACGAGGTTTGTCCGCGCCGTACCCTGGACACGTGACCAATTGCCCGCAGCACGCTCACCGCAGCCTGCCTGCGAGCGCTTTCCCGGAGTGTGGCCTGTGACCGACGGAGAAAGTCATGCCGTCGCCGTCCCGGCGGCCCGGGTAGGCCTATCCACCGCCTCGGTCTATCCGGTCACCACGGCGGGGGCGTTCGAGTTGGCCAGCGACCTCGGCTATGACGGCATCGAGATCATGGTCTGGAACGACCCGGTCAGCCAGGACCCGGACGCGTTGCGCCGGCTCTCGGACCGCTACAGCATGCCGATTCTCGCCATCCACGCGCCGTGCCTGATGGTTACCCAGCGGGTCTGGGGCGCTGAGCCGTGGGGCAAGCTGCGACGGGCGCAGACGGTCGCTGAGACGGTCGGCGCCGGGGTTGTGGTGGTGCACCCGCCGTTCCGCTGGCAGGTCGATTATGCCCGTACGTTCGCGGCCCGGTTGGCGCGGCTGCAGCAGGACACGCCGGTGCGGTTCGCGGTGGAGAACATGTTCCCGTTGCGGATGGGCGCTCGCGAGGTGTCGATGTACGCGCCGGACTGGTCGCCGGTCGCGGCCGGGTACCCGCATCTCACGTTGGATCTGTCGCACGCCGCGACGGCCCGGGTCGACTCACTGGCGCTGTGCGAAGCGATGGGCGACCGGTTGGCGCATGTGCACATGGGCGACGGGACTGGCCTGGGTAAGGACGAGCACCTGGTGCCCGGCCGCGGGACGCAGCCGTGTGGCGAGGTGCTGGGACGCTTGGCGCAGCAGCGGTTCAGCGGCTCGGTGATCGTGGAGATCAACACCCGCCGGGCGCCGACCCGGGCCCGGCGCGAGGAGGATCTGGTCGAGGCCCTGGCCTATACCCGGTTGCACCTGGCCGCGCGGGCCCAGGCCGTCGGCTGAACCCCGGCCCGGACGCTATTTCTGAACGGCCGCTTGTTCGAGGCTGCGTCCGGTGCTGTTCGGCCCGAGCACGGAGACGTTGAGGCACAGTACGAGCATCAGTACGGCCGAGCCGACGAACACCACGGTCGAGCCGAGGTGGTCGAGCACGGCGATGGCGATGAATGGCAGGACTGCCGAGGTCGCGCGGGACAGCGAGTACGCGATGCCGATGGCGCTGGAACGGATCCGCGTCGGGAAGATCTCGGCCTGATAGACGTGGTACGCGTTCGAGAAGATGTTGCTGCAGACGGTGAGCAGGAACCCGGCGACGACGATCAGCGACGTGTCCGCGGCCGCGCCGAAGATCACGCCGAACGCCGCGATCCCCAACGCCGAGCCGATGATCAGCGACTTGCGTTCGCACCGTTCGATCAACGGTATGGCCAGGGCCGAGCCGACCGGATAGCCGATGTACGACAGGGCCGCGTACCCGAGCGAGTCGACGACCGAGAAGCCTTTGGAAACCAGGACGATCGGGGCCAGCGAGCCGAAGCCGTAATAGCCGACCGTCTGCAGGACCTGGAAGATCCACAGCATGATCGTCCGACGCCGGTATGTAGGACCGAACATGGTCGCCAGCGACAGCCGGACCGGCGGCTCGTCCGGAATGCGGGCGGCCGGCGCGAGTTCACTGCCGGTGGCCTTACGGACCTGGGCCTCGATGTCGTCGATAACCTCGCCGGCCTCGTCGCCTCGGCCGTGGGTCGCCAGCCAGCGCGGCGATTCGGGCAGCCGGCGACGCAGCAGCCACAGGACGAACGCGCCGAGCCCCCCGATGACCAGCAGCCACCGCCAGCCACTGATGGCCAGATCGTGACCGGCGACCAGTCGCGCCCCGGCCAGGGCGACGATCGGCACGGCGACGAAACCGATGGTGTAGGCCCAGGAAATGTAGCGACCGCGCGACTTACGGGGCAGAAACTCGGCCAGGTAGGTGTCGACCAGCGTCAGCTCGGCACCGAGTCCGAGGCCGGCCAGAATGCGCAGGGCGACCAATGTCTGAACGTTCGGCGCGGCGGCGGCCAAGAGTGAGAACAGCGAATAAATACCGAGGTTGAGTAGGAACATACGGCGGCGGCCGAACACGTCAGCCAGCACACCAAGGGCGATCGCGCCGACAAACATGCCGATGAAACCGGAGCTGATGACGAATGCTTTTCCGGTCGAGCCGAGATGCCATTGATCGGTAAGGGTGGTGCCGAGCACACCGCCGAGAAACACTTCGTAGAGATCGAAAAAGGTTCCGATTCCGACAAGAATTACAAGCTTGCGATGCCAGGAACAGATAGGCAGCCGGTCCAGCCTCGCAGCTGCACTCCGCACAGTCGTGACGGTCGCCGTCGCGGCGTCCACCGGCAATCCACCTTCCACCCCGTGCGAAGCTTCTCAATTCCCGCCCACGCGCCTGGTCTGGCGCTGCACGCGGGTGGCATCGTTGCCATGAACGCCACTGGGCTTACCAGCGCGCACCGCGAACCAATGCATTCGTACGCGTGAGCTGCCCATTGGGGCAAGTGGACGCGGCATGATGTTGCAGGATCTTGATCAGATGTGACCTGTCTCGACTTTCGCCATCATGAGTGTGCCGTTTTACTGGCCTGTGAGATTCTTCACCGCTGTTCCACTTGCGACTGTCGAGAGGCGGTAATTTCTACGGTGTTACTCGCGCAATAGGTGCTGGAGCGTAACTGCACAGTCACTAACCGTGTTGTTTCACGTTTTGGGAAAGGACGGGAGCGTGCTGACGGCCAGGTTTGTTACGGCGGTGGAAGCCCCTGTGTCTAAGGTGTTCCAGGCCTGGCTGAACCCGGCCGCGATGGCTGGCTGGTTCTGGCCGTTTCCCGCTAGTTACGAGATCAACGCCCATGTCGGCGGGGGATTTCACTTCGTATCCGAGCACGTCGGGGTCAGTGGTCGGTATCTGGAGATCGAGGAGTCGACCCGGTTGGCGTTCACCTGGGTTTGGGACGGCGAGCCGGATGAGACTCAGGTCGCGGTGAATTTCCGGTCAGTGCCCGATGGCACGGAGATAATTCTTGAGCACACGGGAAATCCGGATGCGGAAACGCGAGACAATCACCAACAAGGGTGGACCGACTGTGTCGCCCGTCTCGGCCCTTTTCTTGCGTAGTGATCTTCTTAGCGCGTGAACGGCGAGTTTGTCAGATCAAAGTACGGATCTATTAGTCGTTAAAGGCCGGGCCGGCTCGTTGTTACCGGAACCAGAAATCCGCTACCAACGAGGAGCTGGCCAACCCGCGCGTCTCGAACCAGCCGCCCGACCGCTGGCCGCCTCGAATCCGCTAAGGCCCGCGTCGCATTGAAGCCGCACTCCGAACCCGCCTCGCCCTTTGTCCCCAAACCCGGCCGCGCCTCTTTGCACAAAGTCCGGCCGCGCGCCGCCTCGAAACCGGCTGCAGGGGCCCCAGGACCGCTGTCGGCCGAGACGGGATGCCGGCCCCAATCCAACGACGGCGGGCCGTGCCAGCCAATGTCTCTCCGTACGACCTGTGTCTCTGCTCCAATGGCTGGAGCAGAGTCATACGACCCTCAGTGATTCCCCTGGACGAGCACGCTGTGGGCGGTGTGGACGGTTAAGGGTTTGGGTTGGCTGGTGATCGTGGCGGTGCCGGGGATGGTTTGTGACGGGCCGCCGTCGACGGTGTAGGTGGCGGCGTAGGTGAGACCCAGTCTCATATTGCAGGTGCCGGCTGTTGTGTAGGTGTGGGTCACGTCGAAGTTGGGGTATGGCCCGCCGGGTGTGGTGGTCGTGGTTGACGGTGTGCTGTCGCCCCAGTTCCAGGTATAGGTCTGGACACGCGTCGTGAGGCGGACGTCGTGGCCGAGCAGAGTAAACCTATAGGTGTGGCTTGCGGGGGTGGTGGTGTAGATGATTTCGGCTTTGTTGACTAGT